>CAYTUW010000081.1:0-11952 GCA_964441435.1 uncultured Rhodobacterales bacterium
GCCCCCCGGCAACCGTCAGATCAAGCGTTCCGGTCGCCGCATTATACGTGCCACCGCTATTGACCGTCACCGACGCCAATGTGCCGCCGCTTCCACGGCTATCATCAAAGACGAGAGTATAGTTGCCGATCACGGCACCAGCCTGGGCGGAATCGCGGATTTCCATAGTCCAGGTATTCGACGATCCGCTTGCCGGGACGGTTGGCGTAAAGGTAATATCAAGCGTTTCCGACGTACCGAGATTGCCAAAATATTCCACGGATAGCGGCAAGGCGGTCCCACTGGTTCCTGCCTCGGTTTCGGTTGCCGGCAGGTTGACACCCAGATTCATGGCCGTGGTCGGGTCGCCAGCTGTCTGATTGGAATTGATCCGCACAGGTTCAAGCCCGGCGATGGTGTCCCTTGGATAAGTGCTGATGCTCCCGTCCGCCTCCGCCGGCCAGCCCAGCAGAACCAACCCGCTGTCCGTACGAAGGATGCCATCTGAATCGGTGTGGAACGACCCGGTGGTCGTCATCATCAATGGCTGGTCACCGGTTGTAGCACCAAGCGACACTTCGGTGGTGACAGGCAGCATGCCGCGCCCGGCAATGGCGATATCCATCGCGTTAGATGTCGGAACGATTGGGCCGCGTTCCTCAATCAGCCGGGTGGTATTGGCGCGAACGCCCCCGGCGGAATAAATGCCTGAATTGGAGCTTTGTGTAATGACGAAGGATTCAAAATCAGCGGTTGCACGTTTATATCCAAACGTGCCGGAATTGGCGATGTTATCAGAAATCGTGGCAAGCCGTGTCGCATTGGCATTCAGCCCTGCGACACCTGCGTTCAGCGAAGAGGATATGGTCATGGGAAGCGCCTTTCTGCTGCTGGTAACCCTTGATGTTGCCAAACACCTACCTGCTCGCGCTTAACGCAGCCCTAACAACTAAAATTTGCAGGATTTTACCTTACCTCAGCAACACCAGCTCTATCCGGTTGTTACGCTGGCTCATTGCATTCTCTGCAATCGGAGATCGGTCCGCATGCCCGGTTATCCGGCGTATCCTGCCTGTGTCAAACCCTTTGGATTCCAGTAGCATCCGAAGTGTGTCTACACGCTGCGTTGATAATTCCCATACCGAATTTTTGGCAATAACCACAGGCTGCGCACTTGTATGGGCGCTCAAGGCCAGATCATTTGTTACCCGCCCGAAAACCTTCACAAGACCCGCAACGATGTGTTCGAGAACCGGTGGCGGCGTGGTTCCGTTAAACAGAGGGGCATCTTCAATGTCGAACACCTCGATCAGCAACCCTTCGTCGGTGACGCGGGTTATGATATGGCGCATTTCGTTTTCGGTTGCAAAACTCTCGCCACCATACCCGGCCAGGATATTCTGTACCTCCTGTAACGCATCGCCGTTGAGTGTTGCATGTTCCTCAAGCAGCACAGGCAAGGCACCGGATTCGCCCACACCCTGGGATGCATCCGTTCGTTCGGTCAGACGGGCACCGGTTTCGTTTTGTGCAAAGGACTCTTCGGTGAACACGGAATCGCCGCCGAATGACCCGTCGCCCCCACCGGAAACACGATGCACGGGAATTGTCGGGCTGAAGTAATCCGCGATTCCCTTGCGCTGCTTTTCTGTGGTTGCATTCAGCAGCCACATCAACATGAAGAATGCCATCATCGCGGTCACGAAATCCGCGTAGGCCACCTTCCAGGCACCGCCATGATGACCATCCCCGCCGATGATTTTCTTACGCTTGATAATAATTGGCGCGTTTGGAATCCCACTCATCCCACCACCTCATGTCTCACCCGAAACCAGATGTAACGATACAGCATGAAAGGGCGGTTAACCTTTCAAATTGAATGTACTTGTCAATGATTAGGGGGTGGTGAGCCCTGCAGGGTTCGAACCTGCGACCTACTGATTAAAAGTCAGCCGCTCTACCAACTGAGCTAAGGGCCCTCACGAGGCGCCTCTCTATGAAAGCGTGCCTGCCGGGTCAAGGGTGAATCCGCCCCCTCTGGATTGATTTTTACACCTGCCCTATATGGAGCGGATGGATTTGAACGGTGAACAGACGCGCGGGCTTCGGTTTCGCAAGATGCATGGGCTGGGCAATGATTTCGTCATTGTCGATGCACGTGACGCCCCTGATGTGGTCGATGCGGATCTCGCCCGTGCCATTGGTCATCGCAACTTCGGCGTGGGCTATGACCAGCTTGCTGTGCTGAAACCGTCCGATGCCGCTGATGTTGACGTGACGTTCTGGAATGCCGACGGGTCACTGTCTGATGCCTGTGGCAATGCCTCCCGCTGTATTGCCCGCCTCGTGATGGCGGAAACCGGGCAGGATGAAATGACCCTGCGCACCGGCTTTGCAACCCTTATGGCACGACGCACGGGTGACCTTATCTCCGTCAATATGGGGCAGCCGCAGACAGACTGGGACCAAATCCCCCTGGCCGAGGCCTGCGATACGCTTTCCCTGCCGCTCGACGGTGCACCCTCCGCCACGTCGATGGGCAACCCGCATTGTACCTTTGTGGTGGAGGATGCAGAGGCGGCCGACCTGGCGGCGATTGGCGCCGCTACGGAACATCACCCGCTGTTCCCGGAACGCACCAATGTGCAGGTGGCGTCGCTGATTGGCCCCGATCACATCCGCATGCGGGTCTGGGAACGCGGCGTCGGGGTGACGCTGGCCTCCGGGTCGTCCTCCTGTGCCACCGCCGTGACCTTTGCGCGCCGGGGCCTGACCGGGCGCAGAGTGCGGATCGACCTTGATGGCGGCACATTGCAGATCGACTGGCGCGAGGATGGCATATGGATGACCGGCCCGGCGAGTCACGTGTTTGACGGTGTACTTACCCCCGAATTTCTGGCGGGTGCATGATGAACGCTCCAAAATTCACTACGCTTGGTTGTCGCCTCAACGCCTATGAAACCGAGGCCATGAAAGACCTCGCCGCGAAGGCGGGCGTCGAAAACGCCGTTGTTGTGAACACTTGCGCCGTCACGGCAGAGGCGGTGCGCAAAGCCCGGCAGGAAATCCGCAAGCTCCGCCGTGACAACCCGGACGCCCGCCTGATTGTCACCGGCTGCGCCGCCCAGACAGAGCCTGAAACCTTTGCCGCGATGGATGAAGTCGACCTTGTCCTTGGCAATACGGAAAAGATGCAAGCGGGCACCTGGAACGATATGGGCCCGGATTTCATCGGACAGACAGAACGTGTTCAGGTCGACGACATCATGTCCGTCACCGAAACCGCCGCCCATCTGATTGACGGGTTCGGCACACGGTCGCGCGCTTATGTTCAGGTCCAGAACGGCTGTGATCATCGCTGCACGTTTTGCATCATCCCCTATGGGCGTGGCAACTCGCGCAGCGTTCCGGCGGGCGTTGTGGTCGACCAGATCAAGCGGCTTGTCGACAAAGGCTACAACGAGGTTGTCCTGACCGGCGTTGACCTCACTTCCTGGGGGGCGGACCTGCCTGCAAATCCGCGCCTTGGTGACCTCGTCATGCGCATCTTGCGCCTTGTGCCGGATCTGCCGCGCCTGCGCATCTCCTCCATCGACTCGATTGAGGCGGATGAGGCTCTAATGCAGGCAATTTCGACCGAAAACCGCCTGATGCCGCATCTCCACCTCAGCCTTCAGGCGGGCGATGACATGATCCTGAAACGCATGAAGCGCCGCCATCTGCGCGACGATGCAATCGCGTTTTGTGAGGAGGCCCGCCGCCTGCGCCCCGAGATCACATTCGGTGCCGATATCATCGCCGGGTTCCCGACAGAAACAGAGGCAATGTTTGAAAACTCTCTGCGGCTGGTGGAGGACTGCAACCTCACCTGGCTCCACGTCTTCCCCTATTCCGCGCGCGCAGGCACGCCCGCCGCACGCATGCCCGCTGTTGATGGTCGCGCCATCAAATCCCGCGCCGCACGGCTGCGGGATGCAGGTGACAAGGCGGTGGCCCGTCACCTCGCAGCACAAATCGGAAAATCCCACAACATCCTGATGGAAAATCCGCGTATGGGTCGGACAGAACAGTTCACCGAAGTCACATTCGACAGCGACCAGCCCGAGGGGCAGATCGTCACCGCCGAAATCACCGGCCATTCCGCGACTCAACTTCAGGCTTCTTTTCTGTAAAATACGCAAATGACCCGCCCGATCCTCTATTCCTTCCGCCGCTGCCCCTATGCCATGCGCGCGCGCCTTGCGATTGCCAGCGCGCGCGTGGAGGTTGAACTGCGTGAAATCCTCCTGCGCGACAAAGCTCCGGCCTTTCTGGCCGCCTCCCCCAGTGCCACGGTGCCCGCGCTTGTTGAGGGCGATCTGGTGATCGACGAAAGCCTCGACATCATGCATTGGGCGCTGGCGCAAAACGATCCCGAAGGCTGGCTTTCCGAACCGGCGGAAGCCCTGATTTCAGAGGCGGATGGTCCGTTCAAAACGGCGCTGGATCGCTATAAATACGACAGTCGTTATGACGGTGCAAACAGGGAAGAGGAACGTGAAAAAGCGGCTCTATTCCTGCGGAAACTGGACGAAATGCTCAATGGTCAGGACTATCTCTTCGGCGCAAAACCAACGCTCGCCGACATGGCCATCGCCCCCTTCGTGAGGCAGTTCGCCCATGTTGACCTCGGCTGGTTCATGAGTGAACCCTGGCCAAACCTCATCCGCTGGCTTGAGGCATTTAAATCATCTGACCGTTTTGCCGCGATCTTCAAAAAATACCCGAAATGGGAACAGGGCGACGCACCCACCCTGTTCCCCTAAGGATCATTCCGCAGCAAACAGCGATTCCTGCGGCGCGCTGAGTGTGATCACCAATACGACCGCAGCACCGTTCAGCCAGTAAAAGGCGGCATCAAGGCCCGCAAACCCGAATATGAACGGAGCGGCGAGAAAGGTCAGCCCAACCAGCAGGTCAACGGCCAGGTGGAACTTGTAAGACAACACCCGGATGAGACCGAGGTGATGGTCTGTCAAAACGGTCAATGCAAAAGCCGCAATCCCTGTGACAACCGACAACCAATAGGCCATCGGAACAGCTTCCCCTAGTCCGAGGACCCCGGGCAGCACCATCAACGCGATGGCCACCGGATAATCGAGATAGGCATGAATGGTTTTGGTAACGAAACGGGCACTCATTTGGCATTCCTTTCTGATGTGATAAGCGCCAGATATAGGAGAACTACAGAACGATTAATGCCATATCGTTCCATATTAATGTTCATGCGTTCAGATCAAGCTGCTATATCGGATCGTGTGCGCCGGATCATCAGCGCCGCCTTTGCGGCCTCCTGCCCTTTTTCGACAAAATGCGCCTTGTAAATCGCCCTATGGTGCGTGGTGTCCTGATACTGGTGCGGAGTCAGGCTCACGGACAGCACCGGAATGCCGCTGTCCAGCCCGGCCCGCATCAAACCATCGACGACAGCCTGCGCAACAAACTCATGGCGATAGATACCGCCATCAACGACCAACGCTGCGGCCACGACAGCCTCATAACGCCCGCTTGCCGCCAGATCGCGCGCCAGAAGCGGCATTTCAAACGCACCAGGCACATCGAATACGTCAACCCGTTCCGGCGCAATCACCTCGCAAAATCCGGCCAGCGCCTGATCGACTATATCGGCATGCCAGTTCGCCTTGATAAAGGCATATCGGGTGTGTGTCATCGGTTTCTCCTTTTCCTTTTGGCCCGCTTGCAGTTTGCAAACCGGGGCGACAGACACGTCACCCAAGGCGAAACACGATAGGGCACGCGCAATGCGCCGCCCTACGCTCTCTTCCATCCGGACTATGACCGTCGGCTCCGGAATTTCACCGGATCTGCTGACACCCCCGCAGGGGCCGCTCGCGGGCTTTTACCGCCGGTGGGGAATTTCACCCCGCCCTGAGAACCGCTTAACTATGGCGCCTTGTTGCGCGCGCGACAAGCCCCCGCTAACCTGATCAGACAGGAGATTTGCCCATGCATCCAAACCCCGCCTTTCGGCAAACGCCAGAGGAAACCAACCTTGATTTCGCGCGGGAGCGTGGCTTTGGAACAGTGTCTGTTGCAGGGGAAAACGGGCCTTTTGTTTCTCATATCCCGTTTGTAATAGACCCGGATGCACGCCACGCCGACCTGCATCTTGTCCGTTCAAACCCTATCGCGCGCGCGCTGTCCGACCCCGTGCCCGCGGTGATCGCCGTGACCGGGCCGGACAGTTACATCTCCCCCGATTGGTATGAGCTGCCGGATCAAGTGCCGACGTGGAACTATATCGCTGTGCATCTGCGCGGAACCTTGGCCTTGCGCCCCGCAGAAGAGTTACGCAGCCACCTGGATGAGCTTTCCGCAAATTTTGAGAACCGGCTGTTACCGAAACCTCCGTGGAGCGCCTCAAAGATGAGCGATGATGCACTGGCCCGCATGATGCGGATGATCGTGCCCGCGCGGCTGACCATCGAGTCGATCGAGGGCACATGGAAACTTGGTCAGAACAAGGCGGACGTGGCCCGCGATGCGGCGGCGAAGCAGGTCAACGCCTATGGGATCGGGCATGAAACCGCAATTTTATCGGCCCTGATGCTTGGTGCGACGGGCGAATGACCCTACATTAGGCCAAGCATCCAATGGAGGATACGATGCCCCTGCCCCTAGCCCCTGTCACTGCGGTTGCGCTGCGCTACGGCGCTGTTGCGATTGCCGCCTATGCCATCAGCCGCAAGGTAGAGACTGGCCGCCGAGACCAGCGGGCGGAGGATGCGCTGGATGACCTTGACGAAGGTGTCGCCATGCATCGTGACGGGGATCAGATGCACACCTCAGGGCGCTATCGCCGTGTGATCCGGCTCGGCGAAACCGGGCCGGCTGTTGAAATTGATATCGCGGGCTTTGGCCGCTTTCGTATTCGCAAGGTAGATTAGATGAGGCTCCACCATTCCCCGACATCGCCTTATGTCCGCAAGGTGATGATCCTTTTGCATGAAACTGACCAGCTTGAAGATGTCGAACTGGTGCCGACTCATGGCACACCGCTTCAGCCCGCGCCGGGGCTTGACGCAACAAACCCGCTAACCAAAGTGCCCGTGCTGGTGCGTGCCGATGGGCCTGCGCTCTATGACAGCCGGGTCATCTGCCGCTATCTCGATCAACGCGCGGGATCAGGGCTTTACGGCACGGGGGACGCGCATTGGGAAATCCTGACGCTGGAAGCCACCGGCGAAGGGATCATAGATGCCGCACTTCTGATGGCCTATGAATGGCGCCTGCGCCCGGAGGAACACAGGTTCCCTGATTGGGTCGAAGGACAATGGGCCAAGATTTCAAACGCTCTGGGCGTGCTTGAAAGCCGCTGGATGGCCCATCTGGAAGCCCCGCTCAATGCCGGGCAGATCGCCGTGGCCGCTGCACTTGGCTACCTTGACCTGCGCAATGCCGACCGCAACTGGCGTGATGGTCACAACGCGCTCGCCACCTGGTTCGAAGCCTTCGCCGCACGCCCCTCCATGCAGATGACAACACCCCAGGCCTGACCTGATCGCCGCCAGGAATCCTCCAACTTTTTCCCCTGCGCCCGATTGTCCGCTGGACGGGCGCGCCATGGGGCGCTAAACACCCGCCGAAAGGCCTCTGAAAACGGGGCTGATTGTCGTATGCGCGCCATCCGGTGCCATGAATGGAGAAAAACTCGTGTCCAACGCAGAAGATCACGCAGGCACCCGCAGGGATTTCCTTTATTACGCCACGGGTGGCACAGCGGCCGTTGCAACCGGGGCTGCCGTCTGGCCGCTGGTTGACCAGATGAATGCAAGCGCCGATGTGCGCGCGCTCGCCTCGATCCGGGTGGATGTTTCCAGTGTCGTAGAGGGCACCCAGCTGACCGTGAAATGGCAGGGCAAGCCCGTATTCATCCGTCATCGCACCGCCGAAGAGATCGAAGAAGCCCGCTCCGTTGAATTGAGCGAGCTGATCGACGACGCGGCCCGCAACGAAAACGCCAATGCAACCGCTGATGCAAGCGATGAAAACCGCGCCCTTGACGAAGAGGGCAAATGGCTGGTGATGATGGGGGTCTGTACCCACCTTGGCTGTGTTCCGCTTGGCAACGCTGCCGGGGATTTCCACGGCTGGTTCTGCCCCTGCCACGGGTCGCACTACGATACATCCGGCCGTATCCGCAAAGGCCCGGCTCCGCGCAATCTTGATGTGCCGATTGCCAAATTCCTGGATGAAACGACGATCCAACTGGGTGAGGAGGCATAACGATGGCCGGTATTCCACACGATCACTACGAACCGAAATCGGGCATCGAAAAATGGCTGCATGAACGGCTGCCGGTTGTTGGCCTGCTCTATGACACGCTGATGATCCCGACACCCAAGAACCTCAACTGGATGTGGATCTGGGGCATCATCCTGGTGTTCTGCCTGGTGCTGCAGATCGTCACCGGCATCATCCTCGTCATGCATTACACACCGCATGTCGATATGGCCTTTGCCTCCATTGAACATATCATGCGCAACGTGAATGGCGGTCATATGATCCGCTATTTCCACATGAACGGTGCTTCGCTGTTCTTTGTTGCGGTCTACGCCCACATGTTCCGTGGCCTTTACTACGGGTCCTACAAGGCCCCGCGTGAGGTGACATGGATCATCGGTATGCTGATCTACCTCGTGATGATGGCGACCGGCTTCCTTGGCTACGTGTTGCCCTGGGGGCAGATGTCCTTCCACGGTGCGGCGGTGATTACCGGCCTCTTTGGCGCGATCCCCGGCATTGGCGAAGCATTGCAAAGCTGGCTGCTTGGCACGCCGAACGGCGCTGTGGACCAACCGGCACTCAACCGGTTCTTCAGCCTGCACTATCTGCTGCCCTTCGTCATCGCGGGGCTGGTCATCGTGCATGTCTGGGCCTTCCATTCCACAGGCAACAACAACCCGACAGGGGTTGAGGTACGGCGTGGTTCCAAGGAAGAAGCCGAAAAAGACACCGTGCCGTTCTGGCCCTATTTCGTGATCAAGGATCTGTTTGCCCTTGCGGTGATCCTCACGATCTTCATGGCGATTGTCGGGTTCATGCCGAATTTCCTTGGCCACCCGGACAACTACATCGAAGCCAACGCGCTTGTGACACCGGCGCATATCGTGCCCGAATGGTATTACCTGCCCTTCTACGCGATCCTTCGGGCCTTCACCTCCGAAGTCTGGGCCGTGCAGCTTGTCAGCTTTGTCACCGGAGGCATCATCGACGCAAAATTCTTTGGTGTCCTGGCGATGTTCGGCGCGATCTTTGTGATGGCACTGGCACCCTGGCTCGATACCTCCTCTGTGCGGTCGGGCCGCTATCGCCCGATGTTCAAGATGTGGTTCGCGCTGCTGGTCATCGACTTCCTCGTTCTGATGTGGGTCGGCGCACGTGATACCGAATTCCCGCATGACTGGATTTCGCTGATCGGGGCAACCTATTGGTTTGTCTTCTTCCTCGTGATTCTGCCGCTTCTGGGCGTGATCGAGAAACCGCAAACCCCGCCCGACACCATCGAAGACGACTTCAACGCCCATTACCCGGGCGCAAAAACCCCAGCTGAGTAAGAGGCCAGGACGATGAAACACATTCTGATATCAGCCGCTCTTTCCCTTGGCCTTGCAACCGGTGCCATGGCCGCCGGTGGGGGTGAACAGCATATCGAAGATTTCGATTTCAGCTTTGAGGGGCCCTTTGGCACTTACGACCGTGATCAGCTCCAGCGCGGCCTTCAGGTCTATCAAGAGGTCTGTTCCGCCTGCCACGGGCTGCAATACCTCTATTTCCGCAACCTCGCGGATGAGGGTGGCCCGTCCTACACAATGGAACAGGCGCGGGAATTCGCCTCGCGCTATGAGGTCTTCGATCCTGAGCTTGACGATTTTCGCACCGCTGTTCCTGCGGACCGCTTCCCGGCAAATGACGCCGTTGGCGCACCCGACCTGACGCTTATGGCAAAAGCGCGCGCCGGGTTTCACGGACCGATGGGACTTGGCCTCAACCAGATCTTCAATGGCATGGGCGGCGCAGAATACATAGCCTCCATCCTGACCGGCTATACCGGCGAAACGAAGGAAGAGGCTGGTGCGTTCCTTTATGAAAACACCGCCTTCCCAGGCGGCTGGATTTCGATGGCTCCGCCGCTGTTTGACGATGCGGTTGAATATGCCGATGGCCACGCCGCGGACGTACATCACATAGCCGAAGACGTTTCCGCCTTCCTGATGTGGACGGCAGAGCCAAAGATGATGGCGCGCAAAAACGCGGGCTTCGTTGGTGTTGGTATCCTCGCGCTCTTGTCAGTGCTTCTGTATCTCACCAACAAAAAGCTCTGGGCGCCGATCAAAGGCAAACGCAAAGACGACGACTGATCTGCGATCCGTCTGGTGAAATTTGAAACACCCCGTCCTAGCGGCGGGGTGTTTTCGTTGGCGTCCATGAACGCGAGGCACCATCTGGTTGCCCCTTGATCCCTGGCAAGTTTAGTCGCCCAGATAATCCCGCAGCGCCTCTGGCGGATCGGCAAACAGGCTTGCCGTTTTGACAGGCGCATGCGCCATGCCATCCGCCACCAGAACCACCTGATCCGCAATACGCTTTGCATCCTCAGGGTCATGGCTGACCATCAACAGGGTGGCGCCAGACTCCGCTGTGATCTCTGCCACGAGGTCCAGCATCTCTGCCTTAAGCGCGGGCCCGAGGGCGGCAAACGGTTCATCCAGCAACAGCAGCGGGCGTTTTTGCACAGACACCCGCGCAAGGGCCACACGCGCCATCTGACCGCCGGATAAATCGGCCGGCCTGCGATCGCCCATGCCACCCAGCCCAACCCGACTTAGCGCTGCCTCTACTGCCGCGATTTCCACCGTGGAAAGCCGCAAATTCGGCCGCAGCCCCAGCCCGACATTCTGCGCCGCCGTCAGGTGCGGAAACAGATTGCTGTCCTGAAAAATCATACTGACCGGCCGATCGCCTGGTGCTGCCTCATTCAGGGCATTGCCATGCCAGATCACCTGCCCCCCCTCAGGAGTCACAAACCCCGCAATGGCATTCAGCAATGTTGACTTCCCGCCACCGGACGGGCCAATCACCGCACATTTGGCGCCCCCCAGCACCGACAGATCCGCGTGCAGTTCAAAACTGCCCTGCCGTATGCTGATATTCCGAAGCTCAAGCACCAAGGCGCCCCCCTTTGTCAAACACCCAGAACAAACCAAAGCTTAAGATCAGCAAGAGCAGGGCGGCGGCCTCTGCCTGGTCGGTTCGGTAGGCCCCCATGAGACGATAGATCATCAAAGGCAACGTGCCTGAGTCCTGCTCTGCAAACAACGCGACGACCCCAAGGTCCCCCATTGACAGCGCCGCGGCCAGCCCGGTCGCAAAACCCAGCGGTCGTTTCAGGCGCGGCAGAATCAGCAGCCGAAACTTTGCCCAGCCCCGCAGCCGCA
Source organism: uncultured Rhodobacterales bacterium (assembly GCA_964441435.1). Classification (GTDB taxonomy): domain Bacteria; phylum Pseudomonadota; class Alphaproteobacteria; order Rhodobacterales; family Rhodobacteraceae; genus CAYTUW01. The sequence continues at coordinate 11,478 of CAYTUW010000081.1, forward strand.
GCGACCCGGCCAGCCGCCCATAGCTGTGCTCTGTCTCACGCAGGCTGGGCAACACCGCCCGCAACACAAAGGGGAGCGCCATCGCCGCATTGACCAGCGCCGTCACCGGCAGCGCCATGGCCTGAGGGCTGACAAATGGGAAAAGCAGGATGAACAACCCGGTGCCAATAACAAGCGGGGAGGCCGCCACAGTCAGATAGCCCACCGCTTCGGCCAGCATGGCCCCACGGCGCAATGTAACGATCCAAAAGCCCAGCATTAGTGACATAATGACAGCCAATGCCGCCGAGACCAGCGCAACGGCCAGGGACCGCATCGCCGCATACCAGACGGCCGCTGGCAAGGTGAAAAAAGCTGTCGCACCCTTTAGCCCCACCATGATCAGCGGGGTCAGCAAAAACAGCGTGGCCATAAGAATAATCAACAGGTCACCGCGATGAGAGCCATCCCAGCGCTGATACATGCGATCCAGCCC
>CAYTUW010000082.1:0-11915 GCA_964441435.1 uncultured Rhodobacterales bacterium
GTCAGTGAGGGAGGGATCATCAGCCCCAGCGTTGCCGCCCCCGTCAGCGTGCCAATGGTCATATATTCCGGGTAGCCGCGTTTCCTGAGTTCCGGGATCGACATCTTGCCAACCGTTGTCAGCGTTGCCGCCGATGAACCGGACACCGCCGCAAAGATCGTGCAGCCAACGATATTCGTGTGCACCAACCCACCGGGTAGCCGCGCCATCCACGGGGCGAGCCCGCGAAACATATCCTGGGATAATCGACTTCGATAAAGGATTTCCCCCATCCAGATGAACATCGGCAGCGCGGTCAGCGTCCAGCTTGACCCGGATGTCCAGATGCGCGTCAGCATCGCGTCGCCTGCGGGGCGGGCTGAAAACATCTCTATCCCGATGAAGGCCACACCAAACAGTGCCAGCCCGACCCAGACCCCGGTGCCCAGAAGCAGGAAGAGAATAAAAAGAAAGATCGAGACCAGATATACCTGTTCCATCGCTCTACTCCACGCTGTCCAGTGACTCTTGTGACATGCCGTGTTGACCTGTCAGAAGCAGCCGAATGAAATGATCGACAAAAGCGATAAACAGGGCCGAGGTTCCCACAACCATCGTCACCTGCGGAATCCAGATCGGGGTGGCGTCCTGTGCCTGGCTTATATCGCCGAATTTCCAGGAGAAATACGTCATCTTGATCGCGTAATAAGCCCAGATACCCGACAGCGCGGTGCCAATCCCAAAGCACCAGAACTCCCCCCATTTGCGATGCCGCCCAAGCGCGCCGAGCAGCAGGCTCACCCTGATGTGGGAGCCATGGTTAAGCGCATAGGCGAACCCAAGGAAAGAAGCCGCCGCCATCGCGTAACCTGCGTAATCCGGCGCGCCTGTGAACATCTCCCCGGTCCAGCGTGCCACCATCTGCAACACGATCAGGATCAGGATGGCAACAAGACACATCGCAGCCAGTATACCGCAACCCAGATAGAACCTGTCGAGCGTCGTTCGGATCGCTTGCATGACCCCCTCCCTTATTATGATTTGGCCCCGGCGATTTTCGCCGGGGCCTCTTTTTGTAGGTATTTTATTCTGCGCGGTAGGCGTCGATGATCGCCTGCCCTTCGGCCCCTGCGGCCTCAAGCCACTCTGACGTCATCGTATCACCAAAGCCGCGCAACTCCTCCTTCAGCGCATCTCCCGCGGGCTGCACGGCCATGCCGTTTGCTGCAAGTTCCGTCATGGTAAAATCCGTATACTGAATGGACCGCCACAGCCCGGCATATTCGGCCAGTTCTGCACAACCGTTCATCACGTTCTGCGTGGCTTCATCCAGCCCGTTCCAGGCATCCGCGTTGACCAGCACATAGTTCCTGGGCAGCCAGGCATTGACCTCATAAAAATGGCTGAGGCTTTCCCAGACCTTGCGGTCATAGCCTGTGGCACCGGATGAAATCATCGACTGGGCAACACCGGTGGCAAAGGCCTGGCTGATTTCAGCCGCCTCGATCTGCACCGGCAACATGCCGGACAGTTCAGCAATCCGCGCGGTTGCATTGTTGTAGGAGCGGAATTTCAACCCTTCCATATCCGCGACAGAGTTGATTTCACGGTCAAAATAGAGACCTTGCGGCGGCCATGGCACGGAATAGAGCAGATGCAGGTTCTGGCTGGCCAGCAGTTCGGTCAGCGGGCCTTGTGCCGCCTCCCAGAGCTTGCCGGAATCCTCAAAAGAGGTTGCCAGGAACGGAATGGAATCAAATCCGAACAGTGCGTTTTCGTTCTGATGGCCGGACAAAAGCCGTTCCCCGATCAGCGCCTGGCCGGTCTGAACCGCCCGTTTGATTTCCGCGCCCGCAAAGAGCGATCCGCCCGGATGGGTCACAATTTCCAGCGCCCCGCCCGTTCCTGTCGTCACACATTGGGCAAACTCCGCCCCGGTGACGGAATGAAAATTGGTTCCGGAATAGGCCATCGGCATATCCCATGTTTCGGCAAATGCCGGCGCTGCAAAGCTTGCGGCAACGGCCACTGCGGCCGTTTTCATGATTGTCTTTTTCATCCTTTTCCTCCCGTTGGATGTGGTTTTGTTATGTGAACCTCCCCGGATCAAAAGCAGAGAGATCCCGGTTTGATCGTTTGTGTGCCATCATTTCTGCCAGCAGCCGACCCGTTTTTGGCCCGCTGGTCAAGCCTATGTGTTGGTGGCCGAAATTCGCAAACACCCCGGTGCGCCCGATTTCACCGATCAGCGGCAGGCTGTCAGTGGTTGCCGGACGATGACCAAGCCATTCATCTTCGCCCTGCCAGGTGAGGGTTGGGAACACCTCGCGCACCTTTCGCCTTAAAAAGTCTAGCGGCGCGCGCGATGGCCCCGCGTTGAGCCCACCAAACTCCACAATGCCCGCGCAGCGCATCCCGTGCTCCATCGGGGTTGCGACGAATTTCCCGGCCGCGATCATATAAGGGCGCTGCAATTCCTGTGAGGGGGACTTAAACAGGATGTGATAGCCGCGTTCGCTTTCGAGCGGCACCCTGAGGCCCAGCTTTTTCGCAATCGGCTTTGACCAGACACCGGTGGCCAGTACAGCGCGGTCGCATTCCATCCGCCCCGCGCTTGTCTGCAACGCGCGGATGCCGCCCTCCCCAAGTTCGACATCGCGCAGTTCGGCCTGAAGAACATACCCACCCTCTGCCTTCAGGACGTCCGCCAGAGCAGCACAGTAATCACCGGGTGAGCGGATAAACCCGTGATCTTTCATTACCGCCAGGAACCGGACCTCCGGCCCGAACAGCGGCTCATAGTCCTGGACGGCACCGCCTTCGATCAGTTCCGGCTCAAAGCCGGCCTCGCGCCGCAGCGCCCAGGTGTAGGCGTCCGCTTCAAACGCGGCGCGGTCCTTGTAAGCAAAGGTGTAGTCGCTTTCGGTTATCCACTGCGCCGCCACCGTGCCGCGTGTCAGCGCCTGATGCGCCTCAACGGAATCGCCGACGATCTCCGTCAGGCCGCTTGCGATGCGGCGCGTGTCCGCATCATTGGCATGGCCCATATATTTCAGCAGCCACGGCATAAGGCGCGGCAGGTAGGACCAGCGCAGAAACAGTGGGAATTCACGGTCAAATAACAACCCCGGCGCCTTCTGCCGAAGTCCCGGCGTCGTCACCGGCACCATTGCACAGCTTGCCAAAACGCCGCCATTGCCAAACGACGTTCCCTGCCCCGGTGCCGCACGGTCAATCACCGTGACGTCAAAGCCTTCGCGCCGCAGCCAGATCGCGGTCGAAAGCCCCGCAATCCCCGCCCCGACAACGATGACTTTTCCTTCGCTCATCCCATCCACCTTCTGACTGGCGCTGCGGCCTGTTCAAGCGGTTGCGTCACGACATCCACAAGCGTCGGCCCATCATGGTTGACCGCCTCTTTCAACACTCTGCCAAGATCATCGGGGTTTTCAACCCGCCAGGATTTGACCCCATAGGCCGCAGCCACCGCAGCATGATCCACCCGATTGAAATCGACATTGTAATAGCGGCTGCCCTTGTCAGCCATCTGGCTGGCCTTGATCCAGCCGAAATTGCTGTTGGAAAGCACAATATACGTGATCGGCGCCCGGTGGCGGGTGATGGTTTCAAGCTCCCCCGCCGTAAACCCGAAAGAGCCATCGCCCATCAGCGCCACGGTCTTGCGCTCAGGCCGCCCGAACCACGCGCCAAGGGCCGCCGACAAAGCATAGCCCAAAGCCCCATGCGCCCGGTTGGTGATGAAATGCCGCCCTGGAAGCGCCTGCTGGTAATAGGCGGAAAGGTAGGGGCAGCTTGTGCCGGGGTCAGAAACAATGGTTGCGCCCTCTGGCAACACCCCCTGCAAGGTTGCAATCAGCCGTTCAGGGCGTATCGGGGATTCATTGCTTTCCGCAAGCTTCTGGAAACGTGCAAATTTCTGTACCTTTGCCGCCGCCACCGCTGCCGCACCGCCAAAGCTGTCCAAACCTTGCTTGCGTTGATCCAGCACGGCGTTGACCTGCTGCAACGACAGCCGCAGATCACCGACAACGCCGACCTCCACCGGGTAATTCGCCCCAATCACCATCGGGTCATTGTCAAAATGTACGATCCGCGCGCCGGGTTTGGGGGCTTCCCAGCGGGATGTTGTAGTGGAACCCGCCCGACAGCCCATGAAGATCACGAGATCCGCTGCCTCCATCAGCGCCCATGTCTCATCCGTACCGCCGTTTGAACCAACAACGCCCAGCGCATTGGCGTGGCTGTCCGCAAGGCTGCCCTGCCCGGAAATCGAAGTTGCCACCGGAATGTCGAGCCGTTCGGCCAGCCGGGCCAGTTCCGGCTCAGCCCCTGCAATCACCACGCCGCCGCCACAGACGATGAGCGGTGATTTTGCACTCAGAATGGCATCCGCCGCCGCTTCTGCCGCACCGGGCTCCGGGGCTGTGGGATAGGCAGGGAAGGTTTCGTGCCGCGGGTCGGCCCAGATATCGACGGGGTCAACCGGGTCATACTGCACGTCATAGGGCAGCCCCAGATGCGCGGCACCTGATCGCCCTGTTGTCATCGCCCGGAACGCGCCGCGCACCATGCGCGGGATATGCACGGCCTGCTTTATCACCGTGTTCCATTTGGTCAGAGGCCGCATCAATGCCTCCTGATCAACCTCCGTCAGCGGGTATTTTCCATAGGTTCCAACCGAAATATCGGTGGTAATGCCAAGCACGGCATAGGAGCTTTCATTCGCCTCTATCAGCCCGGGCAGCAGATAGGTCGCCCCGCCGCCCGATGGCCCTTCGCACACGCCAACACGGCCGGTCACCCGCGCATAGCCATCCGCCATATAGCAGGCGGAGCGTTCATCCCGCGTCAGCACATGGGTGATATTGTGATCGAGGCCGTGCATCGCGTCGTAAAACGGCAGCGTCGTATCACCGCAGAGGCCAAAGATATGGCGCACACCATGCGCTTCCAGCATCCTGACCATCGCTTCTGCGCCATTCATCTGATTGTTCAACGAGGCCTCCCGATCCGTGGTTTCAAAATTGTATACAGATAATTATTCAAAAGTGAACGCAAAATTCTTGCGACTGCGGATAAATCATGTATTGATGCCAGAAACCCTTGTTTTGCTGGATGTAACCTATGGGAAAGTCAGAAAGCTCCGTCACACGCGTCTATGATCGCCTGCGCGAAATGGCGGTGAATTTTGATTTCAAACCCGAAGAGAGAATCAATGAAAGCGCCCTTTCGGCGGAACTTGGTGCCTCGCGCACGCCGCTGCGGGAAGCGCTGAACCGGCTGGTGGCCGAGGGTTTCCTGACATTTGTCAACGGGCGCGGTTTTTTCTGCCGTGCCCTATCCCCCACGCGCATCATCGAACTCTATGAAGCCCGTATGGCGGTGGAATGCGAAGCGCTGCGCCGGGCGGTGGAACGGGCCAGCGACGATCAGCTTACTGCGCTTGAAAGCTATCTCAATCGCGTCGAAGGCACCTATCGCACAACCAAGGACCTGTCGGAACTGATCCGCATGGATGAGGAGTTTCATTTCCGCATTGCGGAACTGTCGAACAACTCCGAGCTGCTGAGGATGCTGGAAAACATCAATGATCGCATCCGCTATGTTCGGATCATCAATCTCGATATGCTGATGAAAGAGGATAGCGATGCAGGGGCGTTGACCTCGCACCGGGTTCTGCTCAACGCGCTTTTGACTCGAGATGCCGATCAGGCTGTCAGTGTCATGCGCAATCACATCGAAAAACGCCGTGAACAGGTGACGGAGGCGGTGCGCCGCGCCTATTCACAGCTATATGTACCTGTCTGAGGAGGTCGCCATGCCCATCGAACACGGAGGAAAAACTGTCTACGGCGCTGCCGTCGGCGTCATGATGCTGGAAACGCAGTTTCCGCGTATCTACGGCGATATTGCCAATGCGATGACCTGGGATTTCCCGGTGCAATACCGCATCGTGCGGGGTGCGACCCCTGACAAGGTGGTGCGCCATGACCCGCGCCTGCTGGTGGATGGGTTCATCGCAGCGGCACGTGATCTGGTGGATCTCGGCTGTGATGGGCTGACGACGAATTGCGGGTTTCTGGCCCTCATCCAGGACGAGGTGGCGGCTGCGGTTCCCGTCCCGGTGGCCACATCTTCGCTGATGCAAATTCCACTGGTTGCGGCGATGTTACCACCGGGCAAACGGGTGGGTGTTATCACGATTTCGGCTCAGAACCTGACAGAGGCTCATCTCAAGGCCGCGCGGGCCCCGATCGACACGCCCGTTGTCGGCACCGATGCCGGCCGCGCCTTCAGCCATGGTATTCTGGACGACCAGCCCACAATGGATTTTGAGGCCTGCCGGCTTGATCTGCTGGATGCAGCGCGCGCGCTGGTGACGCAGCATGCAGATATTGGTGCCATCGTTCTGGAATGCACAAACATGACGCCTTATGCCACCGACATTCGCAAGCTGACCGGCCTGCCGGTCTTTTCGATCTACAGCTTTGTGAACTGGTTCCAGCAGGGGTTGATGCCGGATCGCTTCCCGCTCGAACTCGACGATCCGCGGCTCAACCTGGCACCTTAAGTGTCCGGATCAGGCCACCTGCTTGCGTTGCTCAATCGCTTCCCAAATTCGCGCGGCAATGTTGACGTTGTCAAAGCGTTCCAGTTCCTGAATGCCGGTCGGCGATGTTACGTTGATTTCCGTCAGATAGTCGCCAATCACGTCGATCCCGACAAAGATTTGCCCTTTGTCGCGCAGCAGCGGGCCAATCGCGGCGCAGATGTCCTGTTCCCGCGCGGTCAGGGAGGATTTTTCCGGTCGTCCGCCGACATGCATGTTTGATCGCACCTCCCCCTTCGCCGGGACGCGATTGATTGCACCCACGGGTTCCCCGTCAACCAGGATGATACGTTTGTCGCCACCGGTCACATCCGGCAGGTATTTCTGCGCGATCAGTGGTTCGCGGTTGATGCCCGAAAACAGTTCATGCAACGAGGAAAGATTGCGGTCCTCCGCCGTCAGGCGAAACACCCCGGCACCGCCGTTCCCATAAAGGGGTTTCAGGATGATATCGTCATGTTTTGCTTTGAACGCCTTCAGCGTGTCGAGGTCACGCGCGACGGTCGTCGGCGGCGTCAGATTCGGGAAATCAAGAACCAGCAGTTTTTCCGGGTAGTTACGCACCCAGAACGGATCATTCACAACCAATGTTTCGGGGTGCACCCGATCAAGCAGATGCGTGGTCGTGATGTAGGACATGTCAAACGGGGGGTCCTGTCGCAACCAGACCACATCCACCTCTGCCAGATCAATCTCCTCTTCAGCGCCAAGGGTGAAATGATCCCCTTGTGCCCGCCGAACTTCAAGCGGCCATCCTTTTGCTGTCACCCGGCCTTCCTGATACGCCAACCGATCCGGCGTATAGTAAAAAAGCTCATGCCCGCGCAGCTGCGCCTCTTCGGCAAGGCGAAAAGAACTGTCGGCATCAATGTCGATGTCGTCGATCGGATCCATCTGGAAGGCTATTTTCATCGGCTATCCCTGCTCTGTTGCCTAGATACATGGCGCAGCCAGGGCAAAGGTTCAAGCAGGGCTAATCCACAAATACATTCTCAATGACCTCTATCGCGCCCTGTGCATTCACCAGCGCCAGATCAAAGCGCATATCCGTCATCAATCCGTTCGGTTCGCCAGCAACAAATTCTGTTGCCGTCCGGGCAATCCGATGGATCTGTCTGGAAGTCAGGGAGGCCATTGCAGTGCCAAAGTCGCGGGATTTTTTCACCTCAACGAAAATCAGTCCCTCCCCATCGCGCAATACAAGATCAACCTCACCAGTACGCCCGCGCCAACGGCGTGCGGCAACCGAAAACCCGCGCCGTTCATAACTCGCAGCAACCTGATCTTCAGCGGCAAGCCCGGCCAGATAGTTCCGCTTTCCGCGCAGCGCGCGTTCCGGCGATGCCGCGGGCATGGCGGCCTGCAACCCGGACCCCCGAACCGCGTAGGTCATTTTTCGTCCTTCTTCAAAGCCAGAGCGGCCTGGTAAGCATCCCGCCGCGCGATTCCCAATGCCTGCGCCACATAATCAGCCGCCTCGCGCGTGCGCATATCTCTCAGAGCCGATGTTAGCGCCTCATTTACTAATGAATCGCTAACAGTTCTTTCGCCCGCCCGGTCAATGAGAATTACAATTTCACCTTTCGGTGGCGCAGCCGTGTATTGGGTCTTAAGAAGGTCGAGCGTTCCGCGTCTAACCTCTTCGAACTTCTTAGTTAATTCACGGCACACTGCGCCGGTGCGATGCTTCCCGAACACCTCTGCCGCATCAGACAGGAACGCACCGAGCCGTTTTGGTGATTCATAGAAAATGAGCGTCGCCTGCAGCTCTGACAATTCGGACAGAGCCCTTTTTCGCGCCGCTTTGGCATTTGGCATAAATCCGGCAAACAGGAATCTGTCGCTTGGCAACCCGGCAATGCTAAGTGCGGCAATCGCCGCCGACACGCCGGGGGCAGTGGTGACCAGATGACCCGCCTCTGTCGCGTCACGAACAAGAACAAACCCCGGGTCAGCTACAAGCGGGGTGCCCGCCTCCGAGGCGTAGGCGATGGATTTTCCTTCGGCCAGCAGTGCCAGCAGGCGCGGCCGTATCTTTGGCCCGTTATGATCGTGATAACCGATCAACGGCCGATCCCCGAGCGGGATGCCGTGAATATCCATCAACCGCCTGAGACTGCGTGTATCCTCTGCCGCCAACACGTCGGCATTCGCCAGCACATCCAGCGCCCGCAGGGTGATGTCGCGCGCATTTCCGATCGGCACCGCCACAAGGTGCAACCCTTCAGCGATCGGCATATTCTCGACGGTCATGGATTACCTCTGTTGCGGCGTTTACACCGCCCCTTCAAACGCTTAACCTAAAGGTGCTGTGAAAGCGCACCAAGGGAGCCTGTCGTCGTATGATTACCGTTTTGAGTTTTGCCCGCAAGTCACTGGGGTCTCTTCTGACCCTTCTGTCGGTTCTCGTGCTGGCCGGTTGCCAGACCATTGGCGATGGCGGCCCGACGCTGAACACTGCGCGCCCGGTGCCTGTTGCGCTGCTGGTGCCTCACGGGTCGGCTTCGGCGGGGGATGCCGTTCTAGCGCAAAGCCTTGAAAACGCGGCAAGGCTGGCGATCGCAGACCTTGGCGGTGTCGAAGTCGACCTGCGCGTCTACCCAACCGCAGGTCAGGCGGAACAGGCAGCCGCCTCTGCCAGACAAGCGGTGAACGATGGGGCAAAAATAATCCTTGGCCCGGTGTTCGCCGATTCTGCAAACGCGGCGGGTGTGGCGATACGCGACCGCAATGTGAATCTCCTGACCTTTTCCAATAACGTCGAAATAGCAGGTGGAAATGTGTTCCTCTTGGGCAATACCTCGCTGAACCGAGCCAATCGGTTGGTGAGCTATTCGATCCGTCAGGGCAGATCCAACATCATGGTGGTTCATGGCCAGAGCACCGCAGAGGTTCAGGGCAAGGATGCCATCGTTGCTGCTGCGGCGCGCCACGGCGGAAACCTTGTCGGGGTTGCGCCGTTTGAGCTTTCGCAGACCGGGCTGATCAATGCGATCCCCGGCATCGTACGCCAGGCCCGAGAGGCCAACGCCCAGTCTGTTTTCTTCACCTCTGGGACCGATGGGGCTATCCCGCTCCTGACACAGTTGCTGCCTGAAAACGGGCTACGGACACCGAACCCGCAGTTCGTGGGGCTACGCCGCTGGGATCTACCGGCAACCGCGCTCAGCCTGCCCGGTGTGCAGGAAGGCTGGTTCGCACTGCCCGACCCAGCACTGACATCGGGGTTCGAGAGCCGTTACTCCGCCGCCTATGGCACCCCGCCGCACCCGCTGGCGAGCCTCGCCTATGATGGCATCGCGGCGATCGGCGCCCTTGCCAGATCCGGCCAATCCGATGCGCTGACTGTCTCAGCATTGACACAGAGCGCGGGGTTTGCCGGGGTGAACGGTGTGTTCCGGCTGCGCGCCGATGGCACCAATGAACGCGGCCTGGCGGTTGCAACAATCCGAGAAAACCAGGTGGTTGTGATTGACCCTGCTCCAAGATCCTTCGGCGGCGCCGGCTTCTGACGCCGCGCTCTTTTCGCGCCCGAACCACCAGCCTGCAGGGCTGATCTGCACGCCCGACGATCTGTTTGATCACCTGGCGTTTGCAGAAGCAATCAGTGCCGGTGTCACAGCAGGCCATTCCGGCCGGGAATTGCGTAACCTCGCGGTTGAGGCTCTAAAACAACAACGCGACGACGGGCGCGCCGCCATAGCCGCCGCCTTCCAGGCTGATCCGATGAATGCCCGTGGTGCGACACGAGCCTACTGCTACCTGACCGATGCGATTGTCGGCGCGGTTCATCATCTCACCATTACTCAGTTGCACCCACTCCCCAATCCAACCGAGGGGCAGAAGCTTGCCCTATTCGCGGTAGGAGGATACGGGCGCGGGGAAATGGCACCCTTTTCCGATGTCGATCTGCTGTTTCTGACGCCCTACAAGCTGACCGCCTGGGCTGAGAGTGTCATTGAATCAATGCTCTATATCCTCTGGGATCTAAAACTGAAGGTCGGCCATGCCACACGCTCGATGAAGGACTGTGTGGCGCTCGGACGCGAAGATTTCACCATCCGCACCGCCCTTTTGGAACATCGGTATCTTTGTGGATCACAAGCCCTGGCGGAGGCATTGGACCGGACGCTCTGGAGAGATCTGTTCAAAGGCACGGAAAGCGAGTTTCTGGAGGCCAAGTTGGCCGAGCGCGCCGAACGCCACCGCAAACAGGGCGGCCAGCGTTATGTGGTTGAACCAAACGTCAAGGAGGGCAAAGGGGGGCTGCGAGACCTGCAAAGCCTGTTCTGGATCGCCAAGTATATCCACCGGGTAAGGGACGCCGGCGAACTCGTTGATCATAAGGTCTTTTTGCCGGATGAATATTCCGCGTTCGAAGCGGCGGAAAGCTTCCTCTGGGCCACGCGCTGCCATCTCCACCTTGCGACTGGGCGGGCGGTGGAACAACTGACTTTCGACCTCCAGGTCGAGGTCGCATCGCGGATGGGCTATAATGATCGCGATGGGCGGCGCGCGGTTGAACATTTCATGCAGGACTATTTTCGTCACGCCACACAAGTGGGGGAACTTACACGGATATTTCTGACAAAGCTCGAAGCCATCCATATCAAACGGACGCCCGACCTGATGCGTCTGTTGCGGCGGCGCAAAAAACTGAAACCCGGTATGAAACTCATTCAGAACCGGATAGCCATTGCCGGGGAAAAGGCTTTTCTGAAGGAAAAGCTCAACCTCCTCCGGATTTTCGAAGAAGCATTGCGCACCGGCTATCTGATCCACCCGGATGCAATGCGTCTGATTGCTGCCAACCTCAACCTGTTTGACGAGGATCTTCAGGCCGATCCCGAAGCCTGCCGTATTTTTGCCGACCTGCTCCTGAAACACGGCAACCCGGAACGCGCGCTAAGGCGTATGAACGAGCTTGGCGTATTGGCGGCCTTCATACCCGAATTCGAACCCATCGTGGCGATGATGCAATTCAATATGTATCACCATTACACCGTCGATGAACACACGATCCAATGCATTTCCCACCTCGCCCAGATCGAACGCGGCGAGTTGGAAGAGGAATTGCCTGTCGCCTCCTCAATCCTCGAAGACGGGGTAAACCGAAAGGTGCTCTATTTTGCGGTTATGCTGCATGATATAGGCAAAGGTCGGCCGGAAGATCATTCCATCCTTGGGGCAAAAATTGCGCGCAAAGTGGCCACGCGGCTGGGGTTCAAAAAAGCCGATGTCGAAACCATCGAATGGCTGGTGCGTTATCACCTTTTGATGAGCGATATGGCACAGAAACGCGATA
>CAYTUW010000083.1:0-11878 GCA_964441435.1 uncultured Rhodobacterales bacterium
GGTGTCGCCTATCTGGCGGAGAAAGGCTATTTCTCCCCCGACCGGGTTCAGCATGTGATTATCCCGGAACCCCTGAACAAGGATCGCATCTGCCTTGGCCATCGCGGCGTCTGGTGGGCAGAGATTGAAACCCACGGCGAAATTGCCCATGGTTCCATGCCGTTTCTGGGTGATTGCGCAGTGCGTCATATGGGTGCCGTCGTCAATGAAATGGAACAGACCCTGTTCCCCGCGCTCGCCGAAAAACGCACCGACATGCCTGTCGTGCCAAAAGGCGCGCGGCAATCAACGCTCAACATCAATTCCATGCATGGCGGGCAGGACGAACAGGATGACGATTACACCGGCCTGCCCTCCCCCGTGGTGCCGGATAGCTGCCGCATGGTGATCGACCGCCGCTTTCTGATCGAAGAGAACATTACGGATGTGGAGGCAGAGGTGCGCGCCGTGCTCGACTCTGTGGCCGCAAAACGGGAAAATTTTCGCTACGATATGCGCGAAATGCACCGGGTTCTGCCGACGATGACCGAAAAAACCGCCCCTGTGGTCAAAACCGTCGCCCGCGCGATCAACGGTGTGATGGGAAAACAGCCTGAATATGTGGTGTCGCCCGGAACATATGACCAGAAACACATTGATCGCATTGGCAAGCTCAAGAACTGCATTGCCTATGGCCCCGGGATATTGGAGCTTGCGCACAAACCCGATGAATATGTCGGCGTTGATGATATGGTCGATTCTGCAAAAGTGATGGGGCAAAGCCTGATCGACCTCTTGACCCCCGGCACCGGGGAAAAATGAAACAGGGAGAATGACAATGACATTTAACCGTATGCTGGGCGGTCTTGCCGTTGCACTGACCGCGGGTATCGGGGCGGCGCAGGCCGAAACCTCGATCACCGTGGCGATGCAGCTTGAACCGCCGCATCTTGACCCGACCTCTGCCGCCGCTGGCGCGATTGACTCCGTCACCTATTCCAACATCTTTGAGGGGCTGACGCGGTTCGGCCCGGATGGGTCCATCAATCCGGGCCTCGCAGCGAGCTGGGAAATTTCCGACGATGGCACGGTCTATACCTTCACCCTGCGCGACGGTGTGAAATTCCATGACGGCACCGACATGAACGCCGATGACGTGGTGTTTTCGCTGGACCGCGCGCGCGCCGAGGACAGCGCCAACGCGCAGAAGGCGCTGTTTGCCGGGATCACCTCGGTTGAGGCAATAGACCCGACCACCGTGCGCGTCACGCTTGATGGGCCAAACGGCAACTTCCTGTTCAACATGGCCTGGGGTGATGCGGTGATTGTCGCGCCCGAAAGCATCGACAATATTGCAAACGCGCCCATCGGCACCGGCGCCTTCAAGTTTGACAACTGGGTGCAGGGCGACCGGATCGAGATTTCCCGCAACCCCGATTACTGGGGTGAACCCGCGCTGCTGGAAAGCGCGACGTTCAAGTTCATCTCTGACCCGACCGCCGCCTTCGCCGCGATGATGGCCGAGGACATCGACGCCTTTGTCGGCTTCCCCGCGCCAGAGAATCTGCCACAGTTCGAGGCCGATCCGCGCTTTCAGGTGATGGTTGGTTCCACCGAAGGTGAAACCATCCTGTCGACCAATAACAAGATGCCGCCCTTTGACGACATCCGCGTGCGCGAGGCTGTCGCCCACGCCATCAACCGGCAGGCCATAATTGATGGCGCGATGTTCGGCTACGGCACGCCGATCGGCACCCATTTTGCGCCGCACCACCCGGATTACGTCGACCTGACCGCCAACAGCGAATACGACCCTGACAAGGCCCGCGCCCTGCTGGCCGAAGCGGGCTATGCCGACGGCTTCACCACCACTCTGAAACTGCCGCCGCCCTCTTACGCGCGACGTGGTGGGGAAATCATCGCCGCCCAACTGCGTGAGGTCGGCATTGAGACCGAGATCACCAACCTCGAATGGGCGCAATGGCTTGAGGAAGTGTTCCGCGGCTATGACTTTGGCCTGACCATCGTCAGCCACACAGAACCGCTCGACATCGGCATCTATGCGCGGCCGGAATATTACTTTCAGTATGACAGCGCCGACTTCCAGCAGTTGATGACGGACCTCAATGCCGAAACCGATCCCGGCGCACGGTCTGACATCCTGAAGGCCGCCCAGACGATGATTTCAGAGGATTACGTCAACGGCTACCTGTTCCAGCTTGCCTTCCCGACGGTGGCCAAGGCCGGTGTTGTTGGCCTGTGGGAAAACGCACCGACGCAGGCCACCGACCTGACGGCGGTTCACTGGGCTGAATAGGATCAGTTTGATCCATCTTCCGACCGGAATAGCACCTTTAGGTGCCCGGTCGGATCGCCGGCCCGCCCCGGGGGTTGGCGATTTGGCTAACGCAAGGTGTTTCGCGGATAACTTGAGATGTATGTTGCCACTATAAAGCACCTTGCTTCCAGAGCATTTCGCCATCCCACGGGCAAACGTCAGCCCTCTCTTGGTGCGATGGCCTGACATGCTGCGCTATTCCATCAAACGCCTGCAATCGCTTGTGATCAGCCTGATCGTGGCGAGCCTCGTGATTTTTCTGCTGGTCGAAATCGCGCCCGGCGACCCGGCCTCCTTCATGCTTGGCATCAACGCTGAGGAAGATACTATCAACGCCCTGCGTGAACAGCTCGGCCTCAATGTCCCGACCTATCAGCGCTACCTGAACTGGGTCGGCGGTATGCTGACCGGGGATTTCGGCACCTCCTACACCTACCGCACACCGGTGGCCGACATGATCGGCGAACGGATGTGGATTTCGCTGCCCCTGGCCCTGTTCGCCCTCACGCTGTCCACCGCCATCGCCTTCCCCGCCGGGATCATCGCGGCAACCCGGCGTGGTTCGGCGGCGGATGTCAGCGTGATGGGCATCACCCAGCTTGGCGTTGCAATCCCGAACTTCTGGTTCGCCATGCTGATGGTGCTGCTCTTTGCCATCAATCTGCGCTGGTTTTCTGCTGGTGGGTTTGCCGGATGGGACGCCGGGTTTTTCCCGGCGATAAAGTCCCTCACCCTGCCCGCAGTTTCGCTCGCACTGCCACAAGCTTCCATCCTTGCCCGCGTCATGCGGTCAGCCCTGCTCGATACCCTGAACGAAGATTTCATCCGCACCGCGCGGGCCAAGGGGCTGACCAAGCGCCAGACCCTTTGGCGGCACGCCCTGCGCAATGCGCTGATCCCGGTCCTGACGATCATCGGGTTGCAATTTTCATTCCTGCTCGCTGGCGCGATCATCATTGAAAACGTGTTCTTCCTGCCCGGCCTTGGGCGGCTGGTGTTTCAGTCGATCACCCAGCGCGACCTGATCGTCGTGGAAAGCGTTGTCATGCTCCTGGTCTTTGCGGTGATCCTCGTCAATTTCGCCGTGGACCTTGCCTATGCCGCCGTTGATCCACGGTTGAGGAGGGCACGCTGATGGACCGCGCGGCAATCTCCCTGATCCTTGGCAACCGCAACCTTATGATCGGCGCGGTCCTGACCTTCATCTTTGTGGCGGCGGCGCTGATTTCTTTTGCCTGGGTGCCGTTTGACGTCACCAAACTGCCGATTGAAAACAGGCTGCGTGATCCCGGCCTGCCGCATCTTCTGGGCACGGATCAATTTGGCCGCGACATCCTGTCGATGATCATGGTTGGCGCGCGCACCTCCATCGCGGTGGCGCTGGTTGCGGTGGGTATCGGCATGGCGCTCGGCGTGCCGCTGGGCCTGACGGCGGCGGCAAACAAGGGTGGCTGGCTGGATGAGGTCATCATGCGTGGCAATGACCTTGTCTTTGCCTTCCCGTCGCTCGTCATTGCAATCCTCATCACCGCTGTATTCGGCCCTTCCGCCGTTAACGCGATCCTGGCCATTGGCATCTTCAACGTCCCGGTTTTTGCCCGCATCACACGCGGTGGGGCGCTATCGCTGTGGTCGCGCGATTACATCCTGTCCGCCCGTGTTGCGGGCAAAGGGGCTGCCCGGATCAGCGTTGAGCATATCCTGCCGAACGTCACCAATCTCTTGATCGTGCAGGGCACCATTCAGTTTTCGCTCGGCATTCTTGCTGAGGCCGGGCTTTCCTACGTCGGCCTTGGGGCGCAGCCGCCAATCCCAAGCTGGGGGCGCATGCTCGCCGACAGTCAGACGCTGATCTACACAAATCCGCTGCTTGCGGTGTTTCCAGGTATGGCGATTGTGCTGACGGTGCTCGGCCTCAACCTCATGGGCGATGGGCTGCGCGACATTCTTGACCCACGCATCCGGAAGGCGCGCTAGATGGGCCTTCTTGAGATCAAAAACCTGTCGCTGTCGATCCATGGAATTCCGATCCTGAAAGGCGTGTCGCTGGACATAGAGTCCGGCCAGATTGTGGGCGTGATTGGTGAAAGCGGTTCCGGCAAGTCGATGACCGCCTTTTCGGTGGTGCAGCTTTTGCCCGGCGGTGCGGAATGTTCCGGTGAAATCCTGCTGTCTGGCACGGATATGCTGGCGGCGGATGAGGACACGCTTTGCGCCCTGCGCGGCAATGACGTGTCGATGGTGTTTCAGGAACCGATGACGGCGCTGAACCCCGCGAAGACCATTGGAGACCAGGTTGCCGAAACCATCCTCATCCACGAACCGGATACCACCCGCGCCGAGGCGATGGGTCGCGCGGCGGAGGCTTTAGCGCGCTGCGAGTTGCCGCAGGATCGTTTTCCGCTTTCCCGCTACCCGCATGAAATGTCAGGTGGGCAGCGGCAGCGGGTGGTGATTGCAATGGCGATTGCGCTGCGCCCGAAACTGCTGATCGCGGATGAACCGACAACCGCGCTCGACGTGACCACGCAGGCTGAAATCCTGAAGCTGCTCAAGCGCTTGGTGACAGAGGATCAGATGGGTCTGATGATGATCACCCATGACCTTGCCGTGGTGGCGGGCCTTGCCGATCAGATCGTCATCATGAAACAGGGCGAGATTGTCGAACGCGGCGCGGCGAAATCCCTGTTTCAGCGCATGAAACACCCCTACACCAAGGCGCTGTTTGCGGCGTCGGGCCATCAGCCCGACCGCGCAGCCCATAGCGGGGAAATCCCGCTTCTGAGCGTCCGCAATGTGATCCGTGATTACACATTGCCACGCGTCAGGCTTTTTTCCCCGCCCGCACATTTCCGCGCAGTAAACGGGGTGAGTTTTGACATCAGGAAGGGCGAAAGCCTTGGCCTTGTCGGCGAATCCGGCTGCGGAAAATCGACGCTGACCCGCGCCATTCTGGGGCTTGAGACGATACAGGGTGGGGACATCCTGCTCGATGGCGATCCGGTCTATACGGGCCGCGCACCCAACCGCGATGTGCGCCGCAAGATGCAGGTGGTGTTTCAGGATCCTTACGGCAGTTTCAACCCACGCCATCGGGTTGCGCGACTTATCACTGAACCCTTCCATCTGCTTGATGCGCCACCCACCGGTGCGGCGTTGGAGGATGCGATTGCAGAGGCGCTGACCTCTGTTGGTCTGTCGCCTGCGGACCAGCATAGGTTCCCGCATGAATTTTCCGGTGGCCAGCGTCAGCGCATCGCCCTCTCGGACCGTTTCGGCCTGACCTATCTGTTCATCTCCCACGCTCTGTCTGTCGTGCGCTCCATCACCGACCGGGTGCTGGTGATGAAGGCTGGGGAGATCGTCGAACAGGGCGACACTGAAACCGTCTTCACCAGTCCGCAGCACGCCTATACACAATCCCTTATCAACGCCGCCCCGCGCCTGCCCGAAATCCGAAAGGACGCCTGACATGAGCCTCGATGACCTCTGGTTCGACCCCGCGAAATGCTTTCTGAACAATCAATGGGTGCCGCCGCTTGGCGGGGAAACACTGGCGCTTGAAGACCCGTCAACAGGCGAAACCATCGGCGCGATTGCCCGTGGGCAGGCGGCGGACGTGGACCGCGCCGTTGCTGCGGCCGGGGCCGCACGACAAGGTGACTGGGGCCGCGTCACAGCGGCGGAACGCGGGCGGCTGCTGGCACGGCTTGGCCAGCTGGTGCTTGACCACGCGGACAGGCTCGCCCGGCTTGAATCACTCGACGTTGGCAAACCGCTTTCGCAGGCCCGCGCCGATGCGCTGGCGCTTGCCCGCTACATGGAATTTTACGGTGGTGCGGCAGATAAGGTGATGGGCGAAACCATCCCCTATCTTGATGGCTATACGGTTTACACCCTGCGCGAACCCCACGGCGTTACCGGCCATATCGTGCCGTGGAATTACCCGATGCAGATCATTGGGCGGTCGGTAGGCGCGGCGCTAGCGATGGGCAATGCCTGCGTGCTGAAACCCGCCGAAGAGGCCTGCCTCACCGCGCTTGCCTTTGCCGATTTGGCGCGGCAGGCCGGGCTGCCTGATGGTGCGCTGAGTGTCGTGCCGGGGCTGGGGGCAGAGGCCGGCGCGGCCCTGTCGGCACACCCGGATGTCCACCACATTTCTTTCACCGGGTCGGTTGGCGTCGGATCCCTGATCCAGACCGCGGCGGCAAAAAATGTCGTGCCTGTCACGCTCGAACTTGGCGGGAAGTCCCCGCAGCTTGTGTTTGACGACGCCGATCTCGATGACGCCCTGCCCTTCCTTGTGAACGCCGGTATCCAGAACGCAGGTCAAACCTGTTCGGCCTCCTCGCGCATCCTTGTGCAGCGTGACGTCTATGAAGAGGTCACCGCCCGTATGGCCGAAGCCTATGGCGCGCTCCGGGTTGGTCCGGCGCTGGATGACCTGAACGTCGGCCCGCTGATCTCTGCCCGCCAGAAAGACATCGTTTCGGGCTTTCTGACTGAGGGCGAAACGATGGAAAAAATAGCCGAAGGGCAGATCGTAGCCGACGCGCCAACGGGTGGCCATTACGTTGCGCCGACGTTGTTCGCCCCCGTGGATCCCGGCCATGTGCTGGCGCAGGACGAAATCTTTGGCCCCGTGCAGGTGATCATTCCCTTTGACGATGAGGCAGAGGCGCTCGCCATCGCCAATGGCACCGATTACGGGCTTGTTGCCTCCGTCTGGTCGCGCGATGGTGGGCGGCAAATGCGGCTGGCCAGGGGGCTGCGTTCCGGGCAGGTGTTTATCAACAATTACGGCGCGGGCGGCGGGGTGGAACTGCCCTTTGGCGGGATCGGAAAATCCGGCCACGGGCGTGAAAAAGGGTTTGAGGCGCTTTACGGGTTTTCGGTGCTGAAAACCGTTGCGGCGCGTCACGGGTAGGAGAAGATCATGAGATTAAATGGAAAATCAGCCATCGTCACTGGTGCCGGGTCCGGCTTTGGCGCGGGGATCGCCCGCAAATTTTCTGCCGAGGGCGCGCGCGTCATGGTGGTAGACATCAATGGCGATGCGGCGGCAGAGGTTGCGCAGGAAATCGGCGGTGTCGCTCAGGTCGCCAATGTCGCTGACGGTGCCGATGTAAAAGCGATGGCGCAGTCCGCCTTTGATGCCTTTGGCCAGCTCGACATCCTTGTGAACAACGCGGGCGTCACCCATCTGCCTGCCGCGATGGAGGAGATCAGCGAAGCGGACTTTGACCGCGTCCTCGCCGTCAACACCAAATCTGTTTACCTCGCCGCCCGCGAAATCGTACCGCATATGAAGGCCAACGGCTCTGGTGCCATTCTGAACGTCGCCTCCACCGCCGGGGTCAGCCCGCGCCCGCGCCTCAGCTGGTATAACGCCTCCAAAGGCTGGATGATCACCGCCACCCGCGCGATGGCTGTTGAACTCGCGCCCGAAGGTATCCGCGTCAACGCACTGAACCCCGTTGCAGGGGAAACACCCCTGCTAAAAAGCTTCATGGGCGAGGACACACCTGAAGTGCGGGCAAAGTTCCTGTCGACCATCCCCCTGGGGCGCTTTTCGACCCCCGAAGACATGGGCAACGCCGCCTGTTACCTCTGCTCGGACGAGGCCAGCATGGTCACGGGGGTCTGCATGGAAGTCGATGGCGGACGGTGCATTTGATGATACCGGGCAAGCGCAACCTGATCACCGATGTGCCCGGCCTTCGCGTCGGCAATGCAGAGGACCGCGCGATCAAGTCGGGCGTGACCGTGCTGACGGCGGACCAACCCTTTGTTGCTGCCGTTGACGTGATGGGTGGCGCGCCGGGAACGCGGGAAACGGACCTGCTTGACGCCGACAAATCGACCGAGGCGGTGGATGCGCTGGTGCTGTCTGGCGGCTCTGCCTATGGGCTTGATGCGGCCTCCGGCGTTACAGATGCGCTTAGGGCGGCGGGGCGTGGGTTTGCGGTTGGCCCGGCGCTGGTGCCGCTGGTGCCTGCGGCCATCCTGTTTGACCTTTTGAACGGCGGGGCCAAGGACTGGGCGGAAAACCCCTATCGCGCGCTGGGTCATTCCGCCTATGAGGCTGCGGACGTTTCGTTTGAGCTTGGCTCCCACGGGGCGGGAACCGGCGCATTGACATCCGACTGCAAGGGCGGGCTTGGGTCGGCCTCCCTCGTGCTTGACAGCGGTGTTACCGTTGGGGCACTCGTCGGGGTGAATCCTTTCGGATCAGTGCAGACCGCAAACGGGCACCTCTGGGCCGCACCGTTCGAAATCGGGGCGGAGTTCGGCGGCAAAGGGGCGGATCCGGCGGGCGGGCAGGTCGCAGCCTTCACCAGCCAGAAGGCGCAGGCCTTCCTCAGCCGCACCAATACAACCATCGCCGTTGTTGCAACCGATGCGGCACTGACGAAAGCGCAGGCCAAACGCGTCGCCGTTATGGCGCAGGATGGCATCGGGCGCGCGATTGTCCCCGCCCACAGCCCCTATGATGGTGATCTGATCTTTGCCGCCGCGACGGGCGCGCAGCCGCTCGGGGCGGACAGCGCGCATGCGATCCTCGATATCGGCCACGCTGCGGCCCTGTGTCTTGCGCGCGCCATCGGGCGCGGTGTCTATGAAGCCAGGCCGGAAGCAGGGGATATTCTGCCCTGTTGGCAGAAAAATTCCGAGGGGTCTTGACCTTCCAGTAACTGGAAGCCTTATGTGGTCGGTGTCCCTGCTGATGGAGCACCAGATGACCACGACTGAAACCTATACCCTGCCTGTGACTGGTATGACCTGCGGCGGCTGTGTCGCGCGGGTGGAGAAAGCCCTGAACGCCGTTGACGGCGTGCGCGCAGCCGAGGTGAATTTTGCAACAAAATCCGCCCGGGTTGAGGCGGCAGATATCACCCTGCCAGCGCTCACAGAGGCGCTGGAAACCGCGGGCTACCCCGCCGCAGAAGAGGACCTGATCCTCGACATTGAAAAGATGACCTGCGCCTCCTGCGTGGCCCGGGTAGAGGCCGCGCTGTCTGCCGCGCCGGGCGTGCTGTCGGCCTCTGTGAACTTCGCCACCGGACAGGCGCAGGTGCGCGGGATCACAGGGGTGATGACAGCCCGGTCCCTGACCGAGGCAAGCAATGGCATCGGCTATCCCGCACGGCTGCACGAACAGGCCGACACCGCTAAGGATACCAGCGAGGCCGACACGCTCTTTCGTGACCTCTTGATCGCGGCAGTCCTGACGGCTCCGGTCTTTGCAGGCGAAATGGGGGGGCACTTGTTTCCGGTCATCCATCAATGGATCCACGCAACGCTTGGTGCCTCGACAAGCTGGCTGTTGCAGTTTGTGCTGATCACGCTGGTGATGGTGTTCCCCGGGCGGCGTTTTTATCAGGCTGGTATTCCAGCGCTGCTGCGCGGGGCGCCTGATATGAACAGCCTTGTCGCGCTCGGCACGCTTGCGGCCTGGGGCTATTCGACGGTGGCAACCTTTGCGCCGGCCGTTCTGCCATCAAGCGCGCGCGCCGTCTATTTTGAGGCCGCCGGGGTCATCATCACGCTGATCCTTCTGGGGCGTTGGCTGGAAACCCGTGCCCGTGGCCGAACGG
Source organism: uncultured Rhodobacterales bacterium (assembly GCA_964441435.1). Taxonomy (GTDB): domain Bacteria; phylum Pseudomonadota; class Alphaproteobacteria; order Rhodobacterales; family Rhodobacteraceae; genus CAYTUW01. The sequence goes on from CAYTUW010000083.1 coordinate 9,916, forward strand.
GTGAGGCGATCCGCCGCCTGACCGCCCTATCGGTAAAATCGGCCCTGGTGGAACGGGACGGCGAATGGCAGGAACTTGCTGTTGACGACGTAAACCCCGGCGATCGGCTGCGCGCCCGCCCGGGCGAAGCTTTCGCGGTGGACGGCGTGGTGCTGTCCGGAAGCAGCGCCGTCGATGAATCCATGCTGACGGGCGAACCGCTGCCCGTGGACAAGGGCGAAGGGGACTCTGTCACCGGCGGTACGGTCAACGGATCCGGCGCGCTCGACTATCAGGCGGTTTCCGTTGGCGCTGACACGGCGCTTGCCCGGATCATCCGCATGGTAGAGGCCGCGCAGGGCGCAAAGCTTCCGGTGCAGGCGCTGGTGGATCGGGTCACGTTATGGTTTGTCCCGGCGGTGATTGCAGCTGCGGTTGCTACGGTTATCGCCTGGCTGGTCTTTGGGCCATCCCCGGCACTGACCTACGCCATGATTGCCGGGGTTTCGGTCCTGATCATTGCCTGCCCCTGCGCGATGGGGCTGGCCACGCCGACCTCCATCGTGACGGGGACAGGCCGCGCCGCAGCCCTTGGGGTGCTGTTTCGCAAGGGGGTCGCGCTTCAGACCCTTGCAGAGGTGACAACCGTCGCCTTTGACAAGACCGGAACCCTGACCAAAGGGCACCCTGCGCTGACCGACCTAACACTGGCCGAGGGATTTGATCGGCAGGCATTATTGCCCCTTCTCGCCGCGGTGGAGGCCCATTCAGAACACCCGATTGCCCGTGCGATCGTCGCCGCAGCGGGCGAAGGTGAAACCCTGCCCGAAGCGACAGGCTTTCAGGCCATCGCAGGCTTTGGCGCGCGCGCTGAGGTCGACGGGCGGGATGTGTTGATCGGGGCGGCACATCTGATGGAACAGGAAGGGGTGGATATCAGCGCATTCACCGCCCGCGCGGCCGCGCTTGCAGAGGTCGGAAAAACCCCGCTTTTTGCTGCGGTTGAAGGTCGTCCGGCGGCACTTCTGGCTGTTGCGGATGAGGTCAAAGACAGTGCCAAAGACACGGTTGCCGCACTCCGCCGCCTCGGCATCAAAACCGCGATGATCACCGGGGACAATGCCGCAACCGCGCAGCATGTCGCGGGTCAGCTCGGCATTGACCAGGTGGTTGCAGAGGTGCGCCCGGAAGGTAAGGTTGCCGCGCTTGAGGAGCTTCAGGAAGGGCCGAATGGCGGCAAGCTCGCCTTTGTCGGGGATGGGATCAACGATGCCCCGGCGCTTGCCCATGCGGACCTGGGCATTGCCATTGGCACCGGCACGGATGTTGCCATCGAAAGCGCCGATGTCGTTCTGACCCGCGGCGATCCGATGTCCGTGGTCAGCGCAATCGAACTGTCGCGTGCCACGCTGCGCAACATCCGGCAAAACCTGTTCTGGGCCTTCGGCTACAATGTGGCGCTGATTCCGGTTGCAGCCGGGGTGCTTTACCCCTGGACCGGGGTGTTGCTGTCACCGGTACTGGCGGCGGGCGCCATGGCCTTGTCGAGCGTTTTTGTCCTGTTCAACGCGTTGCGGCTCAGCCGCTTTCGACCCAGCGAAAGGAATGTCACATGAACATCGGGGATGTTGCCGCCCGTGCGGGCCTGCCTGCCAAAACCATCCGCTATTACGAAGACATCGGGCTGATCACGCCGGGGCGCGGGGAAAATGGCTACCGTGATTTTTCGGACAGCGATCTGCACAAGCTGGCCTTCCTTGGCCGTGCCCGCGCGCTTGGCTTCGGGATAGAGGATTGCCGGGCGTTGCTTGCGCTTTATGAAGATCAATCCCGCGCCAGCGCCGATGTGAAACAGCTCGCCCAGGAACATCTGGCCCAGATCGACGCCAAACTGAGCGAGTTGCGGGAAATGCGCAGAACCCTCGCCCACCTGGTTGACTGCTGCAGCGGCGACCTGCGCCCCGATTGCCCGATCCTCGCCGAT
>CAYTUW010000084.1:0-11834 GCA_964441435.1 uncultured Rhodobacterales bacterium
AAGGATTATCTGGACGGCGGTGCCGGCGATGACATTATCTTTGGCGGGGGGCAGGCAGATTACATTCTGGGCGGGCTCGGCAATGATGAGGTTGCCGGCGGCGGTGGCGCCGATCAGATCAGCGGTGGCGATGGAGACGATGAGCTTTACACCTGGGGCGGGAATGACATTGCCTGGGGTGGCGCCGGGCACGACATACTCGGCGGGTACAAAGGCCATGATGAACTTTATGGCGGTGCCGGAAATGACGAAGTCTGGGGCGGGGACGGCAATGACCTTCTGGGCGGCGGCGCTGGGAATGATACCATTGGCGGCGGCACCGGCAGCGATACTATCTGGGGCGGTGGCGGAATAGACCGGATCTACGCCGGAGCCGGTGACGATCTGATCACCGCCGGTTCAGGGGATGATCTGATCAATGGCGGCAACGGCGCAGATGTTTTCATCTTCAACTTTGATCATGGCACGGACACGATCTTTGATTTTATTCAGGGCGATGATCTGATCAGGTTTGCGATCGACGGGCTCGATTATCTCGGGTTGAATATTTCTTATGCGGATAATGACGCTACTGTTGACTACGGTTCAGGCACTATTCTTCTGTCCGACATCACGCCGGACAGCCTATCAGGAAGTGATTTTGATTTTGTCTGAAGCGCCTATCTGTACGTATATCATCAAGGCCTAGATGAATTCGATAGCATCCGGCAGGGCGGCAAGGTCCACAAAGCTATCAAGGATCAGGCGCCCGTTGGTGCCAAAATCCAGCATTGCTGACCCGCGGTCGTAGCCACCATAGAGATCGACCAGCTGCTCTGTGGTAAGGGTGCCGGGCCAGAGGGTTTCGGAAAACCGAAGCCGATCCGCCGCGACATCAAAGTCGTTGATGGTGTCCGTTCCGAAGGGTTCGGCAAATTCGAATATATCAGCTCCCGCGCCACCGATGATAAGGTCATCCCCAGCACCGGCGGTGATCAGATCATCGCCATCGCCCGCGTCAATCCAATCGTCGTCTGGACCCGCCCAGATAATATCATTCCCAGCCCCGGCATGAATGGTATCCGTACCCGGCCCCGCACCGATCGTATCATTCCCGTCTTCCCCATGAAGGATATCATTATCCGCCGCTCCCCAGACGAAATCATCCCCGTCCCCGCCATAAAGCGTATCATTGCCATCCCCCCCGCCGATATCGTCGGATCCACTGCCACCCCAGGCGTTGTCGTCCCCGGCGCCAGTCCAGATCAGGTCGTCATTTCCGCCGCCGACAAGGTGATCGATTCCGTTGCCCCCGCCAATCTCGTCATTGCCTGCCCCACCGTGGATTTCATCATTTCCGGCGGCCCCCCACAGGGCATCAGATCCCGCATGGCCGTAGATCAGATCATCCCCCGAGCCACCACCGATCAGATCATCCCCTGTGCCACCGTAAAGAACATCATCCCCGGTTCCGCCATAGATATCATCATGTCCCGCGCCGCCATCAATGATGTCATTGCCACCTTTCCCGGACAGAAGATCAAACCCACCATGGCCAAATATTGTGTCCTCCCCTTCACCGGCATTCACAACGTCATTGCCGACATAGGCGTTGATGACATCGTCGCCATTGGTTCCAAAAAGATTGTCGGCGACGTCGGTTCCAAAGAGTTCGGTTGTGAACGATTGCGGCGGCCTGTCAGGGCCGGGAATACCTGTTGGGAATATATCCGACAGAGAAAGAGGCAGGCCGGTGCTGCTGATCAAATGGAGTATTTCGCCATAAAGCTCGATTTCCGCGCCGTTAGCGGTTTGGGTCAGGCTCAGCTGGTTGGTTGAATAGAAGCCGTTGAAGCCGGACAGGTCCAGGCGATCCGTTCCCGGATCAAAATCTTCGATCCAATCAGATGTGCCGTCCTGTGTCATGACAAAAATGTCGCTGCCGCTGCCACCCCACAAATGATCAGCACCGAACCCGTCCCGCATGACATCGTCGCCCGTGCCGGCAAGGATCTGATCAGCACCACTCCCCCCGGTCAGCGTGTCATTGCGATGCGTTCCGGTCAGCAAGTCATCAGCCGATGTCCCGGTGATGACATCCCCCAGTTCGGCCAGTGGAATGGCATATAAAGTCAGCAGATCTTCGGCCTGTGAACTGATGGCGATCTGAATATTTGCCGTCAGAACGGTAGCTGAAATCGCGCTGACGTTTTGTAATCCGGTGATAAGGTCATCTTCGATGGTTTCCAGATGGACCAACTGGCCATCGCCAAGCACCGTGAAAAGCGAAAGCCCGTCATCACCACCCCCGGCAATGATGAATGTGCTGCCATTGGCCGTGAAACTGGCCATCGCTGAGGCATCGGCAAAGCGGGTTTGGCGTGTATCAAGTATGAAGTCCGCCAGTTCAAGTGCGCCACTTTCATTTATCCTGAACATTGCCAGGGCATTACTGCCCGCATCCAGAACTGCGATGAAACTGGACCCGGAGATTTCCATCTGTGTCATCGCGGTTGGCGTGTTCAACCCTAACCCATGATTCATGCCAACGGATGCGGCAGCTACGGGAACACCGCCAGCCGTTTCATCGACCCGAAAACTTGAAATACCGCCCTCGGCGGATGCGGTGATCAGAAAAGTGGATGACCCAACGGATACAGTTTCCATGGCGGTAATTTCTGCTGCGTATAAATCATCGGTATCAGCCAGGTAGGAACGGGAAACGAACTGCATCGCAGGATCGAACTCAAAGGTTTCCAATCCCGATGCATTGTCCCCCGCCATATAGAGCAGCGCGTTTTCAACCCCCTCAAGCGGGACAAACGATAAGACCCCGGTTGAAATGGATCCTTGGGCCAGGATGTTGAGTGTGGATGGCGCAAAAGTCCCGTCGGCCAAAAGTTCCTTTGCAATCAGCAACCCACCGGGATACCCGGCGAACAGCACATAGGTGGAGGATGAAACAGTAAGCAAGGTCAACGCGTCAAGTGCACCACTGCTGGCATAGGGTGAAAACAGCTCCGTTTCGATCAGCGAAACGGTGGCATCGGAATTGACCCTGTAACTGGCCATACCGCCATTTTCACCACTTGTGACCAGCAGGAAAGTGCCGTTCGCGGTTGTTACCGTTTGCAGATCCGAAACATGTGCGTCCGGAAACTGAATGGATTGATCCACCGTACCGATCAGAGACAACAGCCCCATTAGCCACCTACTAACTGCCTGTTGTCAGGCTAAAGGGGATGTCTTTTTGATTGGTTTACCCAACTTGGGCAGCAACAGGAGAATATGGAAAATTCTATTGTTTCGGGCTTATTTCATAAGGGCCCGGTGATGTGAAATAGCATCGCTTACGGCATCAAAAAATATGATCCGCCCATTGTCCAGAACACAGCCGCAATCGCAGAATTCTCGGATCTGTTTCATGTCATGGCTCACAACGAAAGCCCCGGAGGATTTCATGCGGTCGTGAAACAGCGCTTTGCTTTTGCGTTTGAATTTGGCGTCTCCGACCGCAGTGACCTCATCCACAAGATAGGTGTCAAAGGGGATACCCATCGACGCACCAAAGGCCAACCGGGACCGCATCCCCGAAGAATAGGAACGCAAGGGCATGTGGAAATGTTCGCCAATATCGGCAAACTCCTCAACAAAAGAAACAAGCTCATCCGTATCTACGCCGTAGAGCCGTGCGATGACCCGGATATTCTGTGCGCCGGTCAGATCTCGGTGAAAGCTGCCGCCAAAGCCCACAGGCCAGGAAATTGAGCCATCGCTGACGACTTGCCCCTCATCGGGTTCAAGCGCGCCAGAGATGACCTGCAAAAACGTCGATTTCCCGGCGCCGTTGCGCCCAAGAAGCGCAATGGAGCGCTGCCCGGGGAAGCGAAAGCTAAGCCTGTCGATGATGACCTTTTGCCTGCCATTTGCCCAGAAGGATTTGCTGAGGTTGATCAGTTCGATCATCAGGGGTTACCGGCGGTCGCGCAGGCTGAAATAGACAAGCGTGACGATAGCCCACAGCAGCGTCGCAAAAAAAGCCACAAGACCAATCAGCAAAAGGCGCTGCGGGTATTGTGCGGATTCGGCTTTCGTTGGCCTGACATATGTTGCCAGGTAACGGGTCTGACGGTTGGCGTTGGAGCGCGCGATTTCAAGCGCGGCCAGGGCTGTTGTATATGACTGCTCTGCAAATTCGCGGTCAACCACCAGGCTTTCAAATTCGGCGATCAGTGACGGGTAATCCTCCTGGCCGGACCCGACAGAGGCAAGCGTAAAGGATTCTCTTTCCTGTGCGATCCGTTCACGAATGGCCTGAATCTGCCGGTTGACCTGCTGCAGGCGCGGGTCAGACGCTTGCGTCGTTTCAGCCAGAAGATCATGGTTTATCAAGGCTTCAGCAAGCTGTTGTTGAAGGTTGTTCAGCACCCCCATACGGCCCTGGATATCGGCCTGCGGATCAACAATTTGGGTGCGGGTGCGGAAGGCTGTCAGATCTTCGCGTGCCTGTCGCAAATGTCGTAGGGCCTCTTCCAAATCGGCGAGCGCATAGCGCATCGTGTCTTCGCGTGCCGCATCGTTCAGCCCGTTAATCATCCACTGGCATTCCGCGATGATCGCCTCCGCAATGGCCTTGGACTGATCGGCATCAAAGCTCAACACGCGAAGCTCGATAAGCCCAGCCCCCTGGTCATAGGAAACGCGCACCATTCTGTTCCAGTAGGACTGCAGGTCTTCGATGCTACGGCCTGGCCTCAGGGCAAAGACCGGATCGTCAGGCCATTTGGTGGCATAGACGCTTTCCAGGTCGATTGTCGCGTTAATATTGGCGACCAGTTCAACGCTTTGAATGAACTCGACCAGGATATCAGTATCAGAGGCACTACTGCCACCGACAAACTGGGTAAGGCCGCCAACCAGTTCGGTTGTGGCGTTACTGTCCTCGGTGCGGACAGTGAACCCGGTGACAGAGGCATATTGGTCTTCGGCGACCAGCCACAGGTAAAGCGTGGCCAGTACAACCGGGATGAGCACCAGAACGCCATATGTCAGCGCAACGAAATAATGTCGGCGCTTCATACCCGCAGGCCTTGCCGTCGGGCGGATGGGCTGACTGCCTGAGATCTGGCCGCCGTTTTCAGAATCTTGTTGCCTCAATGTAACGGATGCCTTCGCTTTTGGTTGAGAGAGACGGCCAGGTCATTCATATTGGCGCACAGTAACCCAGCAAATGAAATTCGCAAAGTTGTCACATCGCGTTACAGAGTTAACCACCCCGATTGTGCGGAACGGTCGCAAGTTTGTCACTGCGCAGGCAACAGCAACGCTTGTTCTGCGGGAAATGCTGACTCGTTATGGCCGCTCCCCAGGGGGTTTTGTCTGGGCTGTAATAGAGCCTCTTGCGGCCATATTGCTGTTGTCTGTCGGGTTTTCGCTGCTGCTAAGAACGCCGCCCATCGGAACCAGTTTCATATTGTTCTACGCCACGGGCTTTCTGCCCTTCTTCCTTTACAACAGCATCGCAGAGCCCGTCTCCTCCGCGCTGAAGTTTTCCAGAGCATTCCTGGCTTATCCAGTTGTTGTCTGGCTTGACGCGATCTTTGCACGGTTCATCCTGAATCTGCTGACCACATCAGTCGTGGCTTTCATTTTGCTGACCGCGATCATTTTGGTGACCGATGCCAACGCCGTTATTAACCCATTGGCGGCGATCCTGGCGATGATGCTCGCTGCTTTGATGGGGCTTAGCATAGGGTGTTTGAACTGCGCATTAATCGGCTTGTTTCCGGTTTGGGAACGCATATGGAAGATTGTGACCCGCCCGCTGTTTCTGGCCTCGGGGGTGATCTTCATGTATGAAGATATGCCGCCTGAGGTGCAGCAGATCCTTTGGTACAACCCGCTTCTTCATATCGCGGGGTTCATGCGCGAAGGGTTCTATGCTTTTTATGAAGCGCGCTATGGGTCTGTTCTCTATGTGTGTGCGGTTTCCCTGTCATTGCTGGCGCTGGGTCTGATGTTGTTGCGCCGCCACCACCGTCAGATTGTTGCGAACTACTGACCTCCCGCCATGCCGGTGATTTCATTGTGATGGCGTGACAAATTCCCTGATACCCCATCACAAATCGCCTTAAAAAGAAGGCGCTTTTGATTTTTGCGCATGGATTTGGGATAGGCCCGCAGGGTAAAAAACCAGCCAATGACCTTGATGCAGAGAACCGGGAGAAACCAGAAACCTGCCGCCTTTCTGTAAGCCAGCAGGAGGTTGCGGCGCGCATAATATGGTTTCCACAACGGTGCCGGAACGACGCTGTGAGAGGGTTGACAATCATGTTCAAACTTAAGGGCGGGGTCAAAGAAAATCCTTAGCCCGGCGTGGCGTAGCGACAGACAGTAAAGCACGTCATCGCCATAAAGGAAGAGCCGGCCATCGGGAAAGCCAACGCGGCTGATAGCTGTCCGGGATACAAACAAGCCAACAAAAGAGGCAACATCAATCGGCGTCGGCCCTGGCCCCTGGTATTCTGCATCGGCGAGATGGAAAGCGGATGTCCCCCTGAGAAGGGTATTGAAAAACAGCCGCATGGACCAAAAAGGATTTCGGGTTGGGCGGTTCATTTCACAAATGTTTCCATCCGGGGTGAATACTGCCGCTGCCCAGGCCTGGCAGTCTTGTCGCGGTTGTTCTGCAAACCTGCGTACACATCCAGGCATCGGCCGGGCATCATCATCCAGTAACAACATCCAATCAGGATCAAGGAAGTCGGCGGCCCATCTCATCGCCTGTTCGAATCCGCCTGCCCCTCCGATATTCCTGGGCCCGGATATGACAGACAGCCGCGGATCCGATTGCTGATTAAGCCAGTCTTTGGTGCCATCGGTTGAGGCGTTGTCATAAACCACAACTGCGGACAGATGATCCGGGTCGCTGTTCAGTAGTTGCTGCAATGAGATTTTGAGGTGATCCAGCCGATTGTGGGTCACCACAATAGCAGCGACCTTGTGGCTATCAGGGGGTGCCTGCGGTGTTTCAGCAACCCCCCCTGTCAAATCTGTCGTCCCTGCATGAGTTTCGGCAGTTCCCCGGTCAGGCCGGCGGCTTCACGAATGAAGCGCCTCCTGACGCCCGGCATTGCATTGACAACACCAAGGCCCACATCCCTTAGCGTGCGAAGCCCTTTGTTGTCGTTGGAAAACAGCCTGTTAAACCCATCCGTAGCAATCGACATCACGGATGTATCCCAGCGGCGCCATTGCTGGTAGCGGGCCAGAACATCGGCAGCGCCTATGTCCTCACCCCGCCGTTTCGCCTCTATCAGAACTTCGGCAAGTGCCCCGATATCCCGCAGCCCAAGGTTCAGGCCCTGACCGGCAATCGGATGAACCCCGTGTGCCGCATCACCAACAAGTGCGATCCGCGGGGCGATGAAACTCTCGGTGAGAGACAGGCTCAGCGGATAGCTGAATCGCTTGCCCGCCAGTTCAATCTGGCCGAGGAAATCCCCGAACCGCGGGCGAAGCATTTCCAGATATTCTGCATCACCCATCGCGTTTATGGCCGCGGCCATGTCGTCGGTTTCGCTCCAGACGATCGACACCCGGTTGTCAGGCAGCGGCAGGATGGCCAGCGGACCAGAGGGCAGGAAATACTGATAGGCGATGCCATCATGGGGGTGTTCCACTTCCAATGCGCAGACCAGTGCGGTCTGACCATACCTCCAACCCTGGCGCTTGATACCCGCGCGTTGGGCTACACCGCTTTGCCGTCCATCAGCCCCGATCAGCAGGCGGCTGGTGATCCGTTCGCCCTCCCGCAGGGCAACCTCTGTGTGGGCCGGACCGATATCCTGTGCAACAACAGTTGTATCGGGCATGTGGCTGATCCTGGGATGATCAGCCATTGCCTTGGTCAGGGCACGCGAAAGATAGCGATCCTCGACCACAAAGCCCATCGGCCCTTCTTCGATCTCCGCATGGTGGAAATGCAGCACCCAGGGGCCGGGGCCGGTATCAACCGCGCCATCGGTGATCTTGACTTCAAGGATTGGCTGGGCGTGACCCTGCACCTTTTCCCAGACACCGATTGCCGAAAGCAGCCGTTCTGATGCCAGCGCCAGCGCATAACCTCGGCCATCAAATCCACTGCGGCCACGTGCGGCCTTGGGGGCCGCGTCCACCACACAGACGCGAAACCCGCCATCCGCCAGCGCGCACGCCAGCGCTGGCCCATTCAGCCCGCCACCGACAATCGTGATATCACTGTCAAAACCCATAGCCCGAATATGCCGCAGGTTTCGGGATTGTCCATGCGCCTTCGTGCCGCTACCGTCACGCCGAACGTGAAAAAGGGCAGCGGCATGACAACTGAATGGATGAGCAAAAGCGCAGCGGATATCGGCAGGGCAATCGGCAAGGGCGAGGTGAACCCGGTGGAATTGACCGCTGCCCTGCTCGACAAGACCGAAGCGCATGAATTCGGCACGCGCATCTATGCCCGCCTGACCCGTGATCGTGCGATGGCAGAGGCAGAGGCCGCAAAGGCGCGCGCTGAGGCCGGGCAACGTCTGGGCGTCCTCGATGGGGTGCCGATTTCCTGGAAGGATCTTGTGGATACTGCGGGCGACGGAACAGAGGCAGGCACTCTGCTGCTTGAAGGGCGAGTGCCGGATCAGGATGCTGAAGTTTTGCGCAATGCAACCGCCGCCGGGCTGATATGTCTTGGCAAAACCCATATGTCCGAGCTGGCCTATTCCGGGCTGGGCCTGAACCCCAAAACCGGCACGCCGCCCTGTATCAACGACTATGACGCGGTTCCCGGCGGATCATCCTCAGGTGCTGCGGCCTCCGTTGCCTTCGGGTTGGCACCTGCGGGGATCGGGTCTGACACCGGGGGGTCTGTGCGGATTCCGGCGGCCTGGAATGATCTTGTCGGGCTGAAAACCACTGCGGGGCGGTTGTCGCTGAAAGGGGTTGTGCCGCTCTGTGAACATTATGACACCATTGGTCCGCTGACCCGCACGGTGGAGGATGCGGCCCTGCTGCTTGCCGCGATGGAAGGTGGCAAAGCGGCTGATCTGAAGGGCGCTCGGCTTGAAGGCAAGCGGCTGATGGTGCTGGATACCGTTGGCACCGAAGACCTGCTCGATGCGCCGCGTGCCGCTTTTCAGAGCGCGGTAGAGCGGCTGGAAAGTGCTGGTGCAGTGATTGAACGGCGCAAGGTGCCACTGGTTGCCGAAGCCATCGCCATGGCCGGCCCAAGTTTCACCGCCGAAGCTTATGGCACCTGGCGCAAGGAAATCGAAGCGGCGCCGGAAAAGATGTTTGGTGAAATCCTGGGCCGCTTTCGGAAAGGCGCGGATGTCAGCGGTGCTGATTATGTGGCCACCTGGCGGCGCATCCACGTGCTGCGCGCTGAATGGGCCGCCGCCGTGGCGGATGTTGATGCGGTGATCCTGCCGACCTCACCCTCATTGCCATCGGATGCGGAACGGCTCCTGACGGATTGGGAATTCTACGCCAAGGAAAACCTCTACACCCTGCGCAACACACGGATTGCAAATATTCTGGGGCTTTCCGCCCTGACACTGCCAACCGGGGTTCCCTCCTGCGGGATCATGTTCATGGGACGCCCGAATGCCGAAGAACACCTCTTGCGCATAGGTGCCGCCGCAGAGGCCGCTTTGGCCTAAATGCCACAGGGCTGAATCACTGGTACTTTTTTTGACGCGCGATTCTGGACAGCGCGGGCAAAACCTTTGTAATCTATAAAAAAATGGGGCGAATAGACCCCGTGTATCGAGGCAGAGTTTTGTGATGAGCGGTTTAAGAACCCTCTATCTGGTGTAACCATTCCACCTTGGTGGCAGATGTTGTGCACTTTGTTCTCTATCTCGATGCAAGCAACAACGAAGAAGCCCGTCCGGTGTGGCGGGATCGGTATCGAGGACAGGTAACAAAATGGCATCCTATCAGGCCCGGCAGCGCGATCCGCTCTTTGACAGCAATACTCAGGCGGTAATTGAAAAACGTGGTAAGGAGCTTTTGGGTGTCGGGCTGTTTGTCACCGGTATTGCCTTCGTCCTGTTGCTTGCCACCTATGCGCCGACAGACCCGAGTCTGTTCAGCGCCACCGATGAACCGATCCAGAATGCGCTGGGTCGGATTGGCGCTGCTATCGCATCGCCGTTGCAGATTATTGCGGGACTAGGCAGCTGGGCTATCGCCATGGTTTTACTGGTCTGGGGGCTGCGCTTCATCACCCATCGCGGTGAGGAACGTGCGATCAGCCGGATCATCTTTGCCCCCATTGGTATCGCACTGGTGTCAATCTATGCTTCGACCCTCAATGAAACGGGAGATTGGGGCCATAGCTTTGGTCTTGGTGGATTGTTTGGCGACGCGTTTTCCGGTGCGATCCTGTCCGTGGTGCAGGATTGGGGTGGCGTTGCGCTCTGGTTGAAAATCCTGTCTGCGGTGTCTGGCATCAGCATGTTGGCCATGATGAGCTTCGTCCTGGGCGTCACCGGGGCTGAACTGAAACGCTTCGCCCGATTTTTGCTGATTGGCCTCGTGATGACCTATGCGGTGATCCTGCGCCTGATGGGGCGTGGAGCGGTTGGTACCCTGCGCGCAGCACAGGCCTTAAATGAGGGGCGCCTTGCCCGCCGTGAACGTCAGGCGGAGTCGGCACAGGCTGAGGCGGAACACGCAATGTATTACTCAGCGCCGTCACCCGCCGGCCTGCAACAACCGCGCGTCAATCGTGCGGAACCTGTTGTTACGCAGACCGCAGCCCCGCCGGTGCGGATGGATACAAACCCACTGATCGAAGAGATTGCCGAAGAACCGGCGCGCCCCGGGTTTCTTGCCTCGCTAATAAAACGCAACGGTGTCACGGAGCCGATCGAGGAAGAGCCGATCCCGCACGACAGTGAGGACGACCGGATCAAGGCCAAGATCAGCGATGCAATCAAGGCGAGGATGCGTCAGGGGCAGGTTTTGAAGGTCAGTGAGCGCAGCGAGCCGGTGATCAGTCGGGATCGTGGTCCGCAGCCTCTGCTTCTGGATGATCAGCCTTCTGTTACGGCGATGACCGCACCGGAGCCTGCGGCTATCCCGTCCGCACCTGCAGCGGCCATTGTTCCGGTCGCCGAGCCGGCCAAACCCGTTGTGCAACACATGCCAAAGAAAGCCGTGCAGCCGTCACGCCGCGCCCAGGCGGAGGCGCAACCAAAACTGCAATTCGATGATAAGCCACAAGATTATGAGCATCCGCCGCTCAACCTGTTGCGCAGCCCGGAGGCAATAGACCGTCATCACCTGTCTGATGAGGCGCTTGAAGAAAACGCGCGTATGCTGGAAAACGTGCTGGATGACTACGGTGTGAAGGGCGAAATCGTCAGCGTCCGCCCTGGTCCGGTTGTCACCATGTATGAACTGGAACCTGCGCCGGGGCTGAAAGCATCGCGGGTGATTGGCCTCGCTGATGACATTGCGCGGTCGATGTCTGCGCTGTCTGCCCGGGTGTCCACGGTGCCCGGGCGCAGCGTGATCGGCATCGAACTGCCAAACGAAAAACGTGAAATGGTGGTGCTGCGCGAAATCCTGTCGGGCCGTGGTTTTGGCGATGGCAATCAGCGTTTGCCCCTTGCGCTGGGCAAGGATATCGGCGGTGAGCCGATCGTTGCAAACCTCGCAAAGATGCCGCATCTGCTAATCGCGGGGACCACCGGTTCCGGTAAATCCGTAGCGATCAACACGATGATCCTGAGCTTGCTTTACAAGCTTTCGCCGGAAGAATGCCGGATGATCATGATCGACCGGCATTCTTCCGGCGAAAGCTTGTAAAGCAAGCT
>CAYTUW010000085.1:0-2390 GCA_964441435.1 uncultured Rhodobacterales bacterium
ATTGCGGATGGACTGCCGTTTGACCTGTTCGCGGTACACAGCCAAAGGAACAGGCATCGGCCCGAAGTATTCGGACTGGGTCAGCGCATCCATCGCGCGTGCCTTGCCTTGGTCGGTGAGTTGATAACCCATCTCGTTGCCGGAGTTTGCATGCATGGTGCCGGTTGCTTCGACAAGCCGCTGGTCGCGCGCCATGTCAACGAGCTCCTGCGTCACCGGAACCGGAAGGCAGATGGCTTGTGCGATCTCCGTCACGAATTCACAGTTTTTGCGAAAAATCGTTTTGATCAGGATATCCCGCATCATAACGATCGGAAGCTGCATAGCTGCAATCGTGCGCGGCGCGGGCGGTGCCGCAACATTTGAAACCTGCATATTCATTTTAGGGCCCTTTGCGTCAGGATGCCGAATAGTCTTTGCTGGATGGGATTATTGTTTCGAATTGCGCCTGTTTTGTGGCGATTTTGGTTCCTCCGGCCCTTTTCGCTGATTTTTTTCAGGAAAGGCTTTTGCATCCTGTCAATGGGGCCGCTACTCTGGCCAAAAACGGAGCAGAGCAGTATGCCCAGGCCTAATCCCCTTGTGTTAACGGTGATTTTTCTTGTCATCATTACCGTATTGGGTGGGGTGACGCTGGCGAAGGGTGCCCTTTTGATCGCCAAACACGAAGGTGACACGCTCCACCTGGTGCAAATTGTGCTCAGAATGGCGGAAGGGCAGATACCGCATCAGGATTTCATGACACCTATTGGCGCTTTATCATTTGCGCCAATAGCCTTGTTCGCAAAAGGTGGTGCAGGGATCGGACAAGCCTTTGTCCTGGCGCAGATCCTGGTGGCGTTGGTATTGCTTCCAATGGTGATCTGGGTGGGTATAAGCCGCTTGTCCTGGGCGCTTTCCATCCTTTTCGGGGCGGCGGTCATGGTTCTCGCGCTTGCCCTGGTTCATGGCGAGCCGGACCCCGTCCTGTCAATTTCCATGCATTACAATCGTTGGGCCTGGGGGGTTGCCTTTATTGTCATTGCGCTAGCGGCATTGCCCCCGATTCACTGGAAAAGCCAAGTTGTCGACGGGGTGATTGTCGGGCTCACAATGGCCGCGTTGGCACTGCTCAAAGTTACCTATTTTGCTGCGTTTTTACTACCGGTCGTCCTTGGCTTTGCGATACGCGGCCAGTTTCGCGCATTGGGGGTCGGGCTTTTGGCCGGCAGCGGTGTTGCGCTAGCGGTGACCATCTGGTTGGGGCAGGCCTATTGGGCGAATTACATTGGGGATCTGCTGACTGTCACGCAGACGGATGTCAGGCCGTTTCCGGGCCGCAGCCTAGGCAAGGTGCTGGGCGATCCGGCGTTCCTGGGGGGGTCTCTGACGGCCGTCTACGCCATTATTGCACTCAGGCAGGCCGGGCAGGCTGCGCTGGGTGCGCTTATGTTGCTGCTCGTGCCGGGTTTCTTTTTCGTAACTTACCAGAATTTTGCCAATGATCCGCAGTGGCTGTTGCTGCTTGGGGTGCTGTTGCTGGCAAGCCGACAAGATATTCTGGCTGGCAAAAACGGTTTTGGCTGGGATCTGAAGGCGACAGTGACCTTGCTGGGGGCAGCGGCCTTGGCACTGGTCGCGCCGAGTTTTCTTAACCTGGCCTACAGCCCGTTTCGCCATATGGCGGCGGATATACAGGACTACGCGCCGATCCTGCCCAGGGCGACATTGCACAATGATCTGATGACCCGCAACATGAGGGTCTATCGCGTCGATGGACGTGTGCCGATTGAGGTGCCGGTCGCTGCCCCTGAAGCCTTTGCCGAACTGACGGAACGCGAAGAAGTCGGGAGCCTTTTTGACGTACCGCTGCCGCAATGTGAACTTGTGATGGGGCTGCCGGGCTGGTTCGATGCGGTTGCAACGGACCTTGAGGCCGCTGGATTTGCCGAAGGTCGGCGCATCTTTGCAGCGGACCTATTCTCAAGCTACTGGCTCTATGGGTCGTTTTTGCCGCTGGAAGGGGGGGCGCCCTGGTACTATGGCGGTCTGCCCGGGTTTGAGAGCGCCGACTATGTGCTTGTTCCGACCTGTGCTACTTCGACAAAGCTGCGGCGTCAGATCATTGAGCAGATAGAAGCGCGCCCGGATGTCCTGCTGGAGGAAATCCGCCGCACGCCGTTGTATATATTGTTGGAAAAATCCTGACCAATGGGCCGATAGGGTGGATTTTACCCCGCCTGGGCAGCCATCACAAGATAAGTGATCATCGCGACTCCAAGGGCGAGCCCCATTGGAAAGTCATTGTTGTCCCAGCTTTCCCAATCCGGGGTCTTTTCCCGTACAACGGGAACATTGCGCAGGACCCGGTGCGCAAAAAAAGTTGCCAGAAGCACCGCGGCCATGATGAT
>CAYTUW010000085.1:2402-11791 GCA_964441435.1 uncultured Rhodobacterales bacterium
CCAAGGGCGACAAAGGGGGCCATTGCGGCGGCAAATTTGGCATCCCCTGCACCCAACGCACCCATGGCGTTCAGAACGAAGCCAGCAAGCAGGACAACCACCAGATGGAGATACCGCAAACCATAGGTTTGCAGATCGGGCAGGGCGACCAGCCCCACCACAACAAACACCCCGAACATCGCCAGAACCAGGATGTTCGGGATTTTCATGAACTTCATATCATTCCAGGCAACCCAAAGGCAGATTGGAATGGTGAATGGCAGAAACCATAGCGCAGTTGTTGTGGTGGTTTCCATTAATCAGCCGGGTTGTACGTTTGATTCCAGCGCGCGCAGGCTACGCACGGCTGCTTCGAAATGCTGCGGGTGTGTGTCAATCGCTTCCTGAAGCAATCCGCGGCCGATGTTGACATCACCACGCTTGATGGCCGACAGCGCCATCGTGTGCAATAGCATGGCGCGTTCCGTCTGGGACATGCTGACAACGGGCAGTTCATAGTTGCCCTGCGCCGATCGGGCCAGCACCAGGTTATTTTTGGCGGTGAACAGGTTGCGGTCCGACTGCAAGGCTCTGACGAACAGCTGTTCCGCTTCGCCAAAGTTGCCGCGTGTCAGCATCGAATAGCCCCAGTTGTTGTACACACCAGCCGGTGTTGTTGTCAGCCCGGCAGCGGTTTCATAAAAGCTGTCCGCACGTTCCCATTCTTCATTGCTGTCTGCGACCATCGCCTCAAGGCGATAGCGCTTGTAGGTTTCATGGGTTGGCGGCACGGCATCCAGAATAGCCTCTGCTTCCTGCCATTCATTGTTGCGGATCAGGGCGTCAGCGAGATTGACGCTGTCATCTGCGGTGGTGTCCGGGTGAGCGATGACATCTTGCCAGGCGGTCACTGCTTCTGCCGGACGTCCGGCTCTGACGAGCGAGGCAGCGAGGCCGCGCTTGACGTCGATGCGATCCGGGTTGGCAGCCGCTGTCCGGGCGAAATAGGCAACGGCCTCTTCAGGGTCGCTGGCGTTCAACATCACATCGTTGAGATTGCTTTCGTCAATGACATTCAAATCCTGAATGGCGCGCTCGACCTCTGTGTCGGCGGCCTTCTGACATGCAGACAGGGCAAGCACCCCACCTGCAATGAGTGATACAAAGATTTTCTGGCGCATTTTTGCGTCCCTTACTGCCCGAGCCTCTAGGGTGTGGTGAGCAGTAAGTATTCGCTGCTGCCCCGCCTCACCAACTTAAATTCGTTATTATTACCCTCATAATAAGCGGAATTTTCGTTCTTGGCGATAGCCAAGCGGAGGTTGTCCCGAATTGAGTCACTTTCGCCACTGTCGAGTGCATAGGCCCGGCGGAAAACATGCTCAGCTTCGCCTGTTTCACCCCGTTCCATCAGGACAACCCCAAGGTTGTTCCAGGCCGGCGGAAAATCGCCATCCAGCTCAACCGCGCGGCGCAGGTTCTGTTCCGCCTGGTTCAAACGGCCCAGACGCAGGTTCGCGCTTCCGATTGCAGAGAGCGTATCCACCGTCAACCCGTGACGGCCCGCCGCGCGATAATAGGCCTTAAGGGCAAGCTCGTATTGCCCCGCTTCCATCAGGCGATGCCCCACGATCAGACCATCCACGGATTCATCGGGGTCATATTGGCCAGAGGGGGCATAAACCCCTTCAGCACGTGGGCTGAGGTTGACCCCCACACAGGCAGGAAGGGTGAAGCAGATCGCCCCCGCTGCGGATAACAGAAATACTGCGCGTGTGGCCCTGCCCATAGTTAACCTGCCCTTGCCGGACAGGTAATACCCATGTCAGGCCTAGAATTTACCGGTGGTTCCGCCGCCAAGCGTGACCGCGATGTCATATACCGACGGTCCGATCAGAATGATCAGCAACGGAGGAACCGTTAGCATCATTGTGGCAAGTGTCATCTTCGTCGGCAAGGTATTTGCCTTCTCTTCTGCGCGCATCACGCGTTTGTCACGCATCTCGCCCGCATAAACCCGCAGGGCTTCGGCGATGGATGTACCAAAGCTTTGGGATTGTATCAGCACGGTCACGAAGCTGGCCACATCCTGTACCCCGGCGCGTTCGGACATATCACGAAGAACCTGGGTCTTATCCTTACCCGCCTTCATTTCATGGGCGACCATTTCAAATTCTTCGGCCAGGGCGGGGTAGCCTGCGCGGGTTTCTTGGCTCACCCGGATAATTGACTGATCCAGCGATTGGCCCGCCTCAACACAGACAAGCATCATGTCGAGCGCGTCGGGGAAACCGTTAGTTATTTCTTCCTGACGTGATTGCAGGCGGCGATTTACCCAATATTTGGGCGCCATATAACCAACCACTGCGGGAATGAGGATTGTCAGCACCGATACCTGGGTGCTGGGCTCACCGTTGATCCGCTGAAGAAATGATAACAGAACACCAAAGCCCAGCAGTCCAAGACCAAGCGCAAACTGCAGGAAATGATAGGTACGCACGGCCTGCTTGGAACGGTAACCAGCCTGTAGAAGTTTCAGCCTGACGGCGGAATATTCCTCTGCATCCTGGGGTTCCAGGAAATTGGAGTATTTTTCCAGTTTGTCGTTCTTGCTGTCATAACGGAGCTTCTGCTCCTTACTGTTTTTCGGCCGATATTCGAGGTTCGATTGCTTCAGTTTGTCGAGCGGATCTTCCGTTTTCCGGAGGAAGATCGGCAGGGCGATCATGACCAGCAAAAGGCCCAGGAGTCCAACCACAAGAAGCGGCCCCATTTCACCGAAATTTTCGACCAGAATTTCATTCAGACGTGACAGCATTGGGTGTTCCTCAAACCTTGATGTTGACGAGCGCACGCATCACAAACACGTTTGCGATCAAAAAGCCGGCAACCACGAGGCAGGCTGGGATGAAAACGGCCGTTTCCTTAACATCGTCGTAGTAGTTCGGCTGAATGACGTTGATGCCGACCAGCGCGAGAATTGGAAAGATAGACAGGAACATACCAGACCATTTTGCCTCTGCCGTAATGGCTTTGACGCGGCGGAACAGCTTGAACCGGGCACGGATCACCTGTGCCAACCCGTGCAGGATTTCTGCAAGGTTACCGCCGGATTGCTGTTGGATGGTGACAGCGACCGCAAGAAAGCGCATGTCCTGCATATCGAGCCGTTCTGCCATTTCTTTCAATGCCTCGCCAACGTCGCGACCATAGGCACTTTCGTCTGATATCAGGCCCATTTCAGATGCCAGAGGATCAGGTATTTCCTTGGACACAATCGTCAGGGCCGCCGAAAACGGATGCCCCACCCGGAGCGAACGCACCATAAGTTCAACCGCATCAGGCAGTTGTTCTTCGATCATGCCGAGGCGTTTCTTAGC
Source organism: uncultured Rhodobacterales bacterium (assembly GCA_964441435.1). Lineage (GTDB taxonomy): Bacteria > Pseudomonadota > Alphaproteobacteria > Rhodobacterales > Rhodobacteraceae > CAYTUW01. The sequence continues at coordinate 5,762 of CAYTUW010000085.1, forward strand.
CTTGTTGTTGACCCAGATGAAAACGCCAGCGACTCCCATAACTATAGACAGAAGAATACGCAGCGGTGTGGCTGTATCCGTGCCGACCGTCAGCCCGACAAAGGCGATCCCGCCAAGCACACCCATCATTATGATCAACTGCGATGGCGTGAAGGCAATATTGGCCTTCTGGGCCTTTTCAGCGAGCAGGGAATAGAGTGGTATCGACTTGGATTTCAGGTGTTGGCCCATCTCCTTGCGGAGCTGTTCCATAACCTTTTCACGCCCAGCACCCTTTTCGAGCATGTCGAGGCGGCGATTGATCTTGTTGCTAAGGCTGATCGACTTGCCAAATACCGTCAGGTAAATCCCTTCGACCAGCAGGAGGACGGCAACAAAAATCAGACCGTAGATGATCAGTTCCGGGTTGATTGTCATAGTGCTTACTCCGCGGCGATGGGTTCAAAGATGGCGGGAGGCAGATCGTAACCCCACATACGGAAGCGCTCGGAGAAATGCGACCGTACCCCGGTTGCCGTAAAATGACCGATGATCTTGTTGTCGGGCGTCAGTCCTACGCGCTGGTAGCGAAACACTTCCTGCATGGAGATCACGTCGCCCTCCATCCCGGTGATTTCCGTTATTGACGTCATGCGGCGGGAACCGTCCTGCAGACGCGAGGCCTGCACAATCAGGTTCACAGCCGAAGCAATCTGGTTACGTACAGCCTTGATCGGCATTTCGATACCGGCCATGGCGACCATGTTTTCAAGACGTGAAATCCCATCGCGGGCAGAGTTGGCGTGGATCGTTGTCATTGATCCATCGTGGCCGGTGTTCATGGCCTGCAACATGTCGATCACTTCCTCGCCGCGCGTCTCACCCACGATGATCCGGTCCGGGCGCATCCGAAGGGCGTTCTTGAGACAGTCCCGCGGGCTGACTTCGCCTTTGCCTTCGACGTTGGGCGGGCGGCTTTCCATCCGGCCAACATGCGTTTGTTGCAGCTGAAGTTCGGCCGTATCCTCAATCGTCAGAATGCGTTCATCGTTGTCGATGAAGCTTGACAAGGCATTTAGCGTCGTGGTTTTACCAGAACCTGTACCGCCGGAGACAATAACATTGAGCCGCGTGGCAACAGCAGCCTGAAGATAAGCCGCCATCTCTTCGGTGAAGGCCCCAAATTCCACCAGGTCGTCAATGCCCAGCTTGTCCTTTTTGAACTTCCGAATTGACACCAGCGACCCGTCAACCGCCACGGGCGGCACCATTGCGTTGAAACGCGAACCATCCGCAAGCCGGGCGTCCACATAGGGGTTGCTTTCATCGACGCGCCGCCCAACTGCGGATACGATTTTGTCGATGATACGCAGGAGGTGGCGTTCGTCCTTGAAAGTGATGTCGGAGAGTTCAAGCTTGCCGTCACGCTCAACAAAAATCTGCTGAGGTCCGTTCACCAGGATATCGTTAACAGTTTCATCCTGAAGAAGCGGTTCAAGTGGGCCAAGGCCCTTCACCTCATCATATAGCTCCTGATTAAGGAGCGAGCGTTCCTCTCGGTTCAGCACGATTCCCATACCGTCCAGCGCCTCTGAGGCGATCGAAATGATTTCCTGGCGGAGGTCGGCCTCGGAGGCATTTTCAAGTGCGGACAGGTTAAGGTTATCAAGGAGTTCGCGGTGCAGTTGAACCTTGATCTCGCTGAGCCGTTCCTTACGTTTCTTTTCCTTGTCGGCCGGTCCCGCCTTGGCGGGGGTTGCAGATTTACGTAGCACTTTCTGTGCGGGGGCCGCTTCAGAGATCGGCGTAACCGTGGCACCCGGCTCTTTGCTCTGTGGAGCAGAAGTGCCGGTGTTTCCCGAAGGTTTTTTGTAGCGCGAAAACATTATATGTTCCCTTTTCTGGCCTAGTTCCCTGCCTCAGCGGCACGGTTTACCTCATGAACCGAGGCAGCGAGTTTCTGAATTTCCTTGCGCAACGGATTTTTAGCCGCGCTTTCTGAAAGGGGCTGACCGTGGTCGGTACATTGTGCGATCTGTTTGCCACCATCGGGCAACTGAACTTCAATCTGGATGCTCAGACTTTCCGCGAGCCGCTTGACACGTCCCTTGCCCGTAAGATCGGTGAATTTCGGTGCACGGTTCAGGACATAGCGCAGCTTTTCAACCGGAAGCTCTTCTGATTTCAAAGCACGAACGGTTCGCAGCGTATTTTGGGCCGACCGCATATCCAGTTCCATCGTTGCGAAATAGACATGCGCCTGGCTGAGGACGTTTTCGGTCCATGCGACCATCGTTGAGGGCATGTCGATAATGACATAGTCGAAGTTTGTGCGTGCGGTCTCGACGATCTTGTCCACATCTTCCGGCCCAATCAGATCCAATGGGAGCATCTCTGATGGGGCGGTCAGAACATGTAGTTTTTCGTTGAACGTCAATAGGGCCTGCATGAAACTGTCGTTGTCCATGGCTTCCGTATCGGACAGCAATTCATAAACCGTTTCCCGGCGGGGCAGGTCCAGGTAAGTGGCCACGGTGCCAAATTGCAGATCAAGATCAATCAAGCAGACCCGTGGCGGATTTTCACTATCAATGTTCGCCAGTTCCCAGGCCAGGTTCACGGCGAAGGTGGTCGCGCCGGTTCCGCCAGCCAATCCATGGACCGGTAGCACCACACCGTTGCGGTCGCCCGTTGCCTTAAGTGTTGACTGCATTTCGGCGGGCACATCGCTCTGTGGGGTTTCCGGTTCGGGTGTGCGTAGCCTTTCGATCGCCTGTTTCAACTCCCCTTCAGGCAGCGGGTAGGGGACAAAGTCATTCGCCCCCATCCGCAACAGCTGATGCAGAGCAATCGGGCTGACATCTTCGGCAATCAGGATGACCTTGATCTGTTTTTCACGCGCCTTGCCGATCAGTTCGCCAATCTGTGCGAGATCGGTTTCATCTTCGTCATCAAGCGCTATCGCTACAAATTCGAGTTGCTCTGCTTCGGGCTGATCAAAGAAAAAGCTGGCGTCATCAAAACCCAGGTCCCCCCAGCTTTCGCCAAGCTCTGTTTCCATGTCGTCAATCAGAAGTTCAAAGTTCTGAACATCGCGGGAAATCGTGCACGCCACGATAGGGGCGGGTTCGGGCTGTAACATCGCACTACTTGTCATTTGCCTCACATCCTTTCCAGTCGAACCGGTCAATCAGGCTGTTGCTGGGGCAGCTCCTTCCCCGTCAACCAATCGTGGCTCGTGCGCGAATCTCTTTGCGCAGTCATTCAATCCAGAGATTTGTGCCCGGTAAGTTGGGCAATAATGCGGCTAAAAACATGTAATTGTTCGACCTGAAGCGACGTTCCTGTGTTCGGGAGATGGATTGTATCCCGCAAGGAAATGCGGAAACGCTATGTTTCGGGCAAAAGAAAAGGCGCGGTTGAAATGATCCAACCGCGCCCGGAGAGGCCTGAATAGTGTTTTGCCTAGCCGGCGATATCAGCCGTATCCGTTGTGGTTACGGTTGAGTCTTCGGTGGCGCTGCCGACATATTCGCGCCAGATAACCTCAGCGTATTTGCCGTTTAGAACCAGCGGATGATTTTGCACAAAACCGGACACCTGTGTAACAGAGCGGCGATTGCGGCGCTCACGGTGCTGAGTCTGGATCAGTGGCTGTGTTTCGCCAAGTGAACTGACAGCTTCCAGGCGGCGGCGATCAACACCGCGCTGCACGAGGTAGTTCACCACGGCGCGGGCCCGGCGTAGCCCAAGGTTGCGGTTATAGGCGTTTGATCCGACCAGATCGGTATGGCCAAAGACCCGGAATTTCACCTCTGGGAACTGCTGAATCCAGCGTGCCTGCTCATTCAGGATGGTCTGTGCTTCGCCATCCAGAACGGTGCTATTGAACTCAAAGTTCACAACCGGGATCACTTCGCTGTCAAAGCGGTGTGCCAGGTTGACTGCATAATCACGCTGACCGGTCTGGATAAGCTCATTGTTCATCGTCGAGTTGCCAAAATAGCCGCTGTCGATGACGCTGCCTGCCTCCGAATAGAACTGGCCCATCGATTCAGGCGCACAGGCTGCCAAGGTGGCGATTCCGGTGCTGAGCATCAGCGTTTTGAGTGCTTTGTTCTGCATCTTCATCACTCCATTACATAGCCGTAGGGGCTTGAGAAATCCTGCCTTGCCACTTCTCCGGCACCTCCGGCGGTCGGCCGGCGGCTGCCAGCGACACGGCCAAAGAGGAAGAGTTCGGCTTCCGTTGGCGGACGCACCCGATCTGTCGGAAGCGAAAGCGCCTCCCCACGGGTTGGGCTGACAAGATGGGCGGAAATGATGATCACCAGTTCCGACTGTTCGCGCCGATAGTCCGCGCTGCGGAACAAAGCGCCAAGGATCGGTACATCCCCAAGCCACGGCACCTGCGAATTCAGATCGCGGAAATCATCCTGCAAAAGGCCGGCGATTGCAAAGCTCTGCCCATCACGAAGTTCCACGGTGGTGGCGGTTTCACGCCTGCGGAATGCGTCAATGGTAAAGCCTGCGCCATTGGTTATGCCGTTCGCCGGGTCGATGGAACTGACCGCCGCGTTCAGGGACAGATTGATGATATCCCCGTCAACGACACGCGGAACAAAATTCAGCTGTATGCCAAACGGTTTGTAGTCCACGGTGGTGCCGTTTTCTTCGGTTGAAACCGGAACCGGATATTCACCACCGGCAAGAAAACTTGCCTCCTGGCCACTCAAGGCTGTCAGGTTTGGCTCTGCCAGGGTGCGTACGATGCCGCGCGATTCCATCGCCTGAAGCATCATTTCAAATTCCAGCGCGCCAATGTCAAAGGCGATACCAACACCGCCGTTGGCTTCCTGGTCCAGTGTGAAACCGTTGGAAATCGGGTTGGTCTGGTTCAACCCGCCAAGGCCGCCTGCACCTACAAGAACGCCATCGGAACCGGAGGCATCGAGTGTAACACCACCGTGCAATGCTTTGCTCACCGTGCGCTGCATTTCGGCGAACCTTACTTTCAGCATGACTTGCTGCGTGCCGCCAACAACCATCAGGTTGGACACGCGATCCGGCGCATAGCGGTTTGCCAGATCAAGTGCGCGGTCCATCCGGGCGGTGCTGGATACGGTGCCAGAAAGCACGATTCCATCGTTTGCAGTGCGGACTTCGATTTGTTCACCAGGAATGATCTGCTGAAGCCGTTCTTTGAACTCCGCCACATCCGGGGTGACCTGCACGTCCACATTGGTGATCAGTCGACCATCGCCGCCCAAAAGGGTCAAAGTGGTCCGGCCGGGTAATTTGCCGAGCACATAGATTGTGCGTTCTGAAAGAGTTGAAATGTCTGCGATGCCCGGGTTTGCGATTGAAATCTCGGCGAATGGTGTATCCGCCTCGACGACAACAGCCCGGTTCATCGGAACCCGGAGCGCGCTGGACGGCGTCCCGGTCATGACACGTAGGGTTTCCGCCGATATGCTGGAAACGCCCACGAAAGTTGACGCAAGGGCAATCAGCCCCGCCAATAGGATCTTGGTATATTTCATGTGACCTGCCTCTCCGATCACTGCTGCGAAAATGGGTCTTTGTTGCCCGATTGAGCAGAAACATGCCGGAGTTGTGGTTTTTTTGCAAGAATCAAACAGTTGCAGGTCCGTGTTTATGTGGGCGCGAAGCAACACACGCTGAAGGGACCACCAAGAATTGGGCCTTCTGCCGGGGCAGCCCCCAAATGCGGTGCCGATGCCGTCACATTGGCGACACATTCGGTTGGGCAGGGGGCGCAACTTTAATTCCGGCGGCGGCGGTTGGCGGGTTTTCGCGCAGTCCGGAGCGGTTGTTCAGAATAGAGGGAGGATCGTAGAAAACGTGGTGTGGCGGGACAAAGCACAGTTGGTAATGATCTAAGCATTCTGTGAAACAACAGCTGCCCAGATCGTTTGTTGGAAGGACATCGCCTTTCCGTGCGGAAGGTTTTGGTGGAGCCTAGGGGAGTCGAACCCCTGACCTCTTGCATGCCATGCAAGCGCTCTCCCAACTGAGCTAAGGCCCCAT
>CAYTUW010000086.1:0-11626 GCA_964441435.1 uncultured Rhodobacterales bacterium
GGAGGGGCTCGCCTTCTTGATCTCGGCGATCAGGCCATAGCCGGTATGCGCAGCCGTAATAAGCGCATCGGCAAATCCACGTGGCGCGGGTGCGGCCTCTGCTGCGGCCACGACCTCAGCAATGGGCCGCGCGGCTTTCCTTTGCGCGACTTCATCAAGCTTATAGGCCTTGATCTTGTCCAGAATGTTTGCGGTCATGATGTCTCCGGTCCCCAGTGAATTGGGGTGTCACCTCGTTCAATAAGCCATGCGTTGATGCGGGAAAAGGGGCGTGAGCCGAAGAATCCGCGTCGGGCAGACAATGGGGAGGGATGAGCCGTTTCAATAATCAGGTGATTTCCGGGGTGGATGTGGCGTTTCATGGCTTGTGCCTGGCGCCCCCAGAGCAGGAATGCCGTGGGGGTATGAGAGACTTCCCCGAGCACCTCTTGTGCAAGGCGCTGCCAACCAAGGTTGGCATGGCCATTGGCTTCTCCTGCTGGCACGCTCAGCACCGTATTCAGAAGCAAAACACCCTGCTGTGCCCAATGGCGAAGATCGCCATGCGGCAGATCAACATTCACATCGCTTTTCAATTCTTTGAATATATTCAATAAACTTCGGGGTAGGGGGTGAACATCGGGATCGACGGAAAAGGCCAGACCATGAGCATGGCCCGGCGTTGGGTAGGGGTCCTGTCCCAGGATAACAAGTTTCACCCGCGCTGGCGGGCATGCTTCGAGCGCGGCAAAGCGCTGATGTTCGGGCGGCAGAATCCGGCGTGGATCAGCAGCCAGCCGGGCGGATAGCTCTGGATACTCCTGACGAAAGAACGCGAGTTCAGACCAGGGGGCCGGAACAGTCATTCAGGCGTTGGTCGCTTTTGCCAAACCCGCAACTTTGGTCTTGGCTGCCCCGGAATCAATCGACTCCGCTGCCATTTCAGCCCCGGCTTTCAGGTCATCGGCGACATCGGCTACAACAAGCGCTGCGGCGGAATTCAGCAGGACCGCATCCCGGTAGGCGGATTTTTCGCCGTCCAGAAGGGCGGCAAAGGCACGGGCGTTGTCTGCCGGGGTGTTGCCGAGGATGTCTTCGAAGGGGTGTGGTCGAAGGCCTGCGTCCTCCGGGTGGACTTCGCGGTCGGCCACCACGCCCTTTTCCAGCGCTGCCACCCAGCTGACCCCGGCGATTGACAGTTCATCCGTGCCGTCAGAGCCATGCACGAGCCAGGCCTTATCCGCCCCAAGCGCCATCAGAGTTTCGGCCATCGGACGGATCAGATCGCGTGAAAACGCGCCGGTCAGTTGCCGCTTTACCCCGGCCGGGTTGGTGAGCGGGCCAAGAATGTTGAAAATCGTGCGCGTGCCAAGTTCGGCACGCGTCGGCATGACATGGGCAATCGCCGGATGGTGCATCGGCGCCATCATGAAGCCTATACCAACCTCATGGAGCGCCCGTTCGACAACATCGGCCCCAACCATGACATTGATGCCCATTTCGGTCAGCGCATCAGCGGCCCCGGATTTGGAACTGAGATTGCGGTTGCCATGTTTGGCGACAGTGACACCAGCGCCCGCCACCACAAAGGCCGTTGCGGTCGAAATGTTCAGCGTGCCTTTGGCGTCCCCGCCGGTGCCGACAATATCAATCGCGCCCTCTGGCGCCTTCACTGCGTTGCATTTGCGGCGCATGACCGCGGCGGCGGCGGCATATTCTGCGACCGTTTCACCACGCGTGCGCAGCGCCATCAGAAACCCGCCAATCTGGCTGGGGGTCGCATCCCCTTCAAACAGGATCGAAAAAGCCTGTTCGGCCTGTTCGCGGCTGAGCGGCCCATTGGCGGCCGCATCGATCAGGGGTTTTAGCGCGTCGCTCATGCCGTCACCTTCACCTTGGCGAGGTCAAGGAAGTTCCTCAGCAGTTTGTGCCCGTGTTCTGAGGCTATGCTTTCAGGGTGAAACTGAACTCCATGGATCGGCAGGGTTTTGTGCCGTAACCCCATGATGGTGCCATCTTCAAGTTCGGCGTTGATTTCAAGGCAGTCGGGCAGGGTGGCGCGGTCCACCACAAGCGAATGATAGCGAGTGGCATCAAACGGCGTGGGGATATCCGCAAAGACACCGTTGCCCTTGTGATGCATCCGCCCCATCTTGCCATGCACGATTTCATGGCAGCGCACGACCTTTCCACCAAAAGACTCTCCAATGGCCTGATGGCCAAGGCACACGCCGAGCAGAGGCGTTTTGGTTTCGGCGGCGGCCTCGGTCAGGGCGAGGCATATACCTGCCTGCGCGGGGTCACACGGCCCTGGTGACAGAAGGATTGCATCAGCACCCAGTCCCATCGCCTGCTGCACATCAAGGGCGTCATTTCTATGCACAACAACTTCTGCGCCCAGTTCCCCCAGATAGTGAACGAGGTTGTAGGTAAAACTGTCGTAGTTATCTATCAGCAGCAGCATTTGGCCCGCGTGCCCCCGGTTGTTCAAATGGGGGTGATCCCCAGGCTTAGTCCGGCTATACATGTTCACAAAGCCGCTATTGGGGTCAAGGCATATAAGCCACCTAAACGGCAACGGAATGGCAGAGCAGGCGGAGTGTAACGTGGCGCGTGGATATATTTCAGGGATATTCGTCGGGATTCTGACAGGCGGTACGGTGATCGCGGCGGCTTCTTTGCTTACCGAATTGCCAAGCAGCGTGGCGGTTAGCCCAACTGCCGAAGAGGTCGCGGTGCCGGGCGGATCTGAATTTGATCAGGCAAAGCCAGATACCACCCCGATTGTGCCGGGGTCGGACATGGGGCGTGACGCAAGGGCAACCGCCACGCTTGAGTTGCCGTCGCCGGAAAGCGCTGGCATAGATATCCCGGGACGTGTGCCCGAAAATGCACCCGATGCATTGCAGAATACCCAATCTCTGGAAACACCCACGGCCAATGCCGCGGGCCCAGCGGTGGCGCCCGGTGCTGATATTGATGTCGCGCTGGCGCTGCCGTCGGAAATTGTGGCGCCGGTTACAACTGCTCCTCCCCGGATTGGTGATGCGCTAACGCCGCCCGTGTCCCAGGGGGTAATACCTACGTCGGAGGAAGCCCCGCAAAGCGAGGCGCCTACCTCGACAGCGCCGGTTACAGATGTGGAGCCTCAGCCCGATGATGCGCCCGGCACCGATGCGGAACCCGGACCCGCCCCAGCGGCTTCAGCAGAAGCAGAAGAGACAGGGGTGACAGGGGAGCAGGATGCAGGCAGGGGTGATGAACAGGTTGCGGAAACCGGAACAATAGCGGCGCCCGAGGTTGCAGAGATTCCGGGTGCTAACGCAGCGGACACACCCAATCCCAGTGTCCAACCCGAACCTGCCCAGCCTCAGCCAGAAGCCGGAACAGCGCCAAGTGCCGGGGCAGAAGAAACCCGTCCAATTCAGCGGATCGGCGTGCCGGTCGGAGAAATCACCAACCAGGCTCCGGATGTCAGAACAAACCTCCTGCCGCGGATAGGGGATGAACAGCGGCCGCCGCCTGAAGTCGCGGCTGAAGCAGAGGTCGGTGTGGCAGGCGCCGACGGCGCGCAAGAAGAGGCACCAGCCGCAGCAGAACTGTCCGCGCTCGACCGAAACAGGGTGTCCTTTGATAACCCCGATAACCGCCCGGTGCTGTCAGTGATCCTACTGGATGACGGGAATGCAGACAGCGCAGCGCTACGCGACGCCGCGCGGGATTTGCCTTTCCCGGTCAGTTTTGCCGTCTCGGTTGCGGACGCGGACGCGGGCAGTCGAGCAGGCGCTTACCGATCCGCAGGTTTCGAGGTTCTGATGGTGCTTAGCCTGCCAGAGGGTGCACGTCCTGCTGACATCGAGGTCGCCTTTCTGAGTGCTGCTGGCGAAGTGCCGGACGCGGTGGCAATTCTGGATTCGGAAGCCGAAAACATCGCGCAGAACCGCGCTGTTTCCCGTCAGGTGGCTGAAATCCTGGCGGAAAGCGGTCATGGGCTGGTGGTGTATGACCGGGGCCTGAATACCGCACGTCAGGTCGCTGCGCGCAACGGTGTTGCAAATGCGTTGATTTTTCGGACTCTGGATGCGGATGGCGCACCGGTTGGACAGATCCGTAGGGGGCTTGACCGGGCCGCTTTTCGTGCCCAGCAGGAAGGATCGGTTGTCGTACTTGGCCACCTGCGCAGCGAAACACTGACGGCGCTGGCGGAATGGGCGATCGAAGACCGCGCTGCAGCCCTTGTTATGGGGCCTGTCTCAGCGGTGCTTGCCCTTGGACGCTAGGTTGGAATCTAGGCCAGGATAACGCGGCAGACGGCAGGTGCCTAGCTGATGCAGCGCTTCGGGTTACGATGTCCCCAGTCGGTGAACAGATCCGCCATGATCGTGTCAGACTGCCGTTCCATGTCGGCACAACTGATCTGCGCGCCGGACTGCGATCCGAAAACGACCGCCTCGTCGCCGGGAACAACCCCATCAAGCGATGTCACATCGGCGCTGATTGTATTCATGGATACTTTACCGACCACGGGAACCTTTTGACCATGAATCAGGACATGGCTCCGATCAAAGAAGTTCCGCCGGAAACCATTGGCATAGCCGATAGCGATATTGGCCAGACGACGGTCTTCTGACAGTATGGTGGCCCGGTCGTAGCCAACCGTGCTGCCGCGCGGATAAGATGCCAGGCTGACGATGCGCGCTTTCAAAGTCATACCTGTTCGAAAGCCGAGGTCCGGGCGCAGGATGCCATAAAGAATCGCGCCGCAGCGAAACATATCGGTTGAAAACCCGGTTTGCGCAGCAAGTGTCAGGGAACTGCCCGCGTGAACCGTGATCTTTTGGCGTGGTAACGCATAGCGCGACAGGACCCAATCAACGTCCTTTTCAAATCTGCGGCTGCTTTCCGCCAGCTCTGGCCGTGCGTTTGAAGGAAAATGGCTGCAAACCCCAATCATATGATCCGACATCAGATCCATGATGGCGTCGCATTCGGCCTGTGCCTCGGCGGTAGAAAGTTCCAGCCCGTCGCGTGACATCCCGCCCGCATTCAAAGCAAGGTGCCATCCCTGAATCGGCCCGCCAGCGTCGCTGATCTGCCTGAGAGTCCGTGCCGTGTTCAGACTACTGATTTGTTCCTGAATCCGGTCACCCAGCGCGTCGCGGATTTCATCCTCGCTTGCGGCCCGAAGGCGAAGGAGGGTTCCGCAGAATCCGGCGTTGCGCACGGCGCGTGCTTCGGCATTTGAGGTAATCGCTATGTGGTTGACCCCGTGCTGCATCACAACGGGCACAACCGACTGGATACCGTGGCCATAGGCGTCTGACTTGAGAACGGCACAGAACCGCGCCTTCGCCGGCAGCAACCCAAGCGCGATGTTCAGGTTATCGGAAATGGCCTGTGTTGACACCTCACACCAAGACGTTGCCATCGGTGTCCGGGATTCTGCGGCTGCCACGTTCACCCCCCAAGCAGATCATCAATGATCCGAAGCAGAAGCCCTGCACCCGTCGGAAGAAGATCGTCCGGGAAGTCATAGTCCGGGTTGTGGAGTTGCGGTTGCCTGACCCCGGCCCCCAGGAACAGCATTGACGCCCGGACACCTTCTCCTGCATAGCGGCCAAAATCTTCGGACCATTGCATCGGGTGCGTCATCTGCCGCATTGGCAGCCCCAGCGATTGTGTGGCGGCACGGGCGATTTCGATTGCGGTGTCATCATTGATGGCGGCCAGGAAAACATCGTGCCAGCTGACCTTGATCCCGATCGGCTGATTGATTGCGGTCAACGATTGTTCAACCGCCGTCATCAGCCGCTCCATACGGGCATCAGTAGTGCTGCGCAACGTAAGGTAAACTTCGCCGTCGCCCGGGGAAATGCCAAAGGCGGGTTCGCCAAGGCGCACGTGGGTCAATGTGCTTAACGCATAATCGGGGTCGGATATCTTGCCTGACCCAAGATCGGGAAGCGTCCTGATCAGCTCTGCCATCACTGATGCCGGTGAAACGCCATCTTCTGGCGCTGCCGCGTGCGAACTGCGTCCACTCAACATGATCCGCATCCCGCGCGAGGCGCAGTTCGCCGTCCCCGTTCGCAATCCGACCTCACCCAGGGGCCATCCCGGTACATTGTGATAGGCAAAGGCGTAATCCGGGCGAATGTCAGCCCAGTGCGGATCGTCAATAACCGCCTGTGCGCCTGCGCCGGTTTCTTCTGCCGGTTGGAAAAGCAGGATGACCCGCCCCCGTGCAGGGCGGCGCAGACCCAGTGCGAGTGCAGCCCCCATGATCATGCACATATGGCCGTCATGGCCGCACAAATGCCCGATGCCCGGATGCGCCGATCGGTAGGACAGATCGGAATGTTCCTCTATCGGCAGCGCGTCAAGTTCGCAGCGCAGCATGATGGTCGGACCATCGGGTCGCCTGCCACGGAACTCGGCGGCGACACCATGGCCGCCGATATCGGTCCAGATGCGATCCGCGCCGGACTGCTTCAGCTCTTCTGCGATTCGGGCGGCGGTTTGATGCTCCTGGCCGGATACCTCCGGGTGACGATGTAGCGCATGCCGGAGTCGGATCAGTTGCTGAAGCTGCGCCTCTGAAAGCGCGCGGATATTGCTGCGTTCCGCATTATGCATCGGTTCGCCGTTCATTGGCCCCGTCCGAATGTTTCGTGTGTCTGTGATCTGTCGGATGCCGGCTGTTCAGCCAAAGATGAAAGTTGGCAGCCATAGCGCGACCTGCGGCATGAAGGTGGTGATCATCAGTGTTGGCAGCCAGGCAAAGGCAATCATCAGCAGCGTTGGTTTCAGCATCAGGTTGACCGGCGTTTCGGTGACGCGCGCGCCAAGATAGAGCAGCGGTGCAGTCGGCGGTGTAATATTGGCCATGCCCAGATTGACGCCCAGCACAGCGGCGAAATGAACCGGGTCCATGCCGACGCTCTGAACAATCGGCAGCAGCAAAGGCGCAGACAGCAGCAGGCCTGAAATGTCATCCATGAGCATGCCGATCAGGATCATCACGACATTCACCATCAGCAGGATAATGATCGGGTTGTCCGAAACCGAATAGATCAGATCCTTGGCCATGGCGGGAATGTTTTCAAACACCAGAAACTGGCTGACGATCAGCACCATGAACACCATCATCATGACCACGCCGATCGTTGTTCCCGCATAGCGCAACGTGGGAAAGAAGTTCTCGACCGTAAGCCCTTTGTAAACAAAGAAACCGATCGGAATGGCATAGACTACGGCAACGCCTGCGGCCTCCGTCGGGGTCATGATGCCACCGTATATGCCGCCAAGGATAATCACCGGCATCAACAGTGCAGGAAAGGCACGGAAGCTGCGCGCACGCAGTTCAAAGCCAAAGTTTGCAATGTCGCGGGTGGTTTTCAGCCCCTCAACCTTGCGCAACATGACGAAGTTGGAAACGCACAGCAACACGATCAGGATCAGGCCGGGCACAACCGTTGCCAGGAAACATTTCAACACCGATTGCTGCGTGGTCCAGGCATATAGGATCTGCGATGAACTCGGCGGAATGAGCAGTCCCAACGGGCTGGCCGATACAATCAGCGCTGCGGCCATACCTTCGGGGTAGTTCGCACGGCGCAGATGAGGCATCATGATTGACCCGATACAGGTCAGCGTCGCCGCAGCAGAACCGGAAATCGCCCCAAACACACCGCTTGCCACCACGGCGGCAGCACTTAGCCCACCGCGAATATGTCCGACCAGAAGTTCCGCCAGTGAAACCAGCGGCGCGGCAATCCGGCCCCGTTCCATGATTGCACCGGCAAGGATGAACAGCGGGATCGCCAGCAGGACAAGCGAGCTAACCTTCCAGTGTCCCGTTGGCATGAAGCCGGAGACATCATGCCCCCCGAAGATCGAGATAAAGACCAGAACCCCGCCAAATGCGAGCGGCACACGGACCCCCAGCAATAGCAGAATGCAGATGAGGACAAGGCTTCCTATAATAATCAATGTTCGGATCCTTTGCTGGCGGGGACATCCGCTTGTGGACCGGCCTTCCAGATGGCGAAAAGGTGCAGCGCGCTGTAAAACGCCATGAACCCGAAACCGACAAAGATGGCGATGCGGGGCACCAGGAACGGAATGCGCAGGGCAATGGTGGTGCGCCAGCGCGGATAGCTGGCAATTTCATCAATCAGCATCAAGACCGCCCAATAGACCAGCACCAGCGTCACGGCGGTTTCGATGATGCCGATGATAAGGGCGCGCATATATGCCGTGCGGGGGTTCTTGATTACATGGGTCAGCAGATCGGCGGCGACATGTGAATCGTCATGCGTACCGACGGCGCTACCCATGAAATACATCCAGAAACAAATGATCAGCAGCCATTCTTCGTAAGCAAAGAGATCGGCATTGAACAGGTAGCGGAAGATCACAACCAGAAAGAAGGTGAAAGCCATGATCAGGCAACCAATGGCCAGGAACCAGCATTTCACCCGGACCATTCGGTCAACAACGCGGGACAACCCTGCAGGCAGGTAATGATGCAAATCAGTCATGGTGATCCCCACGATAAACCCGGTTCCGGAAAAACCGGGGGCGGATACATTCATGCAGCCGCCCCCGTACTCGCTAACTTACATATCGTTTTTCAGTGCGTCGATGACGTCTTGACCAACGATTTCGGCGATCTGCGGCCAGACGTCTTCGCGCACCTTTTCGGCAATCGCGGCGCGTTGGTCGTCTGTGATATCAACCACTTCATACCCGTGGTCCCGAAGTTCCTGGAGGTATGTGTCCTCGTTTTCGCGGCCCCAGGCAGCGTAATCTGCTGCGGCTTTGTCAAAGGCGGCCTGAACCGCAGCCTGTTGTTCACTGTTCAGTTCATTCCAGGTTTCAAGGGATGCGTAGTAGGTCGTGTTTTCGACAACTGCGTTGTAGGGAACATAGGCGCTGCCGACGTTCGAAGTTGCAAAGGCGCTGTAGGCCAGTTGTGCGGTACAGCAAATCGCGCCATCAACGGTGCCCGCCTGAATGGCCGGGAAGATTTCGCCCCAGTTCATTGTCGTGGCGTTAAAGCCGATGGATTCCACGGTGGCCTTGATGACCTGGGAACTCCAGACGCGGATGTTCATCTCCTTGCTGCCAACACCCGCAGCATCGGTGGGCACACCGTTTGCCACCACGCCGATAAACCCTTCGGGGGCGTTTGCCAGCAGATGCAGGCCAAGCCCGTCCAGACGTTCAGCGAATATGGTGTTAAAGGCAGACTCCTTATTCAGATAGACCTGTTCGGCCTGATCCCAGCTGCTGACCAGAAACGGCAGCGAGTTGATTTCGAGCACAGGGTCATTGTGCGCGTAGACAACCGCATGGACCAGGTCGACATTGCCACGCGCGGCGGCTTCGAAAAGTTCCTCACCCGATCCAAGTTGCCCGGCAGGAAAAACGGTAACGTCGATGCCGACATCGGCGGCCTCAATATCCGTCTTGATCTGATCGAGCATCGTGTTCCCGAAATGCTCCACCGGAACAACCCCGGCGAGTTTCAGAGTAATATCATCAGCAGATGCCAGATTGGCAAAGCCAAGGCTCATGGCGGTGAGCGCTGCAAATTTTGTCAGTTTGGTCACTTGGGCCACCCTATGTTGGCGCATATCATGCGCGGTTCCATTCAATGGGAAGTAACGGTGTTTGGATTTTGCGCGGCCTCCTCCCAAAGTCGTGCATTTGCTTTGAAGCAGGTAGGGTTATATAAAGCAAATTCATATCTATTATCGCAATATTATCCCAGGTTATGGCCTATGAATGCCACAGATATTGAACGGTTCTGCCGTAACCTCGATTGGAACCTGCTTTATGCCTTTCTGATCATTGTCGAAGAACGGGGCGTTACACGTGCGGCCAAACGGCTTCTGGTGTCACAACCCGCGGTGACAAATGCGCTTAAGCGCTTGGAAACACACTTTGATTGCAATCTGGTGGATCGGGTTGCCCCCAGCTTTACGCTGACCAAGGCAGGGCAGCTTGTCTATGAGGAATGCCTGGAAATCTATGGCGGTGTGTCACGTATGGCGGAGGTCCTGTTTGACGTGCGCGATGAAGTCACGGGTCATGTGTCAATCGAGACACCAACCCATGCAGAATCCCCGGTGATCGACGCGGCCCTGGCGGCATTCCACAGCGCGCACCCAAAAGCGACTCTGTCGATAAAGGTGGTCACCAGTGGTGATGTGATCACTGCGGTAAAGCGCAAGACAGCCGCATGCGGGATCGCGCTGGTTACGTCAAAAGCGCCGGGGTTGAACTACGATGTTATCTACCGCGAACGCTTTGCCCTTTATTGTGGGCACGGTAACGCCTTGTTCGGCCGCGAGGATGTCAAGTTAGAAGAGGTCTGCACCCAGCCCTATGTGACCTTCCCAACCGACGCAATCGGCGGCGAGTTGCATGATTTCGCCATCGCACGGCAGAAACTGGGTGTGGATTCCGTGCCTGTGGGGCGGTCTTACCATCTGGAGGAACTGCGCCGCCTTATCGAAATCGGTGTTGGCATCGGGCCACACCCGATCCATGTTGCCCAGCGTTTTGTCGAGCAGGGACGCCTGTGGCAACTGCCCGCCTTTGGTGATCTCCCGGTGTTCGAAGTCTGCCTTGTGACCAACCCGCGCACCCGTCTCAACAACGCTGAAGCAGCCTTTATCGAAATCATGCTTGCGGAGATTCAGCGCCGCCCGATTGAGGAGAGGAGTTACTAGGGCTGTGGGGGCGGCACCACTTTTATTGATTGGCTATATGCCCAAACAGCAAAGCAGCCCGTAAGAAGGGCTGTCATTGGTTTTCGTAGCAGAGAATTTTGGCTCCGGCGGTAGGGGCGTTAGCCCCTGGCCAGGATCCTTTGATTCCTTAGAAGTTTTCGCAACCGACTTCGGCGATGACTCCGCATGTGCACTCAGAAGTGCCACAATGTGGAGTCCCGTGCAACACCCTCAAAAGCGCATTCGGCAGGCAAAACGGCATAGAGGGTGAAGTTCTGGTTCGTCGCAGAGCAAAGACATTTGTCGCTCAACCCATCGCGCTTGCGAGCAGGACATCTGCCTCGCGTATGGCTGCCAGCTTGTCGTCCAGGACGACCTTGGCCGCTTTGAACTGCTTCCAGCGATAAGCGAGGTTCACATACTCAACAACTTTCTGATTTTGTTCCCAGACGAGGTCCACATCTTGCGAAAGCGCTGCATCCCCTTTGCCCTCACGGATTTCATTGAGCGTTTTGCGAATCTGCTCACCCATGAGCTCGATGAGATCAGCCCCTACAGTCTTGAAACCGTTCCGATCTCGAAGCGCGAAAAGAGCTTCGAGAATGGTCGACTTGCTTGAACCGCGTGGGACCAGACTCCCGCCCAGCCATTCCTCTGCCAGCAACCGGCCCAGGCGCAGTGTTTCGAGTGTCATCTCGTGCACTTCACGTTCGATTTCGATGTGCATTGATATCTCCTATGCATTTGAGAACGCGGGTTGCGAACTCTCAAGACGCCAGAACCAAGGAGGCAGGATCTGGCGGGAATATTTGGCCAGTCAGGCAGCCAAATGATGGGACAACGCAGCGCTCAACCCAGCATCTTCCAGCTTGTGCATCTCATTTTCGAGCCCATCGCAAAGGACG
>CAYTUW010000087.1:0-11589 GCA_964441435.1 uncultured Rhodobacterales bacterium
CCAAACCCTTCCGCCGCTGGCCGAAGGATTTCAGCCGCCGGGCCTTTTGCATCCCGAATGATCCGGGACAGTGCATCCGAATTGCCCGCCATGGCATGGGCAAGCGCCGCATGCACGTCAACAAAGGCCAGCCCCGGTTTGGGATAGAATTCCGACGCATAGGCACTGATCGTCTTCCAACGCTCCTGCGGCACCTCCACACCGGCAAGCTCCGCCCTGTAGAGGACCGCAGCCGTGTCACTCACGACGTTAATAGGCGGCCCCGATCCGCTGCGGGGGTCCACATGGGCGTCCACCACTTCCCACATCCGATCGACATCACCTTTGGCAAGTGACCAGAGCGCAACGTGCCAGGCGATATGACAATTCATCAACCCGTCCGGATTGTAGTCGCGCCACCAGTCTTCGAGAAAACGAAGCCCAGCTGAGGTTTCACCATTCTCATAATAAAGGTGAGATCGGTAATGCGCCGCATTGGCATTGCGCGGATTCGCAGCAAGCGAGGTTTCGATTGATTTTGCCGCAGGGTCAAGCTGACCACATTCCATCTGCGCGAAAGCCAGCACCGCCTGAAACCACCAATCGTCGCCATAGTGGGGATGCAACGCTTCGGCGAAAGCAAGGTTGGCCGCCTCCCGCCCCGGCAGGCCGCTAAGGCCAATCAGGCTTAGAACCCCGATACAGGGCTGGGCGACAAGCACATCGCGCGGATGGTCGGCCAAATGTGCCTTTGCTGCGGCGAAGCCCTCGGTGCTCTTCCCGTTGATCAACAGGCTTTGTACATGGATATGCGCCCTCTCCCGCGCCGTCAGCCCTTCGATTGCTTGTGCCTTGGCGAGTGTTTCCCGCGCCCCGGCGCTGTCTCCGAATGTCTGCTGGTTTCGCGCCTTGGCCACATAGGCAAGGGCGAAACCGTCGTCCTCCACAATGGCGAGATCGAATGCTTCATTCACTCCGATATCAGACGCAAGGAACCTGTCGACTCCGCTGACATAGGCATCCCGCGCAGCGACGGAATCTGTGCTGAGAAAATTGTCGTACCGGTCTTTCAGCATTGGAATTCCCCCCACGTGAAACGATAGCACGGCAATCGCCATAAAAAAATGGCGCCCGATTGCCCGTGCGCCATCCGAATTTCTATCAAGGAAAAATCAGTCGTCCCGATGCACCTTTTCACGCCGCTCATGGCGTTCCTGGGCTTCAAGGCTCATGGTTGCGATGGGCCGTGCATCCAAACGCTTGAGCGAGATAGGCTCGCCTGTTTCTTCGCAGTAGCCGTATTCACCTTCGTCGATGCGGCGCAGGGCGGAATCGATCTTGGCAACGAGTTTGCGCTGGCGATCCCGTGTCCTGAGTTCAAGCGCGCGGTCGGTTTCCTCGGACGCACGATCCGCAGCATCCGGGATGTTGCGCGTGCCGTCCTGCAGCCCTTCGATGGTTTCCCTGGTACCGGCCAGCAGTTCCTGCTTCCAAACAATGAGCTTGCGACGGAAATATTCAATCTGGCGTTCATTCATGAACGGTTCGTCTTCGGCCGGACGGTAATCATCCGGGAGGAAAACTTCGGCTTTCATGCCTGCTCCCTTTTCTGTGCCGGAGGTCGTTTTTGAAATTGCGGCGGCCATCCGGCTCCCTCTCTCTGGCGCTCCGTCTAATCCAAAGAAAAGGGATTGTCACTAGCCTATCGCAAGGAGTTGAAGGGAATTTTTATCGTGCTAACCTAAAGACCTTCTGACTGCCCCTTCCCTAAAACAGGCTTTGAACAACCTTATGAAATTCAACGGCACAGACGCCTATGTAGCGACCGATGACCTGACCATCGCCGTCAACGCAGCGGTCACACTGGAGCGCCCGCTTCTGGTTAAGGGAGAGCCCGGAACGGGGAAAACCGAACTCGCCAATCAGGTCGCCCGGGCGCTTGGGCTTGAGATGATCGAATGGCACATCAAATCTACAACAAAAGCGCAGCAGGGCCTATATGAATACGATGCGGTTAGCCGACTGCGTGACAGCCAGTTGGGCGACGAACGCGTTCAACATGTGAACAACTACATAAAACGAGGAAAACTCTGGCAGGCGTTTGCCGCGGATAACAAGGTCGTTCTGCTGATTGATGAAATAGATAAAGCGGATATCGAGTTTCCCAATGATCTTCTACAGGAACTCGACCGGATGGAATTCCACGTTTATGAAACCGGCGAAACGGTCCGGGCGCGACATCGGCCAATCGTGATCATTACATCGAATAACGAAAAAGAACTGCCAGATGCCTTTCTACGGCGTTGTTTCTTTCACTACATCCGATTTCCTGACATGGACACCCTGCGCCAGATTGTTGAGGTGCATCACCCGGGAATTAAGGCCAGCCTGCTGACCGAAGCGCTGACACAGTTTTTTGCCATTCGTGACCAGCAGGGTTTAAAAAAGAAGCCTTCCACGTCAGAGGTGCTCGACTGGCTAAAACTGCTGCTGGTCGAAGATCTTAGCGCCGAAGACCTGAAACGTGACGGTGCCGATGCGCTGCCCAAACTTTACGGGGCACTGCTCAAAAATGAACAGGATGTTCATCTGTTTGAGCGACTCGCTTTTATGGCACGCGGCCAGCGTTAAAATGAACAGTATAAGGGGCATAATAAGATTGTTTCGGATATAGAAATTCTGAAAATGCGCTATTTTTCCCTATCGCGTCAAAACCGGAGACCGCATGACGATTGAAATCCGCCCCATAAAACAGGACGACTGGCGGCCATGGAAACAACTTTGGCATGATTATCTTGCATTTTATGAAACCACGTTGCCGGACCAGGTCTATCAAGCAAACTTTGCACGATTGATTGGAAATGATGAACATGATTTCAATGGGTTACTGGCCATTCATGATGGCGTTCCAGTTGGCTTAGCCCATTACCTGTTTCACCGCCACGGCTGGAAGATTGAGAATTGTTGCTATCTTCAGGATCTTTTCGCCGCGCCAGAGGTACGCGGCAAGGGCGTGGGCCGCAAGTTGATCGAAGCGGTCTATGATCGGGCAGATCAGGCCGGTGCGCCATCAGTTTACTGGCTTACACAGGATTTTAACAAAACTGCTCGCAAGCTATATGATCAGATTGGGGTTCTCACCCCGTTTGTGAAGTATCAGCGTCCATAGTAATCATGGTGTAGACATGCGTTTTCTCTTGTTGCCTCTTGTTGTTGCCCTCGCTGCCTGCGGCGGCGTTCGGTTGCCGGAACGGCCAGACAGGGCGATAGACACACTGGGCCATCTACCCCCGATGAAGATGTTTTCGGGCGTTGCGCAGCAACCGTCAATACGATCAAACGCAGAGCTGGCACAAGATTTTCTGGATCTCTCCTTCCGCATGGAAAGCGGGCGCCCACTTGCTGTCATGAGCAGGTTTGAAGAGCCTGTGACGTTGCGGGTCACCGGCAACGCACCGCCAAGCCTGGGGCCAGACCTAGCCCGACTGCTGCAACGACTCCGCCGCGAGGCAGGCATCGACATTCGCCAGGTGCACGACCGTTCGGCCAATATCACGATTGAGGCCCTGCCGCAGGCGCGCCTCCAGGCGGCGGTTCCCCAGGCTGCTTGTTTTGTTGTGCCGCGGGTAAAAAGCTGGGCGGAATTCCGCATCAATCGCCACGGCCGAACCACGGATTGGACAACGCTAACACGTCGCGAAACCGTTTCCATCTTCGTGCCCAATGATGTCAGCCCCCAGGAACTGCGGGATTGCCTGCATGAGGAACTTGCGCAGGCGCTTGGCCCCTTGAACGATCTTTATCGCCTGCCGGACAGCGTATTCAATGACGATAACTTTCATACGGTTCTGACCGGCTTCGACATGCTGATGCTTCAGCTCTACTACGCGCCGGAACTCAACACCGGTATGACCCGCCAGGAAGCTGCGGCAATCGTTCCGCGCCTGTTACAGCAGATCAACCCACAAGGCGGCACTGGGGTTGCGCGGCGCCCGATCAGCCCGCGCGCCTGGATCACCGCAATAGAAACCGCACTTGGCCCCTCCGAAGATAACAACCGCCGCCGCGAGGCAGCCTCACGCGCCGTTGATATCGCCCGGGCGCGGGGGTGGCAGGATTCACGGCTTGGATTCGCGCTGTTTGTTCAGGGTCGGCTATTGGTGCCTGTGTCGCCGGAGCGGGCACATGAAGCTTTGTCCGAGGCCCAGATGCTGTTTAGAGCACGCCCGGAAACAATGTTGCAGGCCTCCCATGTTGCGCTGCACCTTGCAGTTTTTGAGCTGAGTTCAGGCCACCCGCGCGAAACCATCGCATTGGTTGATGCAAATTTGAATGATGCAAGAACGGCAGAGAATGCCGCACTTCTGGCAACATTCCTGATGATCAAGGCCGAAGCGCTTGATCTGCTTGGGCGCACGGCTGAGGCAGACGCGGTCAGAAACGACAGCCTCGGCTGGGCGCGCTATGGCTTTGGCAACGCCAGAGTGGTATTTGAACGCCTTGCGGAGATCGCGTCGTTGGTGCCACAGAACAGAAGTTTCGGAGGATGACATGATATTCCTCTCTGCGGCGGGGATCGGCGCGATACTTGGCTGGTTTGTCGCCCTCCGGCGCGGTGGCGCAATGTTGGATAAGCTTCAATATATGGCGATTTTTGCATTGGTGTTTACCGTGGTCGGATTGTTTCTGGCCATCGGCCTTGACCGGATCAACTGATGTTTCTGCACTTTTTCGACCAGTTGCGCAGGATGGGTGTTCCGGTCAGCCTGCGCGAGTTTCTTTTGTTTCTCAGTGCTCTGAAATCCGGGTTGGCCACATATGATATCACCGCCTTCTACTATCTTGCACGGGCAACGATGGTAAAAGATGAACGCCACCTTGATCGTTTTGACCGTGCTTTTGCCGCCGCGTTCGAGGGATTGGAAACCCTTAGCCTTTCAGACGTCATGGACGCATTGGAACTGCCGCGTGACTGGCTTGAAAAGATGTCGGAAAAACACCTGACAGATGCCGAAAAAGCCGAGATTGCAGCGCTCGGTGGTTTCGACAAACTTATGCAAACCCTGAAGGATCGGCTGAAAGAACAGGAAGGGCGCCATCAGGGAGGTAACAAGTGGATTGGCACCGCCGGCACCTCGCCCTTCGGGGCCTATGGCTACAACCCCGAGGGTGTTCGCATGAACCAAGCCGAAAGCCGCCATCAGCGCGCGGTCAAGGTCTGGGACAAGCGTGATTTCCGCAACCTCGACGACACGGTCGAACTCGGCACCCGAAATATCAAAGTGGCGTTGAAACGCCTGCGCCGCTGGGCACGTGATGGCGCGGATGAAGAACTGGACCTCGACAACACAATCCGGGCGACAGCGGAACAGGGCTATCTTGATGTCAAAACCCGCCCTGAACGGCGCAACGCAGTGAAGGTGCTGCTTTTTCTGGATATAGGTGGGTCGATGGACCCCTATATCAAACTGGTGGAGGAACTGTTTTCCGCAGCGCGTACGGAATTCAAACAGCTGGAGCATTTCTACTTTCACAACTGCCTTTACGAAGGGGTATGGCGCGACAACAATCGGCGCTGGGACCAGCAGACGCCGACCGATGAAGTCCTGCGGACCTATGGCGGGGATTACAAATGCATCTTTGTCGGCGATGCGTCGATGTCCCCATACGAAATCGCCTATCCAGGTGGCGCAAACGAACACTGGAACGCAGAGGCCGGTCAGGTCTGGCTCGAACGTGCGCGCCAGCAATGGCCGCGGAACCTATGGATCAACCCGATGCCGCAATCCCACTGGCCCCACACCCATTCGATCCGCATGATTCAAGAGATTTTCGAAGATCAGATGGTCCCGATGACCCTGAGCGGCATTGAGGATGGAATGCGCAGCCTCAGCCGCTAGCCATCGCTTGCCACGGCGTGCCCGAACGCTCATATTCTGTTGATGCTCAAGTTCACGCCAATCCTGCTCGCCCTGCTCTACGCGGTGTTGATGTATCGCTTCTCTGCCTGGCGGATGCGGCATCAGTTGGATGCGCAATCAATGGAACTGGCTGATCCGATCCTCACGCAATATTGCGATGACATGGCGCGCGCGCTTGATGTTGATCGCATCCGTGTCCATATTTTTGAAATTGCGCCGGTGAACGGGCTAGCCGCACCCGACGGGCGCATTTTCATCACACGCGGTTTCTTTGACAAGTATCGCAAGGGCGAGGTGACAGGCGCTGAACTCGCCTCTGTCATCGCACATGAGCTGGGCCATGTTGCGCTTGGCCATTCGCGCAGACGGATGATTGATTTCTCTGGGCAGAATGCGCTCCGTACTGCGCTTGGCATGGTGCTCAGTCGTTTCCTGCCGGGCCTCGGCCACTATATCGCTGGTGCCTTGACCTCGCTCCTGGCGGCACGCCTGTCCCGCAGTGACGAATATGAGGCAGATGCCTACGCGGCCGCCCTGCTTAGCAAGGCCGGGATCGGCACCAGCCCGCAGAAAAGCCTGTTTCGGAAACTCGAAGTGCTGACCAAAACCAACAAGGGCGCGATGCCCGCCTGGTTCCTCAGCCATCCCAGCACCGAAGAGCGCATCCGCGCGATCGAAGGGCTGGAGGCACGCTGGCAACGCTAACGGGGTGTCAACCGAAGCCAGATCCCATCACGCGCGCGCACTGTCAGATATGCAACGGGAATCGGCTCCCGGTCTTGGATGCATTCCAGCCGGAAATGCCGAAGCACCATCGACAGCAGCAGCGTTCCCTCCACCATCGCGACACCGGCGCCCGGGCAAACCCGGCTGCCTGCTGAAAACGGGATGTAGGCCTTTCTCTGGCATTCCCGGCCGTTTTCTGTGTGCCAGCGGCCCGGGTCGAACCCGTCGGGATTGTCCCATAACCGTTCGTGACGATGCAGGTGCCAGGGGCTCAGCACAATCTGTGCGCCGGATGCGATGTCACGGTTACGAAAGCGCTCTGGGCAGCTGTTCTGCCGAACCATCATCGGGACGGGCGGGTAGAGCCGCAGCGCTTCGCGGAATACATCCCGACTGACTTTTAGCCCCGAAACAGAGGTGAAATCATCGTTCAGCGCCCGTGCTTCGGCGGCCACTTTGTCCTGCCAGTCAGGAAACAGCGCCGTCAGATATAACGCCCAGGCCAATGCCGATGCGCTGGTTTCATGCCCGGCGAGGAAGAATATCGCCACCTGATCCACCATCTCATCCGTATCAAACCTTTTGCCGGTTTCAGGGTCTGGCGTGGTCATGATTTTCGTCGCCAGATCGTCGGGCGCTGTTCCGGCGTCAATGGCGGCGCGACGGTCGGCGGTCAGCCGCGTGATCAAGGCCCGGATGTCACGCGCGGTTTGTTTTGTCCGACGTCGGTGCCCCCGTGGGAACCAGCGCGGCAACGGCACAAAGGCAGCAAGGTTCAGGATTGGCTGGCTGCGCTGATGGATGCGAAACTCTTCAAACACCTTTTGTGCAATGTCATGCCCAATCGGGATTGAAAACAGGGTGCGAAAGATCACATCAGCCGCCGCATGTGAGGTTTCGGCCTCGATTTCCACCAGCTGCCCAGTCCGGCCCTTGAGCCGTGCAACCATCGTCTCTGCCGCATCATACATTGCGGGATATATCTCCCTGATACGCCCCCCTTCAAAAGCGGGGTCAATGATCCGGCGCTGGCGTTTCCATGTCTCCCCATTGGTTAGAAACACTGAATTTCCCAGCAGCGGGCGCAGCCCTTCGCCAATCCGATCGGATTTTGGGAAATCATCGGGTCGGCTTTTCAAAACCTCCGCCACCAGATCAGGCTGGTTAATCATATAGCTGCGGAAGAACGGCGTTCTGAATGCCGCCATCCACGCCCTGTAGAGCCGTGTAGGCTGGGCCGAAAGGATATCCCGGCGGAACAGATATAAATAACGCCACAGTGACACCTTATCGGGCCGGGCTGGCGGCTTTGGTGGCAGCCGCGTCATGTTCCTGTCCCTCGAAATTTTGACAGCGGCGTAATCTTGCGCGACGGCGATGGGGGGCGCCCCTGATACTGCCCCCACAATGTTTGCGGGCCTGCCGTTATCTTGAAATAGTCATAGTCTCTCGGTCGATCAAAAGCGCAAAGATACTGGAAATGCAGTCGGAAAAACCGCCATCGCAGTGCTTTCCAGCGTTCAGCAGACAGGCTCTGAGTGAAAGCTGCCGAAAACACCAGTGGCCAGCGTTGGTCTTCTGGGGCAACACCCGTAACTGCAACCGGATCACATAGTGCGAAGGCACAACCATCTCCCGGTGCTGTGACATCGACCCAGGGAACCACGCCTTGTGCAGCCATATAGGCCAGATCCCCTCTGAGTCTGTCGGCATGGCGCAGAAAGCTGACCATCGGCACGACCTGCCCAAGCGTGAGGAACGATAAGGCGGGACCATCGCCCGGCACCCTGCCCGCCCGGATCAGATCCGCAAGAACCGAAACGCCGAGATGTGCGCCAGAGGAATGGCCGACAACCAGCACCTCATCAACACCCGTTCCCAGCGCCCTGGCGATCCTTTCACCGAACTCGGCCATTCGGGCCTCAAGTTCCGGCGGGTTTGCACCCTCGCTCTGGGCTGAATATGCGTAATCATGCATCAGGTAATAGGCAAAAAGCCTGTTGTCGATCTGTCGGAAACCGCGCAAGACCATAATTAGGGTGACAAGAAACATCGGCCAGAAAGCCCAAACCTGCAGCATGCCAGCCAATGCCCCCCCCGCCCAGCCAACCAACAGCGCAATGACCAGTTGCAACAGCAACATCGCGATCGGGTAAAGGGCAGCAATGACCGGCCCTTTGCGTGTCCTCAACAGACGGCTGAACGCACCGGAGGCAACATAGGTCCAGGCGGTGCGTATAAGTACCCAATAGGTCATTGGAATATTGAGAGTCATGGAGGTTTTGACAATGTCGGACCAGATCAGAACGTCAAATTCAGTTTTGATTGTCGCGCCCTCGAACCGCGTAGTGACCTGCCAGCCGTAAGGCCCCTTCCCCTTGCGTGCTGCAAGTGAGATTTCATAGCCCGAAATTTCGGCCTGCGTTGCGCTTTCCTTGCGATAAAGCTCTCGGTAGCGGCGCGGATGAAACGGATCATACCCGGGGATATAGAACACCCGCCGTTTTTTGACTGTCCGCCCGTCTGCCATCTTGTTCCTTGCCCGTTTGACAAGGAGGCTAGCGCAAGTTGCGCCTGAATTTAAGTCCGGTCAGCCAAAGGCCTGAAGGACCGGGAACTTTTCATTAAGCCAAAGAGCAAAATCGGTGAACTGCCCCGTCGCCATCATGAGGCCAACGGTCCAGAGCAACAGGCCCATGGTGCGCTCTATCCCCTCCATGTGCCGCTTCATCCAGTTCATGAACCCGGTAAGACGGGGGAAAAATGCGGCCACCAGCAGGAATGGAATGCCAAGGCCAAGCGCATAGGCTCCCATAAGTATGAGAACCCGCGATGAAGATGTCTCCATGGAAGCAAGCGATAAAATAGCACCGAGGATCGGCCCAAGGCAGGGCGACCACCCGAAAGCAAACGCAAGACCAAGAACAAAAGCTCCGAATGCGGAGCCGCCCTTATCACCGGCGTCAATCCGCGCCTCGCGGTCAAGAAACCCGATCCGGTAGACCCCCACAAAATGCGCGCCCAAAATCATGATTACGACCCCTGCAACAATCATAAAGATGTCCTGGTTCGCAATCACATACCTGCCAAATGCCGATGCGGTCAGCCCAAGCAGCAAGAACACCACCGACAGGCCCAGCACAAAGAACAGCGCCGCCAGCATGATCCTGCTGCGGCCACCCTTTTCCTGCATTTCCCCCATGCTGACCCCGCTCATATAGGCAAGATAGGGCGGCACGATCGGCAACACACAGGGGCTGAGAAAGGAAATCAGCCCCCCGGCAAGGGCCACCAGCATGGCGGGTAGCAGGCTTGCATCAAATATCGGGGCAATATCCATTTGTCTTGGCCATTTGTGAAACTCCCCACCCGTCTAGGCGATTTCGTGCAGGAGGTCACGTTACAGGTTGTCACATTCCCGTTGAACGCAACGCCGCATCCCTGATAGGTGCCACATATGACGTGGGATCAGGAATTGGATGCGCGGGGGCTGTTGTGTCCCCTCCCGGTGCTCAAGGCGCGCAAACGGTTGATAGGGATGGCATCCGGGCAGGTCCTGCGCCTGTTAGCGGATGACCCTGCAGCGGTGATTGACGTGCCGCATTTCTGTTCAGAGGCCGGGCATGAGTTTCTCGGCGCGGATGGTGGCATCTACTACCTGCGCCGCGCCTGAAACAAAACGCCGGGCCACTGACCCGGCGTTTGTTCTGACAAAGATCAGATCAGCGGCCGAGAGACCACCACCCCTTGCGCTTTGGCTTATCCGACTTTTCCGGCTCCGTCGGTTCCAGAACGGTTGTGTTCGCCGTTGGCTCTTCTGGTTTGGACTCTGCAGCCGCCTTTTTGGGGGCACCGCGCCGAGCCCGCGTGGGTTTTGCCTTTTTCGGCGCTTCGGCTGCTGTTTCCGCGGTCTGCTTTGGCTCTTCTGTGGCGTCCGCGTCAACGGCAGAAGAGGAAGTATTATCCCCTTCTGATTTACGGGCTGTCGATTTGCGCCGTGTTCGTTTCGGCTTGGGTTCTTCTGTAGCTTCAGGTTCCGCTTTTGCTTCTTGCGCGGTTTCATCCGAACCGTTCGTCGCAGGCTGATCGTCAGACGTTTTTGCCTTACTTGCCCGCCGCCGTCTTGTGCGTTTTGGTTTTTCTTCGGCTGTCTGTTCCTGGAGGGCGATTTCTTCTGAAACCTCAACAGCCGTGCTCGCGTCCAAGCCTGCCTCTTCGGTCACACCTTCAGAACTTGACGCCTCTTCAGTCGTTGTTGCTTCGGCTCCGCTCCCTTCCGCAGTGCCCCCTTTGCGGCGGCGTGACCTGCGCCGGCGCCGTTTTTTCTTGGGCTGGCTGTCACCATCCTGCTCTGGCATCGGCACTTCATCGGCATCGACATCGGCATCAGGCAGGTCATCCATCATGGATGCATCTGCCGAAATGACAGGCGTGTCAGCCTTGACGATATTCCGTGTCGCGGTCTTAAACCGTTCTATCGCAAAATCCGGTGACACCATAAAAGGATCGGCCTCAACCCTGATCGACAGACCATATCGGGATTCGATCTGCGCAAGATGTTCGCGTTTGGTATTGATCAGGAAATTGACAATCGCAACCGGCGCATTCAGCAGGACCTCACGCGACCGGCGGCGCACGCCTTCCTCTTCAAGCTGTCGAAGGATCGTCAGCGCCATATTGTCATCTGACCGGATCAGTCCAGTGCCATGACAGGCGGGGCAAGGCTGTGTTGTCGCCTCGATCATACCGGGGCGCAGGCGCTGGCGGCTCATCTCCATCAGGCCAAAGCCCGAAATACGACCAACCTGAATGCGGGCACGATCAGTTTTCAGCCGCTCTTTCATCCGTTTTTCTACGGCAGAATTATTACGGCGCTCGTCCATATCGATGAAGTCGATGACGATCAGCCCGGCCAGGTCACGCAGGCGCAGCTGGCGCGCAACCTCATCCGCCGCCTCAAGAT
>CAYTUW010000088.1:0-11574 GCA_964441435.1 uncultured Rhodobacterales bacterium
CACCCCCGCCCGAAAGCGTGGTGATCATGCCGACCTTCACATCGGCGACTGCGGCTCCTGCGGTCAGAACACCCGCCGAAACAGCAAGTGTCGTTACCAGATTTCTGAGTGGTTTCATGTTTATTCCTCCCGTTTCAAGAAACCCCGGATGTAGAACCCGGAGTGTTTAGTTATTCAACCGAATACTGTGGCGTGGACGCCAGAAATGATCCGAAGGCATCCGCATTCGGATATGAAAACTGCTCCGCCAGCGGGTTTGCCCGTTTGGTTTTCTTTGCCCCCATGTCGGCGAGAAGCTCGTCGAAATGTTTGAAGTGGAATGGGGCTGCGCACAATCCCTGATAGACCTTTGCCGCCGGACGCTCCTTGCGTTTCCAGGCCAGGTTCTCTGCGATTGAGCTGCGCATATCTGCGTCAGATGGTTGATGGGCAAGCTGTCCATCGGCAAATCGCACCAGCCAGCTGGCAATCATTTCGGCAGATAAGACCGTGCAGAAGCTCGAATTGAAACCGACAAAGCCCATATCCGGCAAATCAGGGTTCACACTGATCCGGTGAATCTTGTAGAGCCCGTCCGTGTCAATCAGCTTGTCCTGATATTCCTGCGCAAGATAGGGAACCCCCAGTTTCCAGCCAACCGCGAGAACCGCGATATCGCATTTGACCCGGTCGCCGGTGGTGAGATTGACATGCCCCTTTTCATAGCCGGCGAATGTGCCCCTTACGGGGATGACCGTGCGGGCCCTGAAGCTTTCAAACAGGCCTGGTGTGACAATCGGCAGGGAACAACTCGCTTCCTGTTCAATCGGGTTGTCCGGCACCATATCCCATTTTTTAAGGCCAAGCTGCAGCTTCAGCAGTGTTTCAAGCCCCCTGAAATTTGCCCACACCAGCGGTTTGGTGATCGCCGCTATAAACTTCTTTATCGGGCCGCGACCCCAGGAATTGAACTGCATTTCCTGTGCCCTCATATAGAGCAGCCTTTTGAAGTTGATTCCGCCAACGTGGTAGGGCACACGCCAGACGTTTTCACGGTAAACCATATGCACCTGAGCTGCGCCGTTTTTCGCAGCATTCACAGCGATATCAGTAGCGGATTTCGATCCCCCCAGGACCACCACATGTTTGTCCCCGGCAACCGATGGGTCCGTATACTCAGAACTGTGCATGACCTGACCGCCGTCGGCTTCGAAGACGTCCTGACCATCGAAGGTGAGGATGTTTTTGTCGGAAAACTGCCCTGTGCAGACCGCAACAAAATCGAAATCTTCGGATCGGGTGCGCCCGGCGCTTTCCAGCGTCAATGTCCAGCCCTTGCGGCCATCGGTGCGGCGCTCCATTGCGATGACATTGGTATTGAGGTGAAACAGACGCTCCAGTTTGTGTTTTGCAGCCCAGGAATGCAGATAGGCATGCACTTGCGGTCCTTTGGGCCATTCCGGGTAGTCCTCAGGCATCGCCAGATCGGTAAACCGATACAGATCCTTCGGCGACTGGGTCTGCACATCCGGATAGGAGCGGGACAGTTCCCACACCCCGCCTAAATCGTGGCTGCGTTCAAAGGCCTGAACGCGGTGTCCCTGTTGGTCAAAGGCTTTGGCGGCGGCGAGACCAGATACCCCGCCGCCAATGACCGCGACTGATTTACGTTTTACCATAGCGTTAACCGTCTTCCGGGGGAGGCAGAAAATCGACCTCATGCAGGGCGGAAAGGCGCACGAGTTCCGCCGGGTCGGTCACACCGTCCAGTGCTTTGAACAGGTCAAACAACTTGCGTGAAGGGGCCACGCCAAAGACGCAGGTAGCGTCTTTGCCTGAACGGTTGAAGACCGCATGCGCTATTCCGCGTGGCATACGCACCAGATCGCCAGGCCCGGCCTTGTTCGAAGTGACCTTGCCCGTTTCAAAACCGAAATCCACCTCAAGCGTGCCGTCGACGACCAGGATCCATTCGTCCTGCGTCGGATGAACATGAGGCGGAACAAAAGTATCCGCAGGAACGCTGGCGTGCCAGATCATGGCATTGTCCGTATGCAGCTTTGGCACATAGGTTTGCCCAACCACATTCCACTTCAAGCCTTCAAGCCCGTCGTCCGCGGGGGTAACTCCATAAGATTCCGTCATTGGTTCCTCCATGTTAAATGCGCCCCGAACGCTTCATCCTTTTTCCGGGGTCTCCGGCGATTGTTTCAGTTTGAAGCGCTGAATTTTTCCGGTTTCTGTCTTTGGCAACGCGTCAGTGAAGACCACCGAACGTGGGTATTTGTAGGGGGCGATGGTCGATTTCACGTGTTTTTGCAGGGTTTCAATCATCTGGTTGTCGCCCTTCTGCCCGGCGTTCAGCACAATATGCGCCTCGACGATATGGCCGCGCGCGTCATCGGCCTGGCCTATCACGGCGCATTCAGCGACCGCTTCGTGGGACAGCAGCGCCGCCTCCACCTCCGGCCCGGCAATATTGTAGCCGGATGAGATGATCATATCGTCATTGCGTGCGGCAAAGTGCAGATATCCGTCGCTGTCGCGGATGAAACTGTCCCCGGTTACGTTCCAGCCATCAAGCACATAGCCCGCCTGCCGGTCATCGGCGAGGTAGCGACACCCGGTTGGCCCGCGCACGGCAAGGCGGCCGACCTCCCCATCTGGGACGGCCCCGCCTTTTTCGTCAATTACCTTGACCTCATAACCCGTCACGGGCTTTCCGGTGCAGGCGGGTTTGTGATCGTCAAAGCGGTTGGAAATGAAGATATGAAGCATCTCCGTCGCGCCGATCCCGTCAAGCATCGGCTTTCCGGTCTTTGCCATCCAGTCATTATAGACAGGGGCAGGCAGGGTTTCCCCAGCGCTGACCGCCGCACGTAGGGAGGACAAATCCGCCCCTTCATCCATCGCCGCCAGCATGGCGCGATAGGCCGTCGGGGCGGTGAAACAGACGGTTGCCTTATATTTCTCGATAATCTCGACCATTTTGGGCGGCGTGGCCTGTTCCAGCAATGTCGCCGCCGCCCCGAACCGCAAGGGGAAGATCGCCAACCCGCCAAGACCGAAGGTAAAGGCAAGCGGCGGGGAACCGATGAACACATCCTCCGGCGTGACGCTCAGAACCTCCTGCGCGTAGCCATCCGCTATGATCAGAAGGTCGCGGTGAAAATGCATCGTGGCTTTGGGTGCGCCTGTGGTGCCGGAGGTGAATCCAAGCAACGCCACATCATCCCGACCCGTGTCAACGGATTGAAACTGCACGGGTTTCTCCAACGCCAATCGGTCCAGTTCTGCATCGTGATTGGAGGTGCCATCAAATCCGACCACGGTTTTCAGATGCCTGGACCCCTTGGCGCAGAGCGTCATTTCATCCATCAGACGCGTGTCACACAGCGCATGGGTGATTTCGGCCTTGTCGACAATTTTGCCAAGCTCGCCCGCGCGCAGCATCGGCATGGTGTTCACAACCACCGCCCCGGCCTTTGTCGCCGCAAGCCAACAGGCCACCATCGCCGGATTGTTGGCCGATCGGATCAGCACGCGATTGCCGGGCTTGATCTTTAGATCGTCAACCAATGCATGGGCGAGCCGATTGGTCCAGTCGGAAAGTTCCTTGTAGGTGCGCCTGCGCCCGTTGCCGATCAATGCGGTGTGGTCGCCAAACCCTTTTTCGACCATCGCATCGGTCAGTTCGACGCCCGCATTCAGGCGGTCGGGGTAGTCGAACCCATCCAGCAGGAAATCCGGCCATTGATCTGCGGGGGGAAGGTTGTCCCGCGTAAAGGTATCCGTATGTGCGCTTGGCCCCAGCATCATGTTCCTCCCAGCACTTGCCGCGCGATGACCACGCGCTGCACGTCGCTTGCACCTTCATAGATACGTAACGCCCTGATTTCCCGATAAAGTTTTTCCACCGTGCTTCCGGACCGAACGCCGTCACCCCCATGTAGCTGCACCGCCCGGTCAATCACCTGCTGTGCCTGATCAGTCGAAAACAGCTTTGCCATTGCGGCCTCCCGCGTGACGCGCGGCGCGCCGGAATCCTTGGCCCATGCCGCGCGATAGGTCAGAAGCGCCGCCGCATCCACATCCACCGCCATGTCCGCGATATGCCCCTGCACCATCTGCAGATCAAACAGCGGCGCACCCTGCACCTGCCGGGTGGTGACACGTGTGATCGCCTCATCCAGCGCCCGGCGTGCAAAACCAAGTGCTGCCGCCGCTACGGTGGAGCGGAACACATCCAGCACCGACATGGCGATTTTGAACCCAGCACCCCGCCCCCCGATCAGGGCCGTGCCCGGAATGCGGCAATCGGTGAACCGAAGCGTTGCCAGCGGATGCGGCGCGATGGTGTCAAGCCGTTCAGCAATCTCAAATCCCGGCAGGTCGGCCGGGATCACGAAAGCCGACAATCCACGCGCGCCCGGTGCCTCCCCCGTGCGGGCAAAGATCGTGTAGACATCGGCGATCCCACCGTTGGAGATCCAGGTTTTTTCGCCGTTTAGAATAAAGTCATTCCCGTCCGGCGTAGCTGTCATGGTGGAATTCGCAACGTCCGATCCGCTGCCCGGTTCGGTCAGCGCAAAGGCGGCAATCGCCTCCCCCGCGCGGGTTTTCGGAAGCCATTCCGCACGCTGGCTGTCGCTGCCAAAAAGCGTGATCGCCCCGGTTCCAAGCCCTTGCATTGCAAAAGAAAAATCTGCGAGCCCATCATGGCGTGCCAGGGTTTCGCGGATCAGGCAAAGCGTGCGCACATCAAGTGTGCCACCCGTGTGCTGCAACCAACCATCGGCGCCAAGTGCGCGCACCAGCCCCCCGCAGGTCACATCTACATCACTGTGGTCAAGGCCTGTCAGGTGGCGCTCGGCCCAGTTTTCAAGCTCCGCCGCCAATGCCCGGTGGCGATCCTCAAAAAATGGCCAGGTGAGAAAGCTCCGATCTGCCATCAATCCCCCTCAAACCGCGGTTTTTCCTTGGCGACGAAGGCGTTGTAAGCGCGTTTGAAATCTTCGGTCTGCATACAAATGGCCTGGGCCTGGGCCTCTGCCTCAATCGCCTGATCAAGCGACATCGACCATTCCTGCGCCAGCATCGTCTTGGTCATCATATGTGCAAAATTCGGGCCATCCGTGATGCGCCGGGCGAGGGATTGCGCCTCTGCCAACAGATCATCCGCATGCACAAGGCGCGAATAGAACCCCCAGGCTTCCCCTTCGGCTGCAGACATGGATCGCCCGGTATAGAGCAGCTCTGCCGCGCGGGATTGCCCAATGATCCGCGGCAGGATCGCACAGGCGCCCATATCGCACCCGGCAAGCCCGACGCGGGTGAACAGAAACGCGGTTTTTGCCTCTGCTGTGGCAAGGCGCATGTCGCTGGCCATTGCGATGATTGCGCCCGCTCCGACGCAGACCCCGTCAACCGCCGCAATCACCGGTTTGCCGCAGCCGAGAATGGCCTTCACGAGGTCGCCGGTCATTCGGGTGAAGGCCATCAGCCCCTTCATATCCATCCTGGTCAACGGCCCGATAATGTCATGCACATCGCCGCCGGAACTGAAGTTGCCGCCATTCGATGCAAAGACCACCACGTCCACGTCATCAACATAGGGCAGATCGCGGAACCAATCGCGCAATTCGGCGTAACTGTCGAAGGTAAGGGGGTTTTTCCTGTCCGGTCGATCAAGCGAAACGGTCGCGATGCGTTCCGAAACGGCGCATTTGAAATGGCGAACATCGGTGCGGGCGCTGGTCATCCTGTTTCCCCTTCGATCCGTTCATTGAGGCGGTGAAGGCGGGTTGATACCTGTTCCGCCTCGGCCTCGGTGAAATCTTCGAGAAGCTGGTCGATCCAACTTTCATGTGCCGTGGCGAGTTCTTTGAAATGCGCCCTGCCTGCTGTGGTCAGCCGCGCACGAGAGGCGCGGCGATCCCCTTCTACCGCCTGTCGCTCAACCATCCCGTCCTCTTCCAGCCGATCGACAATGCCTGTCACATTGCCGTTGGATACTTTCAGCACGCCGGAAAGTTCGCTCATCTTAAGCCCGCCTTCATGTCGGTGAAGCGCTGCAAGAACGTCAAATCGCGGCAGGGTGGAGCCATAATCACGGCGTAAATTCTCACGCAGGCGGCTTTCGATCATCCGGCTGGATTTCAGCAAACGCAGCCACAGCCGAAGCCGGGATTTTGCATCAGGCCCGCTCATATGTCGCCGCCTGTGATTGGAATGGCCGCACCATTCACGCTGCGCGCCGCGTCAGAACACAGCCACAGCACGGTTCCCGCAATCTCATCCACCTCGATCAGGCGGTTTTGCGGGCTGAATTTTTCCAGCTCCGTGCGGGCCGTAACCGGGTCCATGCCCGTTTTGGCAACAATATTGTCAATGGTGCGGTCCGTCATCGGTGTATCGACATAGCCAGGGCAGATCGCGTTCACCGTGATGCCCTTGGGTGCCAGTTCAAGCGACAGCGAACGCACCAGCCCGATTACCCCGTGTTTTGAGGCACAGTAGGGCGCGATATATGGCGCCCCCCTCAGCCCCGCGATGGAGGATATAGCGATCATTTTGCCTGAACCGCGCCCCAGCATATCGGGAAGGGCGGCGTGAAAGCTATTGAAAACACCCACCAAATTTACCTCCAGCATCTGGCGGAGGTCACCTGCACCGCTCTTGGCAAAGGGTTTGCTGGCGGCGGCCCCTGCGTTGGCGATGACAAGGTCAATAGGGCCGTTTTTGGCGCGTGCGGTGTCATAACAGGCAGAGAGGGAGTCCTCATCCGTTACATCCCCGGCGGCTGGGGTGATGGCATTATGCTGCGCAGCAATTTTGCTGAGTGGCTCGGTCCGGCGCCCGGTCACCGTGACCTTTGCACCGGCCCCGGCAAGCGCCAGCGCTATCGCTGCCCCCACGCCGGAACCGCCCCCCGTCACCACCGCATGTTGGCCGGAGAGATCGCTCATACCTTCAACTCCGCCGCTGCAATTTCCGCCGCGCGATCCGCAAGGCGCCATTCCTGATCCCGGCCCGCATGATAGGGCAGGGGCCACTCCGCCGCGCGGTCCCCGATTTCTGTCGCGGCGTGGAGCGTCCAGTAAGGGTCCGCCAAATGCGGCCGCGCGAGGCAGACGAGGTCCGCGCGCCCGGCCATCAGGATCGAATTCACATGGTCCGGTTCATAGATGTTGCCAACCGCCATCGTCTTTATCCCGGCGTCATTCCTGATCCGGTCGGAAAACGGAGTCTGGAACATGCGGCCATAGACCGGTGCGGCCTCAACCGAGGTCTGACCTGCGCTCACGTCGATGATATCGGCCCCGGCGTTTTCAAACGCGCGGGCGATGCCGACGGCCTCTTCAGGGGTTACCCCATCATCGCCAACCCAGTCATTGGCACTGATCCTGACCGACATCGGTTTTTCATCCGGCCAGACCGCGCGCATCGTGGTAAAGACCTCAAGCGGGTAACGCATCCGGTTTTCGAGGCTCCCGCCATATTCATCGGTGCGGATGTTCGATTTTGGTGAGATGAAGGAGGAGATGAGATACCCATGCGCCGCGTGAAGTTCGATCATGTCAAACCCGGCGCGTGCGGCCATTTCGGTGGCGGCGGCAAATTCTGCTGTTACGCGGTCCATGTCCTCGCGGGTCATTGCGCGCGGTGTGGGGTTGTCCTTTGACCATGGGATCGCAGAGGCCGACATCGTTTCCCAGTTACCTTCGGGCAGCGGGGCATCCATCACCTCCCAGCCAAGCTGGGTTGATCCCTTGCGCCCGGAATGGCCAATCTGGCAGCAGATTTTGGCATCGGTTTCCGCGTGGATGAATTCGACAATCCGTGTCCAGGCCTGTTTCTGTTCCGGTGCGTATAGCCCCGGGCACCCCGGTGTGATCCGCCCTTCCGGGCTGACGCAGGTCATCTCGGTGTAGATGAGCCCCGCGCCACCCTTGGCACGTTCCCCGTAGTGCACCAGATGCCAATCCGTCGGGCAGCCATCCACGGCCTTGTATTGGGCCATTGGTGACACAACGATGCGATTCTTCAGCGTCATCTCGCGCAGGGAAAACGGTGCAAACATCGGTGCGCGCACCCTTTCAGAGGATGCAACGCCCGCGCCGATCTGAAACCATTTTTCAGCTGATTCCAACCACTTGCTGTCACGCAGGCGGAGGTTTTCGTGGCTGATCCGCTGGCTTCTGGTCAAGAGGGAATAGTTGAACTGGACCGGGTCGAGGTCAAGGTAACGCCCGACCTCCTCAAACCATTCCATCGAATTGCGTGCTGCTGATTGCAGGCGCAGAACCTCCAGTCGGCGCGCGTCCTCATAACGGGCAAAGGCGGCGGCCATATCCGGTTCTTCCATCAGGTAGTCGGCAAGCGCGATCGCGCTTTCAAGCGCCAGTTTCGTGCCCGACCCGATGGAAAAATGCGCCGTTGCGGCGGCATCCCCCATCAGCACGATGTTCTTGTGGCTCCATTTTTTGCACAAGACGCGCGGAAAGCTGATCCAGGCGGAACCGCGGATATGGTTGGCATTTGTCATCAGGGCGTGGCCGCCGAGGTGATCCTTGAAAATCCCCTCACAAACGGCGATCGACTCCTGCTGGCTCATGTCGGCAAAGCCATAGGCCTCGAATGTTTCGGGCGCACATTCGACGAT
Organism: uncultured Rhodobacterales bacterium; assembly: GCA_964441435.1. Lineage (GTDB taxonomy): Bacteria > Pseudomonadota > Alphaproteobacteria > Rhodobacterales > Rhodobacteraceae > CAYTUW01. The sequence continues at coordinate 8,645 of CAYTUW010000088.1, forward strand.
GAATGTCGCCGTATCATCGTCAAACTGATAGGCATGTGCCCAGACCCAGCCCTTGTCGGTTTCCTCGAAAATGAAGGTGAAGGCATCATCGAATTTCTGACGTGTGCCGAGCCAGACAAACTTGCAGGGGCGCTGGTCGATATCCGGGCAGAACGCTTCGGCATAGGTGTTGCGGGTGCGCGAATTCAGCCCATCGGCGGCAACAACAAGGTCATAATCTCCGGCGATTCCTTCGGCCGCGACCTCCGTTTCAAACTGCAGGTTGATGCCCAGATCGCGGGCCCGTTCCTGCAGAAGGATCAGCAGCTGTTTGCGTCCGATGCCACAGAATCCATGCCCCGTCGAAAGTTGCTTTTCGCCGCGGTAATGCACGGCGATATCATCCCAGTAAGCAAAATGACCACGGATTTTATCAGCACTTGACGGATCATTTTTGTGAAGATTATCAAGGGTTTCATCCGACAGAACCACACCCCATCCGAATGTGTCATCCGCTTTGTTGCGCTCGAAAACGGTTATGTCCGCTTTGGGCATTCTGAGCTTCATCGAAATGGCGAAATAGAGCCCCGCAGGCCCGCCGCCAAGACAGGCAATCTTCATTTGTCCTCCCATGTGCGGGGCGACAGCTTTTGCCCCGCAACAGGGAAAGGCTAGCGAGAGGATGCAATTACTTCAAGTATAAAATATCTCAGCCTGACTCACCCAGCCGAGTGATACGGCTGATCTGATCCTGCGCAGCAGTCAACCCGCGTCCGGTGGCAAGCATCATCTGCGGCAGCAACATCCATTCCAGCGTCCATGCCGCGCCGGAGCGTTCCTGCTCATGCAACAATGCGCCATGCATCGCAGAGAGCTGTGCTGCATTGAACCGGGCAAGTGTCACCAAAAGCTCCGCCAGAATGGGGTTCTGTTTATGCGGCATTGCCGATGAGGTGCCGCCGCCCGAGAAGCGGATATCATCCACCCCCTGCTGCGCCATCAGGCACATGTCGGTGCCGATCTTGCCGAGCGTACCGGATACGAGCGACAACCAGCCCGCAAACTCCGCCAGACCGTCGCGCATGGCGTGCCAGGCCTTGTCCGGCGCGGGAAGGCCAAGCTCGTCCCCAAAGGCACGTGCAACTGCCCCTGCCTTGTCGCCCAGCGCTTTCCGGTCCCCGGCCGCGCCGCCAAACTGAAGGCGAATCAGACGGGGCAAGAGATCTTCCAGACGGGTCAGATGGGTTGCCAGCGGTTGCGCCCAGGTTGCCACGCGATCGCTGACGGTGATTGATTCAGCTAGTTGCATCCGCGTGCGGCCCGACATGGGATTTCTGCCAAAGTCACCGTCCAGGCGGGCCAGTTGATCCAAAATCGTTTCAATCCGGGTGCGAAAGACGGGCAGGGCATCCCGAATAGCAAGCATCAGCGCTGTGTCGATCACATCCTGCGAGGTTAGCCCCTTGTGGATGGCAGGCAGCAGATCCTGATCTGCCGAAGCTTTCAGCGCGCGGGACAGGGCCGGAACCGGCATGCCGTCCTGCGCGGTCCCATTATATAGAATCTCTGAGGAAAGAGATGTTCTTTCAATGTGTTGCGCTGCGCGCATCGCGATATTTTCAGGGACAACCCCCGCCGCACCCAAGGCCTTTGTATAAGCCAGTTCCACCCGCCGCATATCTGCAAGCTGGCGATCTGCAGACAGCAATGGTGAAAGCTCAGCATCCCCAAACAGGCCGGAAAGCCACGGATGATCAAACACATCCGTCATCAGGCCGCCCGAAGCCCCAGAATCTGCCGCGCGGTGGCGGCATTTGCCACGGGACGTTCATATTTCTCGCAGAGCTCAACGGTGCGGCGCACCAATGCCGCGTTGGAGGGAGCGAGCGTATCCCGATCAAGCCTGATATTGTCCTCCAGCCCGGTGCGTGTATGGCCGCCCGCCGCAATAGCCCATTCATTCACCCGAATCTGATTGGCCCCGATCCCGGCAGCGCACCACTCAGCATCCGGCGCACAGACCTTCATCGTTTCAACGTAGAAATCAAACACCCGCTTGTCCGCGGGCATGGCGTTTTTCACCCCCATAACGAACTGCACATATAGCGGGCCGAACAGCTTGCCCGCTTCTGACAGGCGGACCGCCTGATAGATGTGGGACAGGTCAAACGCCTCAATCTCAGGTGTTACCTCATAGGTGCGCATTTCCGCAGCGAGCCATTCGACAAGATCAGGCGGGTTTTCATAGACCCGCGTCGGGAAATTGTTCGACCCCACGGACAGTGACGCCATATCGGGCCGGAGCGGCAACATTCCACCGCGTTCCCGGCCAGCGCCTGAACGCCCGCCGGTTGACAGCTGGACAATCATGCCAGGGCAATGAGTTTCGATACCTTCCTTGAGGCGGGCGAATTTATCCGGGTCCGATGTGGTCGATCCGTCATCGTTTCTGACATGGCAATGGGCAATCGCCGCGCCGGCCTCAAAGCTCTCATGCACCGATTCGACCTGTTCCGTTATGGTGATCGGAACGGCGGGGTTATCGGCCTTCTGCGGAACAGATCCGGTGATCGCAACACATATGATGCAGGGTGTGGTCATGACTGGGCGCTTTCCATTTCAGCGAATGTTTGTTTTGCCAGTTTGATGGCATGGTTGGCTTTGGGCACACCAGCATAGATTGCGACATGCAGAAATGCCTCGATCACATCTTCTGGCGAAGCGCCGGTGTTGGCGGTGGCGCGGACATGCATCGGAATTTCTTCGAAGTTGCCACAGGCGGCAAGTAATGCCAACGTCAGCATGGATCGTTCGCGGGCCGATATTGTGTCTTCGGACCAGACCCGCCCCCAGGCAGATTCAGTGATCAGCTGTTGAAATCGTTCGTCGAATTCCGTCTTTCCGGCTTCCGCGCGGTCGACATGGGCATCGCCAAGCACCCGACGCCTGGT
>CAYTUW010000089.1:0-11464 GCA_964441435.1 uncultured Rhodobacterales bacterium
ATTGTGGCCGGGGTCCAACCCGGTGATCCGATCGTCCAGCAGGAGGTGTTCGGCCCGGTTCTGGCTGTGATGCCTTTTGATACGGAGGAAGAGGCCGTTGCACTGGCCAATGGCACAGAGTTCGGGTTGGCGGCGGGGCTGTGGACGGCTGATCTTTCGCGTGCCCATCGGCTTGTGCGCAAAATCCGTGCAGGCGTCGTTCACGTCAACACCTATGGCGGTGCGGATATGACCGTGCCCCTGGGCGGGCACAAACAATCGGGCAACGGCCATGACAAATCGCTTCACGCGTTTGACAAATACCTCGATCTCAAGACAGCCTGGTTCAAACTCTAAGGATACCCGATGTCAGACCGCACCATCCTTGTCGTTGGCACCTACGACACCAAGAACGATGAACTTGACTACATGGCGGAGGTGATCCGGCGTCAGGGCGGCGGCGTGGTGACGATGGATGTCTCCGTGCTCGGCGATCCGGCGGAGCCCACCGATTATTCCAAACATCAGGTCGCCGAAGCAGGCGGCAGCAGCATCAAAGCCGCCATCGACAGCGGCGATGAAAATACTGCGATGCAGATCATGGCGCGCGGCGCGGCGCTGCTGACCGCGCGGCTGTTTTCCGAGGGGCGCTTTGACGGGCTTGTTGTGTTGGGCGGCACCATGGGCACGGACCTGGCGCTTGATGTGTGCAACGCCGTGCCGCTGGGTGTACCGAAATACATCGTTTCGACGGTCTCATTCTCACCGCTGATCCCGGCCGAACGGCTGCCGGCGGACGTTCAGATGATCCTCTGGGCGGGCGGGCTTTACGGGCTGAACTCCGTCTGCAAAGCGTCTTTGTCTCAGGCGGCGGGCGCAGTACTTGGCGCCGCACGGGCCGTCGAGCGACGCGATGCGACACGCCCTCTGATCGGGATGACATCTTTCGGCAAGTCTTTTCTCAGCTATATGGTCACGCTGAAGCCCGCGCTGGAATCCCGCGGTTACGAGGTCGCCGTGTTCCACGCAACAGGCATGGGTGGGCGGGCGTTTGAAAGCCTCGCCGCGCAGGGTGCCTTTGCCTGTGTCATGGATTTCGCCACGCAGGAAATCGGGAACTTTATCCACGGCTCTGCCGTCCATGCGGGGCAAAGCCGCCTGACCGCTGCGGGGTTGAACGGCACGCCGCAGATGGTGTCCTGCGGGTGTTACGATCTGGTGGACCTCGTCGGCTGGCAACCCCGCCCTGCCCAGCTGAAGGGGCTGCCTGAGCACGCCCATAACCGTCTGTTGACCGCCGTGATCCTTGACGCCCCACGCCGCAGGAACGTCGCCAAAGCGCTGGCTGAACGGCTTGCAACGGCACAGGGGGAGACCCTGTTTCTGCTGCCCGAAGGCGGCGTTCATGCGCTCGATATTAAGGGCGGGGACTTACAGGACGCTGAAGGTTATGCCGCCTTCATTGACACGTTTGAGGCCACCTGCCCCACCAATGTGACCTATCGGCGCATCGCCTCCCATATCAATGAGGCGGGCTTTGCCGAAGCCGTGCTGGCGGCCTTCGATCAATGGGTCACAGACGGCGTGGTCCCAAAGCCCTAGGGTCGGGACCCTAAAACGCCAGCGTCGGCACATCCACAATGGTGGAGCCACCGTCGACTGTCAGGGTCGCCCCGGTGATCATCGACGCCTCCTGCGAACAGAGGAAGGCTGCCGCAGCGGCCACCTCCGCGCCATCAGCGGGGCGGCCCAGGGGCACATCGCGGGTGACAAGACCATAGGCTTCCTCAACCGAAGACAACCCTTTGCGTTCCATCAGCTCTTCCATCTCCATGTCGCCCATCTCCGTGCGCACCCATCCCGGCGCGATCAGGTTAGAGCGCACACCATGTTTGCCGTAGTCGCGCGCAATCGAACGGTTCAGGCCGATCAGGCTGTGTTTCATAGTGACATAGCCGCAGGCCTCCGGCCCGGAGGCAAGCCCGGCGATGGAGCCCATGATCAGCACGTTGCCCTTGCGCTCCATCAGCGCTGGCAGGGCGGCGCGTGCTGACACCATCGCAGTGTTAAGATTGGCATGCACCGCCTTGGCCCAATCCTCATCCGAATTGTCGGTGAGCGTACCAAAACCAAAGCCACCGGCATTGCAGACCATCACATCAAGCCCGCCAAAGCGGTCCTGCGCCAGTCTGACCAGCCCCGACATATGATCGGCAGAGGCCGCATCCCCCGCAACGGCGATACCGCCGCAATCGGCAGCAACCTTTTCAATCGGCCCTGCCCTGCGGCCCGTCAGGATGCAGTTCGCGCCCTCGTCAGACAGGCGCCGCGCGATAGCGGCCCCAATCCCGGTGCCCGCGCCGGTGATAATGGCAGCCTTACCGTTGAAACGTGTCATGTCGCATATCCTTTGTCTTGCAGATAGGTCAGGGAGGTTTCGCGCGCTGTCTTTATGAACCGTTGTGAACGGGCGGCGGAGCCCGGCTCATCCATGCGGCTGATAATCCAGCCGACATAGGTCAGGGATCTCAGCAGCATGAACAGATCAAGAGCCGCATTATCCAGCGGCCTTACGGCGCGGTAACCTGTCAGCAGGGCGCGGCGCAACGCGGCAAAATCCGGTTCCGCGCGGTTTTTCAGGAGCGTTGTCGCAAGGTCGAACAGACGAAAGCCAAATCCCGCATCATCAAAGTCGATGAGCTGCAAATCCTCCCCCCGGATCAGGATGTTTTCCCGTACGAGGTCGGCGTGGATCAACCCGTAATCCAGCCCGTCTTCAAGCGTTTGCAAGTCCTGCGCGGCACAGCTGCGCGCTTTGGCAAACAGGGCCTTATCCTCAACCGAAAGGGACGGATGTTCCCAGAACCGTCCCCAAAGCGGGGTGTCCCCCAGCAACCCTTCGCGGTCCCAATGCACGCGGGTAAAGACAGGCGGCAATTCCCATGCATCGGACGCTTCATGCAGCCGCGCGGTTTCCCGTCCGAGCCGTTCAAAAAACGCAACCCGGTTCCCGATCTCAAGCGCCTGCCCGGTTTTACCCATCGGCACACCGTCAAGCCAGGTCAGCACGTCAACCTGGGCTCCATCAATCACCCTGAGGAACCGCCCATCCGCCGCCGGAATGGCTGCGGGGACGGACAGGCCAGCCTCAGAAAGCGCGTTCATCCAGGTGAGTTCCGACAGAAGCTCCGCATCACTGCGGTAGCCCACACGATGCAGGCGCAGCGCATAGGCCGTTCCCTGCCACTCCACGCGGAAGACATGATTTTCCCGCGCGGCAAACAGATTGCAACCAGCACCGGTCATTCCCCACAGGGCGAGTGCCTTTTCGGTGATCCGTTTCATGGTGCAAGCGGTGTTTCGGCGAGCACCTGTTCAAGCGCATCAAACAGCAGGTCCGCATGTTCCTTGCCAAAGGGCATCGGCGGGCGGATTTTCAGCGTGTTTTTGTGGCGTCCAAGCTTTGAGTGGATAAAGCCGCGCTGCCGCATCTTGTTGATCACACGGTCGGCAAAGTCGCTTGCCGGGGTTTTGCTTTCCCGGTCGAGCACCATTTCCGCACCAAACACCATGCCGGAGCCACGCACGTCACCGATAAAGTCAAACTTCTGTTGCAAGTCACGCAGGCGCGCGCGGGCGTGATCACCGACCTGACGGGCGTTTTCGATCAGGTTTTCTTCTTCCATTTCCTCAAGCACGGCCAGGGCAGCGGCGCTGGCCACCGGGTTGCCGCCAAAGGTATTGAAGTAACGGAACCCTTCGCGGAAGCGGCGCATCACATCCGCCCCGGTCACCACCCCGCCAACCGGGTAGCCATTGGCCATCGGCTTGCCAAGTGTCAGCACGTCAGGCACGACGCCCATCTTCTGATGCGCCCAGAAATGGGTGCCGGTGCGGCCAAAGCCTGACTGAACCTCATCACAGATCAACAGCCCCCCGGCGCGGCGCACCACTTCGGCCACAGGTTTCAGCCAACCATCGGCATGATCGGGGAACCCTTCGTTCAGGAAAAACGGACAGATGACAAGTGCCGCAAAGCCATCGCCAGAGTCTTCGTGAGCCGCAATCTGTTCGGCCACCGCATCGGCAAACAGGGTGCCGTCCGGATCAGGGTTGCGATAGCTGTCCGGCGCCTGAACAAAGCGGAAATAGCGGCTAAGCCCGAACCCCACCGAAGGCACATTCGATCGGCTAAGCTGGCTGACCAGTGCCGTATTCCCGTGATAGGTCGCGTCCGTTGCAATGATGCCGCGCCTGCCGGTCACCGCCTCTGCCATACGCAGGGCGATGTCATTGGCTTCCGAGCCGGTGCAGGTCAGGATCGCCGTCGAAAGCGAAGGGTCCATCGTCCCGGTCAGGCGGTCAATGTAGTCCAGAATCCCATCGTGCAGATAACGGGTATGGGTGTTCAGCGTCGCGCTCTGGCGGCTGATCGCCTCCACCACCCGCGGGTTGCAATGGCCGACGTGGGGCACATTGTTGTAGCAGTCGAGATATTTGCGCCCTTCGGCGTCCCAAAGCCAGACGCCTTCGCCGCGCACGATATGCACCGGGTCATCATAAAAGGTCGACACATTCGGCCCAAGCAGGCGCGCCCGATCGGCAAGCAATTCATCTATGTTGCGAGGCATGGTGGCAAAACTCCTGCGGGGTTCAGTGTCGCGGCTGATCCCAGACCTGTGTGATTTCGGCAGGAACCTCCCCGCCAAAGGAACGGGTTGTGTCTTCGCACCCCACGCGCAGTTCGGTCAGAATGCGTGCCTGAAGCGCCGGGTCGAGCCGGGGTGCGGGCACCGGAATGGCGATGGTGCCGATTGCGTGGCCCTCCACCCCAAAGAAAGGCATACCGAAGGAGGCAACCTCTTTCGTGTAATAGGCGTCACTATAAGCATACCCACGGGCGCGGGTCTGTTCGACAAGGTGGATCAGATCAGATTTCGCCACAACGGTGTTCGGCGCATAGGACGCCCGCGTGGCGGCAATGGCAATATCGAGTATCCCCTCCGGCCCGAAGGCCAGCATTGCCAGGCCGGATGCTGTGGCATGAAGCGGCAACAGCTCGGATTCATCAAAGATCACGCGCGTTCCATGCACCTGCGGATCGGCATGGTAGAAGGGTGACATCATATCCCCCTGCAAAAGCGACGCATGCACAAGCTCCCCCAACTGCTCTGCCATCCGATCCACGATCGGGGCGATGGCACTGCGGATCGGGAAGTTCCGCTCCCGCACCGACGCCAGCCGCAAAAGTGCAGGACCAAGGCGGTATTTCCGGCTTTCGGGATGCTGTTCCAGAAAACCGTTTTTTTCCAACTCAACAAGGTGGCGCCGCACCGTTGCCTTATCCGCCCCGCTGAGGCGAACGAATTGGGACAACCCGATCTCCGCCTGCCCGGGCGAAAAGAAGTTGAGCAGCGTCAGCGCTTTGGAAATGGTTCCCATACGATAGCCTTTTCGCTAAGTTGATCCGAGACCGACGCGAAACGTCGGGTGTATTTATGATCTATGTATGTCAAATAATGACACATGAACACAACCCTAAATTCCATGACTGATGCATCTTTCTGATTTCAGCGACCTGATCCTGCGCCTGACCCGTTCCGCGGTGGAACTGCCCCCCCGCGAACATCAGGCCCATCTGATCAAGATGCTGTCGGGCCTGACGGAGTTTGATGCCTCCTGGTGGGGATGGTCGAATTTCGCTGCCGGGCGGACCACCCTTGTGAACACCGGCACGTTCAACCTGCCACGAACCTTTGAAAGTGCCGTGCGCGCGGTTTCGGGACTCGACCCGTTCATCCGACATGGCCGCAGGCTGGAAGTCTTTGCCAAATCCATCGAAGCCGATACCCCCGGCCTCGAACCGGAGTTCAGAAGCTTCATGTCCGCCTTTGGCCTCGGCGCGATCATGAACGGGCATTGCAGGCTACGCGGTGAAACCGAATTCAACTTTTTCATGTCGCTTTACCGCCCTGTTGGTGCACCGGGGTTTACCGCCGGTGAAACCGCCGATTTCAGGATGATCCTGCGCCATTTGGAACAAAGCCTGTCCCTTTCGCTGCGCGCCGAACTCCGTGCCCTCGCCCCGGCGGATGGGGAGGCAGCCCTGCTGAGCAATAACGGCGTCATCGCCCGCGCCACGCGTGGATTTCGCAACCGGGTGGAGGCCGAACACCCTTTGGCGGCGAAACGTGAGGCGATTCTCGTTCAGCTTGCGGGGGCGGAACGAATCTGGACCGGGCAGCGCATCACGCTCGCCAGTCAGCGCTATTCCCCCGGCCTGATGCTGGTGCGGCTCACCCCGGCAGATCTGACTTCGCGCCTGACGCCGGAGGAGCGCAAAGTCTGCGATCTTTTGATGACGGGAAAAACCATGCGCCAAATTGCTGATCTAAAAGGTGTTTCCTTGAACACCGTGCGCAATCAGGTGGCCGCTATCTACCGAAAGATTGGCGTTTCCGGAAAGCTGGAGCTGGCGCAGAAACTCGGCTTTCAGCGATCTGTCGATTTATAGTGCATATGCACTATATTGAAGCCGCGGTACCCTCCCTAGACTCACCGGGCAGCATCACTTGCACCATTTTGGGAGGAAACCGTGCTCAAGAAATTCCAACTTTCGCGCCGTACGTTCCTGTCCGCCTCAGCGGCGGCTACAGGCACGCTGGCAGCGCCATCCATTGTCCGCGCCGCGGGCCGTGAACTCCGTATCGGCTATATCACCGCACTGTCCGGGCCGCGTGCTGAATTCGGCGCCTCTGACCCCTGGATGCTGGAGCAGGTCCAGCAGATCACCAAAGACGGGCTGACCATCGACGGCAACACCTATTCCGTCGAGTTCCTGATGCGTGACAACCAATCCAACCCGAACCGCTCCGCCTCTGTCGGGCAGGAGCTGATCCAGCGCGAAGGTGTTGACCTGCTGCTGGTTCAGGATCTCGACGCCTCTGTCGCCACCGGGGAAATGTCCGATATCGCGGGTATTCCGTCGATCTCAACCATGGGGCCATGGCAGGCCTGGATGTTTGGGCGCGGTTCCAATCCGGAACAGGGGTTCCCCTATTCATTCACCTTCTTCTGGGGGGCGGATGATGCAATGAACACCTTCACGCGCATCTGGGATCAACTTGATACCAACAAGCTGGTGGGTGATTTCTACTTTGACAACCCGGCGGGCAATGCGTTTGCCGATCCGAACCTCGGCCTGCCTGCGGTTCTGGGCGGGGCAGGGTATTCCCGTGTCGATGGCGGCATGTTCCAGCTTGAAACACAGGACTTCAGCGCTCAGGTTTCGCGTTTCAAGGATGCCGGCGCACAGATTGTCACCGGCTTTGGCTTCCCGCCGCACTGGTCCACCTTCTGGGCGCAAGCCGGTCAGGCGGGCTATGCACCAGAGGCCGCCACCTTTGCTGCGGCCTTCCTGTTCCCATCCGCAATCGAGGCACTTGGCGATCGCGGCAACGGCATGTCGACCGAAGTCTGGTGGACACCGAACGTGCCGTTCCAATCGTCGCTGACCGGGCAATCCGCAACTGAATTGGCCGGCGCCTGGGAAGATGCCTCCGGCGCGCAATGGCTGCAAACGCTGGGCTACAGCCACGCGCTGTTTGAAACCGGTATTCAGGCGCTGAAGGATTCCGGCGACCCGAAGAACCCCGATGCCGTGCGCGATGCGATTGCGGCGCTCAATATGGACACCATGGTCGGGCCGATAAACTTTGCCGGCTCCCCGATCAAGAATGTGGCCGTGACCGAGGTTGCCGGTGGCCAATGGCGCAAGACCGATGGTGGCAAGCACATGTATGACATGGTCATCACCGAAAACACGCTCGCCCCGTCCATCAACGTGCAGGATACCACCCTGCCCCTTTCACAGCTGGGGTAAACCGTGCTTGACGTTGTGAGCCTGAGCAAAAGCTTCGGCTCCCTCACCGTGGTCGATGATGTATCGACCACGGTCAAGGGGGGTGAATGCCTTGGTGTGATGGGGCCAAACGGCGCCGGGAAAAGCACCTTCTTTGACCTGCTGACGGGCATTACCAAAGCCGATTCAGGGCATGTGCGCCTCGGCGGGGAGGATGTCAGCAAACTCACGCCAGAGGCCCGTGTCAGCGCAGGCATCGCGCGGGCATTCCAGATCCCCAAACCTTTTGCCACCCTGACAGTGTATGAACATCTGGTGCTTGCAGGCACGGCCGGGCAGGGCCTGTCAGGCGCAGCGCTGAACAGCCGCGTTGAAGAGGTGCTGGAACGTACAGGCCTTGCGGACAAAGCCGCAATGACAGGCAGCGGGCTGCGCCTGCTTGACCGCAAGCGGCTGGAACTGGCCAAAGCCCTGACCACCGGACCACGGGTGTTGCTGCTTGACGAAATTTCCGGCGGCCTGACCGAACATGAGGTGCATGACCTCGTTGGCCTGATCCAGAGCCTCAAGACACCTGATCTGGCGATCCTCTGGATCGAACATATCGCCCATGCGCTGAAGGCGGCGAGTGACCGCATCCTGATGCTGCATCTGGGGCAAAAAATCATCGAAGACGCCCCTGACGCGGTCACCGACGACGCCCGGGTGCGGGAACTTTATCTGGGGGCGGCCCATCATGCTTGAGGTTTCCGGGCTGAATGCTTTTTACGGCGATTTCCAGGCCTTGTTCGACATCGGATTTGACCTTGAAGCGGGTCAGACACTGGCGCTGGTTGGCGCGAATGGCGCGGGCAAGAGTTCGCTGTTGCATGCGCTCTGCGGGATGACCGCAGCGCAAGGCACCCTGCGGCTTTCCGGGCGCGAGCTCAGCGGGCTCGATACGACAGAGCGTGCCGCAGCCGGTATCGCGCTGTCACCAGAGGGGCGGCGGATGTTCCATTCGCTCACCGTGCGGGAAAACCTGCTGATGGGGGCAAATCTCGGCCGCGAAGGACATTGGTCGCTGACAACGGTTTCGGATCTGTTTCCGATCCTTGGGGAGTTTGCCGAACGCCCGGCGGGGCTTCTGTCCGGCGGGCAGCAGCAAATGGTCGCCATCGGGCGGGCGTTGATGGCAAACCCGACACTCCTGCTGCTGGATGAGGTGTCGCTTGGCCTTGCCCCCGTGGTGGCGCAGGAAGTCCACACAGCACTTGGCAAACTCCGCGGTGAAAGCGAGATGATCACGATCCTCGTTGAACAGGACGTGAACCGCGCGATTGAGGCAGGCGACAGATTTCTCTGTCTGCTTGAAGGCAAAGTGGCGCTTGATGGGGATTGCGAAGGTGCGGACCTCGATGCAATCGGTCGCGCCTATTTCGGAGAGGACAACGAATAGATGGTCTGGATCGAAACATTCATCAACGGGATGACGCTGGGTGGGCTATATGCGCTGTTCGGCCTTGGCCTGTCCCTGATCTTTGGTGTGATGAAGCTCGCCAATATCGCACATGGCGAACTGGTGATCGGCGGTGCCTTCGTTGCCTTCAGCATTGCTGGCGTGGTTCCGGTGCCGCTCTGGCTGCTTTTGCCGGGGGTGACTGTCCTGATGTTCGGCCTTGGGTATGCGCTGCAATCGGTTCTGGTGAACCGCGTGCTGAGCGATGACCCCATGCCGCCGCTTTTGCTGACATTTGGCCTGTCGATCATCGTGCAGAACCTGTTGGTGGAGCTGTTCGGCGCGGACAACCGGGCATTGGATGCGGGTGCGCTGGCCACCGCACGGTTCGAAATCGGCTCACTTTCCATCGGGATTCTGCCGATCGGCACCCTGGCACTGACGCTTGTCCTCTTTGGCGCGCTGCATTGGGCGCTTGGCAACACGCGCTGGGGCCGGATCGTGCGGGCGACCTCTGACGAGCCGGATCTTGTTGGCCTGTTCGGCGTCAGGCGTCACCGCGTCTTTGCCATGGTCATGGGGCTGTCGGCGGCACTTGCGGCGATTGCCGGGATGTTGCTTGCCATGCGCACCTCTGTCACGCCGTTTTCCGGCGCCGAGCGGCTGATCATCGCATTCGAGGTGATCGTCATTGGCGGGCTTGGGTCGATCTGGGCGAGCCTGCTCGGCGGGTTGGCGCTTGGCCTTGTGCATGTCATCAGCTTCCGGCTCGATCCGGCCTCTGGGCTGCTTTATGGCCACATCCTGCTTCTGGTGATCCTGCTGGCGCGGCCCGAAGGCCTGGCCGGGAAGAAGGTGACACGATGACCCCTGCTCGTTTGTTGCTTGCGGGTGCGGTTGCCTTGCTCATCGCCCTGCCCTTCGGCATTGACCGCGGGCTGTTGTTTCTGGCAAGCGAAATCCTTGTCGTGATTGCGCTCGCACAGGCCTGGAACCTTTTGGCGGGTTATGGCGGGCTTCTGTCGCTGGGCCATCACGGGTTTGTTGGCATCGGTGGATACGCGCTTTACCTGATCACCCGCGATCTGCCGGTGCATCCTTACCTTGCGGTGCCCATGGCGGGGATCGTGGCGGGCTTCATCGGCCTGCTGCTCGCACCGATCCTGTTTCGCCTGCGCGAGGTCTATTTCGCCGTCGGCATGTGGGTCTCTGCCGAAATCTTCCGCATCGTCATCATGCGCTGGGATTACGCAGGCGGAGCGTTGGGCCTACCCCTGTCTGCGGCGCGCGACCTCAACCGGCAATGGATGGGTGCGAGCGCCTATTGGCTGGCGCTTGCCACCGCACTTGGGGCAACTTTGCTGGTCTGGGCGCTGATGCGCAGCACCTTCGGGCTGAGGCTCCGTGCACTCAGGGATGACGAACTCGCCGCGCGCTCGATCGGTGTCGCGCCCCGGCGTATCCGGCTCATTGTCTTTGTGCTGTCAATGGCGATTGTCGGCTGCGCCGGCGCTGTCAGCTTTCTGTCGGCGCTGTTCATCACACCCACGGCCGCCTTTGACATCAACTGGCTGGTGACCATCGTCTTTGTCACCATCATCGGCGGCATCGGGCGGCTGTCTGGCCCATTCCTTGGCGCGGCGCTGTTCTTTGCACTCAGGGAAACGCTTGCCTTCTCGTCCAGCTGGTATCTGGTTGCCCTGGGCGCCACCGCGGTTCTGGTCATGCTGCTGTTTCCCGGCGGGCTGGCAGCACTGCTTGACAAGATCAATCCTTTCACACGCAAATCACAGGAGCCATCATGAGTACCGGTTTTTATTTCGATGAAAAATGTCTTTGGCACAGCACCGGTGAACATGCGCTGATCCTGCCGGTTGGCGGATATGTGCAGCCGCCTGCAGCCGGTGGACATGCGGAAAGCCCGGAAAGCAAGCGCCGGATGAAAAACCTGATGGATGTTTCCGGCCTGACCGCAAAGCTCGACCTCAAGAGCGCTGACCCGATCAACCGCGAAGACATGCTGCGCGTGCATCCGGCAAGCTATATCGACACTTTCAAGAAGATGTCTGACGAAGGCGGCGGCAACGCCGGGATCTATTCACCCTTCGGCGCGGGCAGCTACGAAATCGCGGCGATCTCTGCGGGGCTTGCCAAGCGGGCCGTGGCCGATGTGCTGACCGGGGTCA
>CAYTUW010000090.1:0-11327 GCA_964441435.1 uncultured Rhodobacterales bacterium
GTTGTGGTAAGTGGTTTGAACGGAGCCTTTCCCCATCATTCAACGGGTGATCGCGTTTTGGAGCGCGGCGATGCCATCGTCATCGACATCGGCGGCAGAACCGATGATTTTCCCAGCGATATGACCCGTATGGCGGTGGTTGGCGAACCGCCCGAAGGCTACGCCGAGGTGCACGGTGTTGTTGAAAAGGCCGTCCTGGCCGGCCTTGCGGCTGCGCGTGTCGGCGCGCGTGCAAAAGATGTTGATCTTGCGGCCCGTGGGGTGATCGAGGACGCCGGATATGGCGAATATTTCGTCCATCGGACAGGCCACGGCATCGGGCTGGAAGTTCACGAACCGCCCTATCTGACCGCAACATCAGAAACCGTTTTGAAATCCGGGATGAGCTTTTCGATCGAGCCGGGCATCTACATCCCGGGCAGGTTCGGCATCCGGCTGGAAGAAATTGTTGTATTGCGGGAGGACGGGCCTGAGGTGCTTTCCGAGCTTTCAAGAGAGGCCTTTGTCACCGCCGCTGACTGACGGGCGAAAACCCCATTTCGTCATCCGCCCTGATTGTCTGACAAAACACTGTCCCGGCGCGGTAAACCGGGGGCAGCCGAAAAGCTGCCCCCGTTATGATGCATCAAAGGTTAATGCGGAACAGGGCGAAACCGTCCGGGCCATCCCCCGCAGGTTCGATGCTGACACCTTCCACTGACGCGGCATAGTCAGCGGCCTTTGGCCCGGTTTCAAAGATCACTGAGGTATCCGCCAGCGGCGCAAAGGACCAGTTGGCATCCGCGCTGGGGCTGATTATGCCCTGTTCGACAATATAGCGCACGATCACATCGCGGTTGGTATCCGGTGCCTCAAGGATAATCGTATCCCCTTTCGCACCCGGAAAATCACCACCGCCGGAGGCGCGATAATTGTTGGTGGCAATCACAAATTCCTGATCCGGTTGAACCGGCTGACCTTCATACATCAGGTTGACGATGCGGTTGGCATCCGGGTTCAATGGCTCACCCTTCGGGCCAAACCTTGACGGCTGGCTGAGGTCGATCTGATAGGTGACCCCATCAATGACATCGAAGTTGTAGCTCGGGAATTCCGGGTTCAGCAGCGGCTGATCCGCCATTCCCGGCGTGATCTGATTGAACATGCCTGCAGAGCGTTCCAGCCAATCCTTTACCTCGGCGCCGCTGACCCGCACGGCGCGCACGGTGTTGGGGTAAAGATAAAGGTCCGCGACATTCTTGATCGCCACATCGCCGACCGGCACATCGGTGTAATACTCCGGCCCGCCGCGCCCCCCGGCCTTGAACGGAGCCGCTGCCGACAACACCGGCAGCCCTGCGTGTGCAGTCCCCTCAAGCATCTGTTCCACATACCATTTCTGGGCAATCGACACGATCTGTACTGATGGATCATCCGCCACCAATGCAAAGTAGCTGTGCAGCGGCGTATCCGTCTTGCCCACGGCGCGGCGCACATAGGCGAGCGTCTGATCGTGGATGTCCTGCACAGAATCGAGCACAGGCTGATGATCCCCGACCAGCGCGGTGATCGAGCGATCTTCCTCCCGGCGGGAAATCGGCCGGACAGAGCTTTCATGTGTGCTCACCCGCCATTGCCCTGCATCATGTTCCAGCATCAGATCAATGATCCCCAGATGGCTGCCCCAGAACCCGCCCATTACGGCCGGTTTGCCGTGCAGCGTGCTTTTGTCAACGTCAACGCCAGGCATGTCGGCGTAGCTGGAGGACGGGAAGACGAGGTGCTGGTGCCCGGTCATGATCGCGTCGATCCCATCGACTGCCGCCAGCGCGAGAGAGGCGTTTTCAAGCCCTTCTTTTTCCTCAGCTTCGGCAATACCGGAATGCGAGAGTGCGATGACGATATCGGCGCCTTCCTCACGCATCTGCGGCACCCAGGCGCGGGCCGCTTCGACGATGTCACGCACCTCTACATTGCCCTCCAGGTGGCGGCGATCCCAGTTCATGATCTGTGGCGGCACAAAGCCGATAATGCCGATGGTGATGTCATGGCTTGCCCCCGCCCCGTCGGTCACGGTGCGTTGCATCATCGCATAGGGCGGCACCAGCCCCTGATCATCGCGCGGGGTGGCACCCTTCTGGCGCAACACATTGGCCGACACCACGGGGAAATCAGCCCCGGCAAGTGATTTCATCAGAAAATCAAGGCCATAGTTGAATTCGTGGTTGCCGATGGTGGAGCCATCAAAACCAACTGCATTCATTGCAGTGATGATTGGATGCATGTCGCCTTCGGCCATGCCACGTTCATAGGCGATGTAATCGCCCATCGGGTTGCCCTGCAGAAAATCACCGTTGTCAAACAGCAAGGAATTTGTCGCCTCGGCGCGGATTTCCTCAACGATCGAGGCCACACGCGACAGGCCAACCGTATCGCGCGGTTTGTCGGAATAGTAGTCATAGGGGAACACATGGACATGCAGGTCCGTTGTTTCCATCAGTCGAAGATGCGCCTGGTTCGCCGCCGCCCGTGCGGAGAATGGGTGTAATGTCAGCAAGCCTGCCCCCGCCAGACCGCCCGCAAGGAAGTGCCTGCGATCCATAGTGTTCTGTCCGTTCTTGGTCATGAGAATCCCTCCAGTTACGATTTGGTCGGCAACTTCGTCGGGCTTCATGACACGGTTATGAAGCTAGTCGAAGCCGATGTGCAGTGCGAGCGTTTTGGTGTATTTGGGGCAATTATTTCCCCTTTAGGTGGTGCGCAGCCCACTGCGGCGTTGGCGGGAACGATTGCCAACACCAAGAGAGCGTGCAAGGAAGTTAGCAAAATGGCAAGTCGGGGAAGACTTTCGGGATGAAACGAGCAGAAACCGTCACATTCGGCGGATCCGGTCTGGACCGTGCGGCAAAGATACGGGAATCAGAGGAACATCTTCGGCAATGCTGGGAAAAACCTGACACCGGCGTTCTGCCCATTTGGCGGGGCAAGCCGTTGTTCTCAGATGATAAAGCGGCGTTTGTTTCTGTCAGCTCCCCAGTGGTGGCGCTGGCTGGCGAAGCGCCCGTCTTTCTGGGTCTGGACGAGGGCGCGGCGCGGTTCGCGGTTGATATTTCGGCCTGGGAACCTCTCTCAGGGGAGGCGCAGCAAACCGACGTTTTTTTTGATTCCAGCGCCCAGACTCATCCCGATCTGCCCGAAGATCATCAGTTCCTGGAATTGCGGGGCGTCATGGCAAAGCTGACACCGCGCGATGCGGAGCTGGTGGCGACCGCCAAAGCGATCCTGAACTGGCATCGAAGTCACAGGTTTTGTGCCGCCTGTGGGCAGCCGTCTGAAGTGGCGATGGGCGGCTGGCAACGGACCTGCCCGGCTTGTGCGGCCGCCCATTTCCCACGCACCGACCCGGTGGTCATCATGCTGATCACCCATGGCAATGACGTTTTGCTGGGCCGCAGCCCCGGCTGGCCTGATGGCATGTACTCGCTGCTTGCCGGATTTGTGGAGCCTGGCGAAACCATCGAGGGGGCGGTGCGCCGTGAGGTTCTGGAAGAATCCAATATTCGCGTCGGCGCGGTTGAATATCTGTCGAGCCAGCCCTGGCCCTTTCCAAACTCTCTGATGTTTGGCTGCCGGGGTGAGGCGCTGAACCGTGACATCACCCCGGACCCGGATGAAATCGAAGACGCCCGTTGGGTCAGCCGCGAAGAGCTGGCAAGGGCTTTTGCCGGGGAACACCCTGATTTGTTGCCAGCGCGCAAAGGTGCTATTGCGCAGTTCCTTTTATCCTTGTGGCTTGCGGATAAGCTCGATTAGCGGCAAGCTGCCCCGAAAGAAGATAACAGGACGCGAATGAAATTTTCGACACGTGAGGATATAGAGGCGCCAATCGATTTTGTGTTTCGCATGGCGTCTGATTTTGATGGCTTTGAACGCTCTGCGCTGCGGCGTGGTGTGACAGTGAAACGCCGGGAAACGCTTACGCAACCCGGCGCGAAACAGGGCTGGGACATCGGTTTTCGGTTTCGCGGAAAACAGCGTGATGTTGCCGCTGAACTGGTTAGCTACGATGCGCCGAACACCATGGTGTTTACCGCAACAGCCAGAACCATGCGCGCCGATGTTACGGTTGATCTGATGCCATTGTCGCGGGAACGCACTCGGTTAAGCTTTGTTGTTGATCTGAAGCCGAAAAATATGCGCGGTCGCGTGAAAATTCAGTCCCTAAAAATAGCCAAATCGAATATCATGCGCCGTTTTCGGCTGCGGGTGGCAAACTTCGCCGCCGAGGTTGAGGATAGCTACCGCATTAGTGCAAAATCTGCGGATTAGTGGCGCCTGGAATCCGCCGGATAAACACCTAGAAGATGAAGCTCTGACGTGAAGTATTCCAGTTCTTCCATTGCCAGTTGCACATTCCGGTCGTCGGGATGCCCCTCTATGTCGGCATAAAACTGGGTGGCTGAAAAGGACCCGTCCACCATATAGCTTTCCAGCTTTGTCATATTGACGCCGTTGGTAGCAAAGCCACCCATCGCCTTATAAAGCGCAGCCGGAATGTTGCGCACACGAAAGACAAAGCTGGTCATCATGCCGCTATCGCCGCGCCTGTTCAGGTTCGGTTCCCGCGCCATGATCAGAAAGCGTGTAGTATTGTGTTCCTTGTCTTCGATGTGGCGCGCAAGAATGTTGAGCCCGTTAATCTCTGCTGCCAGATCCGACGCAAGGACACCGGTATTGCGCAAGCCCTGCTCAGCGAGTTCGGCTGCCGCCCCGGCGCTGTCCGTGGCAGGTTCCCCGGTAATGTCATGTTCGTTTAGAAAGGCCGCGCATTGCGGGATCAGCACAAGATGCGCCCGAACCTTTTTGATGTCGCTGATTTTCACACCGGGCAGGGCCATCAGGCTGATATGCACACGGACAAACGCCTCATCCACGATGTGCAACCCGGATTCCGGTAGCATCCGATGGATATCCGCAACCCGACCATAGGTGGTGTTTTCCACCGGCAACATGGCCAGGTCCGCATCGCCCCGCCGGACGGCTTCTATTGTATCTTCGAAGGTTCGGCAGGGCAGGGCTTCGTGATCCGGCCGGGCCTCGGCACAGGCCTGATGGGAATAGGCGCCCGGCTCCCCCTGAAATGCGATTTTTCCGGCCATGATACACCCCGAGTCCTGAATTTTTCGCCTTAGGGCGATTGGTCGCGGTAACTACACCTTGCAGAAGGGCAGGGGAAGCGGATAGATAGCCTCAAAATCCGAACCAGACGGAACGCGACATGTTCGACACAATGACAATGACAAAGATCGTGGGTGCCCTGTGCGGCGCCTTCCTGATTTTCCTGCTTGGCAGCTGGGCGGCTGATGCGCTCTACGCAACCGGTGGCGGCGATCATGGCGGTGGCCATGGCGACGAACATGCCGATGCCTATCCGATTGAGGTCGCCAGCGCCGACCACGATGGCGGCGAAGTGGAAGAAGTTGATTTCGCCGCACTGCTTGCCTCTGCCGATATTGGCAAGGGCGAACGTGTGTTCCGCAAATGCACCGCATGCCACACGGTTGAGGATGGCAATAATTCCACCGGACCGTATCTGTTTGGGGTGGTTGACCGGGATATCGCCGGGGTTGCCGGCTTTGGCTATTCCGGCACGCTTGAAGGGATGGAAGGCAACTGGACACCCGAAGCATTGTCCGGCTTCCTTGAAAACCCGCGCGGCTTTGCCCCCGGCACGGCCATGGGCTTTGCGGGTCTGCCCAAACTGCAGGACCGTGTCGATGTGATTGCCTATCTACAGTCCCTCAACTGATGTGAAATAATCGCGAAAAGGCCGCCCATGGGGCGGCTTTTTTGATTCCAGGGATAAAACTCACCGCTGTTCACGGATTATCAACTTGATTGTTATTCCCTGCAATTTAGGCTGTGTTTTAACTAAATTGGTTTCATTGCCGGAGGGAGATCACCATGCGCCACGCTAAGGTTGCTGTTCGCACCACGCCTATTGTGGGCCGCCTGTTCTGGGGCTTGTTGTTTGGAACACTCCTTTCCCTTCTCGCTCTTCAGGTCCGTGCGCAGGATGAAAACCTGATCCGGGCGCATGGCTATTCCTATTTTGGTGAACTCAACTACCCCGAAGATTTCCCGCATTATTCCTATGTGAACCCGGAGGCCCCAAAGGGGGGGGAAATATCGCTCTGGGCGTCGGGCACCTTTGATTCCATGAATCCGTTTTCGGTGAAGGGGCGCGCCGGGCAGAATTCGTCGATCATGTATGAAAGCCTGCTCGATACCGCGCCCGCCGACGAATATACCGCATCCTATGGCTTGCTGGCCGAAAGTCTGGAATACCCGGAAAGCAAGGAATGGGTGATCTTCCACATGCGCCGCAACGCGCGGTTTTCTGATGGGACGCCGCTGACAGCGCATGATGTGGTGTTCAGCCACAACCTGTTCATCACACAAGGGTTGCCATCTTACGCCCAGGCGGTCAGCCAGCGGGTTACCGGGGCGGAGGCGCTGGATGACTATACGGTTAAATTCACGTTCAACCCGGACCTTGAAAGCCGCCGGAGCCTGATTGATCAGGTCGGTTCCACCCCGGTGTTTTCGCAGAAATGGTATGAGGAAAACAATGCGCGGCTTGATGAAAGCCGCCTGGAAACCAGCCCCGGTTCCGGCCCCTATATGCTGGACAGCTACGATATAAACAGAAACATCATCTATCGGCGCAACCCGGATTACTGGGGCAATGATCTGCCAATCAACCAGGGCCGCCATAACTTCGATGTCATTCGGATCGAATATTTCGGCGATGCTTCCGCCGCGTTCGAGGGGTTCAAGGGCGGCGCTTATACATTCCGCGTTGAAAATTCTTCCAAACAATGGGCGACGGGCTATGACTTCCCGGCGGTGTCCGAAGGGACCGTGGTGAAAGAAGAACTGCCCGATGGCAGCCCGCCGACGCCGCAGGGAATCGTCTTTAACCTGCAGCGGCCGCAGTTTCAGGATATGCGTGTGCGGCAGGCGATGGCGCTGCTTTACAATTTCGAATGGACGAATGAGACTCTGCAATTTGACCTCTTTCGCCACCGCGAAAGTTTCGTGCAGGATACACATTTGCAGGCGCGTGGTCTTCCTGAAGGTGCGGAACGGGCTTTGCTGGAATCCCTTGGTGATCTGGTCCCCGACGCAGTGCTGAATGAACCGGCCGTTGGCGTGCATGAAAGCGCATCACGCCGCCCGCTTGACCGGCGCAACCAGCGCGCAGCTCTTGCCCTGTTTGAGGAGGCCGGCTGGACCCTCGACGACGCAGGCAAACTGCGCAACGCTGACGGGCAGACGCTGGATGCGGAATATATCCTGCCTTCCAACGCCTCAGATACATTGGAAAGTTTCATTGAGGCCTATGTGCAGAACCTGCAGTCCGTTGGCGTCAACGCGCGATCCAACAAGATCGACCCGTCGCAATTTACCCTGCGCCGCCGGGAAAAGGATTACGATCTGATCACCGCATCCTATGCGGCTTTCCTTGAGGCGGGCACCGGGCTGCGCCAGCGATTTGGATCGCAAGAGGCGGAAATCAGCGTGTTCAACCCGGCAAGCCTTGCCAGCCCGCTGGTGGATGAGGTGATCGACATTGCGCTGGAAACCGAAAACCTTGCCGATCAGAACACCGCGTTGATGGCGCTGGACCGGGTTCTGCGCTACGAACGGTTTATCGTGCCAACCTGGTATAATGACAGCTACTGGGTGGCTTATTATGATATGTATGAACATCCCGAAGAGATGCCGCCGTATGATCTTGGTGTGCTCGATTTCTGGTGGGTAAACGCCGAAAAGGCAGCGGCCCTGCGCACAGCGGGTGCCTTGCAATAACAACGATTAAGGCAGGCTGATGGGCGCCTATATATTCCGGCGATTGCTGCTGATCCTCCCGACGCTGATCGGGATCATGATCATCAATTTCGCCCTGATCCAGTTCGTCCCCGGCGGGCCGATTGAACAGGTGCTTGCCAATTTGCAGGGCGAAGGGGATGTGCTCGAAAACATCACCGGGGGTGGGTCCGGTGGCGAAGAGCTGCTGAGCGACGATAGCACCTATATTGGCGCGCGTGGCCTGCCGAAAGAATTCATCGAACAGCTGGAACGAGAGTTCGGCTTTGACAAACCGCCGCTCGAACGGTTCCTCAATATGATGTGGAATTATCTGCGGTTTGATTTTGGCGAAAGCTATTTCCGCTCCATCAGCGTGGTTGATCTGATCATCGAAAAGATGCCGGTGTCGATCACGCTTGGGCTGTGGTCGACGCTGATTGCCTATCTGGTGTCGATCCCGCTGGGGATACGCAAGGCGGTGCGGGACGGGTCGAAGTTTGATACCTGGACATCCGGCGCGATCATTGTCGCCTATGCGATCCCCGGATTCCTGTTTGCGATCCTGTTGCTTGTGCTGTTTGCGGGCGGGTCTTACTGGAAAGTGTTCCCGCTCCGCGGATTGACCTCAGAAGGGTGGGAGGATCTGAGCCTGATCGGCAAAGTGCTCGACTATTTCTGGCACATCGCGCTGCCGGTGATTGCGGGCACGATATCGTCCTTTGCCACGCTCACCCTGCTGACCAAGAATTCATTTCTTGATGAGATCAAAAAGCAATATGTGGTGACGGCGCGGGCCAAGGGGCTGACGGAATCCCGTGTGCTTTACGGGCATGTGTTCCGCAATGCCATGCTGATTGTGATCGCCGGGTTCCCGGCGCTGTTTGTTGGCGTGTTTTTTGGCGGTTCGCTGATCATCGAAACGCTGTTTTCGCTGGATGGGCTGGGGCGGCTCGGATTTGAGGCGGCACTTCAGCGCGACTATCCTGTGATGTTCGGCACGCTTTACGCCTTTGGCCTGCTTGGGCTTCTGGTCGGGATCCTGTCGGATCTGATGTATGTCTTCATCGACCCGCGCATTGATTTCGAAAGCCGGAGGGTCTGATGGCGCGGCGCATGTGGCTTTCCCCGCTGAACCAGCGTCGTTGGCGCAACTTTCGCCGCAACGGGCGCGCCTTCTGGTCGCTGGTTGTCTTTTCAGTTCTGTTCGGCCTGTCGCTGTTTGCGGAATTCTACGCCAATGAAAAACCGGTGCTGATCAAACATCGCGGCGAATATTACATGCCGATCTTCAACTTCTATTCCGAACAGACCTTTGGCGGCGACACGCGGCTTGAGGCGGAATATGAATATGAGGACATCCAATGCCTGATTGTCACGGGCGGGTTGGAAAGCTGCTGGGATGATCCGGAGGCGATTCTGGCGGATGCCGCTGACGGTGTCGTCAACGGAGAGGCAATCGACAAAGGTTGGATCCTCTGGCCGCTGCTGCCCTATTCCTACAACACTATCGTCGATATTCCGGGGGCCGCGCCGTCCCCCCCGGATGGCAAGAACCTGCTTGGCACGGATGACACGAAACGGGATGTTCTGGTGCGTGTGATCTATGGTTTCCGCCTGTCGATCCTGTTCACGCTGATTGTTACGGCTGCGGCTTCTGTTCTTGGGATTCTTGCAGGGGCGGTGCAGGGGTATTTCGGCGGCTGGGTTGATCTGCTGTTTCAACGTATTCTGGAAATCTGGGGTGCGATGCCGTCGATCTATGTCATCATCATCATCTTTGCGATTGTCGGGCGCGGGTTCTGGATTCTGGTGGCCATATCCATCGTCTTTGGCTGGCCTGCGCTTGTGGGTGTCGTGCGGGCCGAATTCCTGCGTGCGCGCAATTTCGAATATGTGCGCGCGGCGCGCGCCCTTGGGGTCAGCAACCGCGTGATCATGTTCCGCCATATGCTGCCAAACGCCATGGTGGCGACGCTGACGCTGCTGCCCTTCATTATTACCGGGACGATCGGTTCGCTCGCCACGCTGGATTTCCTGGGCTTCGGTCTGCCATCAAGCGCCCCGTCGCTGGGCGAGCTGACCTTGCAGGCCAAACAGAACCTGCAGGCGCCATGGCTCGGCTTCACCGCCTTTTTCGTCTACGCGATCATGCTGTCGCTGCTGGTGTTCATCTTCGAAGGGGTGCGTGACGCCTTTGACCCGCGAAAGACCTTTCAATGAGTTCCGTTCTTGAGGTTCACGATCTGAATGTCAGCTTCCGCCAGGATGGGCAGGAAAGCCATGCCGTGCGCGGAGTCAGCTTTCACGTCGACGAAGGGGAAACCGTGGCCATCGTCGGCGAAAGCGGTTCCGGCAAATCGGTTTCAGCGCTGTCGACCGTTGCATTGTTGCCAGACAACGCCACCATAACAGGGTCGGCGCGTTATCGCGGGGCAGAAATGTTGACCGCTGACGAAGCCAAACTGCGCGAGGTGCGCGGCAATGACATCAGTTTCATCTTTCAGGAACCGATGACTTCGCTCAACCCGCTGCACACGCTGGAAAAGCAGCTGTCCGAAAGCCTTGCCCTGCATCAGGGGCTGGCGGGAGCCTCGGCGCGGGCGCGCGTGCTGGAACTTTTGACCCTGGTTGGCATTCCCGATCCCGAAACCCGGCTGACGTCCTATCCGCACCAACTGTCCGGCGGGCAGCGGCAACGGGTGATGATCGCCATGGCGCTGGCCAACGGGCCGGACCTCTTGATTGCGGATGAGCCGACAACGGCGCTTGATGTCACCATCCAGGCGCAGATCCTTGAATTGCTGGTCGACCTGAAGCAGCGTGAAGGGATGAGCCTGCTGTTCATCACCCATGACCTTGGCGTTGTGCGCCGCTTTGCCGACCGTGTCTATGTGATGCAGGATGGGGAGGTCGTGGAACAAGGGCGCACCGCTGAAATTTTTGACGCGCCCAAACATCCCTATACACAGAAATTGCTGTCAGCAGAACCAACCGGTCGCCCTGATCCCGTACCCGCACAGGCCGAAGAGGTGATCAACACAGATGCCCTGCGTATCTGGTTTCCGATTCAGCGCGGCCTTTTGCGCCGCACCGTTGGCCACATCAAGGCGGTGAATGCCGCAAGCATTTCTGTGCGCGCGGGTGAAACGCTTGGCATTGTCGGGGAAAGCGGCTCCGGCAAAACCACGCTGGCGCTGGCCATCATGCGGCTGATCCGGTCCGACGGGCCGATCGTGTTCTTTGGTCAGAATATTCAGGGGGCCGGCGGGCGCCACCTGCGCGCCCTGCGCAAGGACATGCAGATCGTGTTTCAGGATCCCTTTGGCTCCCTGTCGCCACGCATGTCTGCAATGCAGATCATTTCCGAAGGGCTGACCGTCCACGGGGTTGAGCCGGGGCGCGATATGCGTGACATGGTCGCCGAGATCATGGTCGAAGTCGGCCTCGACCCTGCTGCCATGGACCGTTACCCG
>CAYTUW010000091.1:0-11258 GCA_964441435.1 uncultured Rhodobacterales bacterium
GCCCGGTGAAGAAACGGCCAAAGTTGTTGCCCGCCTCGATCACCGCGCGGTAGCCCGCGATATTGGCCATTGACGACAGCGCGTCCATCTTCTGCGCCCGGCTGATGCGCGGCACCATGTCCATTGCGATGACATTGGCACCCTTGGACCGGGTAAGTTCCATCAGGGCTTCGTTCTGGCCGGGGTAGAAGAAGGAAATCAGCGTCTGCCCTTTGGTCAGGCGTTTGGCTTCTGTTTCCGTCGGCGGGCGCACCTTGGCGACGATGTCACAGGCCTTGAACAGCGCAGCACCGGTCTTTACTACCTCAACACCCGCGGCCTTGTAATCCGCGTTGGAAAACCCCGCCGCCTCGCCCGCGCCGCTTTCGATCACGCAGTCATAGCCAAGCTTTTGCAACTCGCCCGCGCTTTGCGGTGTGAGGGCGACTCGTGCCTCTCCCTCAAAAACTTCCTTCGGTGCACCGATTTTCACGTCAACTTTCCCTTTCTGGCGTTCCAGCCGGAACATATGTTTCGCAGGTACAGGCAATCAACGCCTGCGAAATATTTGACCCTTATCCCCCTTACATCGCGCAAGAAAAATTCACAACTCCGCGCGTAAAATGGCGTCTTCTGACGTAGCGCAACAGCTTCCGCTTGCGCTCCGGCCTCAATCAGATACTTTAGGCTTGAAACTTTTCTTCGCCAGAGGCCCCAATGACCGATTTTGCCGCAACCAAAGCCATGTTCGCCCTGCCCGAAGGGGTCATTTATCTTGATGGCAACTCCCTCGGTCCGCTGCCGCGCGCAGCAACGGCGCGGGTGTCCGAAACCATGCAGGCCGAATGGGGTGAGTTGCTGATCCGGGGCTGGAACCAGGCCGGATGGATGGCCAAGCCTACCGAAATTGGCGACCGGATCGGGCGGCTGATCGGGGCAGAGCCGGGCCATGTGGTGCTGGGGGATACGCTGTCCGTCAAGGTCTATCAGGCGGTGGCGGCTGCGTTCGACCTCAATCCATCGCGTCGTATTGTGCTGTCGGACACCGGGAACTTCCCGTCCGACCTTTACATGGCCGAAGGGCTGACCGGGATCCTGGGGGATGGCTACAGCCTTGAAACCGTGGCCCCCGAAGCGGTGGAGGATCGCCTTGATAAGGACATCGCCGTGCTGATGCTGACAGAGGTGGATTACCGCACCGGGCGCAAGCATGACATGAAGCGCCTGACCGAAAAGGCACATGCCCTGGGGATTATCACGGTCTGGGATCTGGCCCATTCCGCCGGTGCCATTCCGGTGGATCTGGCGGGGGCGGGTGCCGATTTTGCCATTGGCTGCACCTATAAATACCTCAACTCAGGCCCTGGTGGTCCGGCCTTCATCTATGTTGCGCCGCGCCATATCGACCGCGTGCGCCCTGCCCTTTCGGGCTGGCTCGGTCATGAAAACCCGTTTGCCTTTGACCTTGACTACCGTGCGGGCACCGGGATTGAACGGATGCGCGTCGGCACGCCGCCGGTACTCCAGATGGCGGCGCTTGAGGCGTCACTGGACATCTGGGACATGGCCGATATGGCTGATGTGCGCGCCAAATCCATTGCGCTCTGCGACCGCTTCATCGCGGGGGTGGAAGAAAACGTGCCCGAACTGAAGCTCAATTCACCGCGTGACGGGGCTGAACGCGGCTCTCAGGTCACCTTCCGCCACCCCGAAGGCTACGCCATCATGCAGGCGCTGATTGCGCGCGGCGTGATCGGTGACTTCCGCGCGCCGGACAATCTGCGCTTTGGGTTCACCCCGCTTTACATCGACGAAGGTGATGTTGATGGTGCCGTGGCCATCATCGCCGATGTGGTGGGTAATGCGCTCTGGGATCGGCCGGAATATAAAGTGCGCGCCAAGGTGACATGACCGCCGCGCATCATATCCGCCCCCGTACTACTGCGGACCGCGCAGGATGTTTTGAGGTGTTCTTCCGCGCTGTCCGCGAGGGTGCCGCCAGCCGCTACACCGCTGCCGAACGCGCCGCATGGGCACCAAACGACAGGTTTGATCCCACCGCAGAGGACCGCTTTGAAGGAATGCCTGGCTGGGTTGCGGTGGATGCCAACGGGCAGGTTGTCGGTTTCCTGATCGTGTCGGATGAAGGCTACCTTGATATGTTATTCGTCTTGCCCGAACAGATGGGGCACGACACCGCTGCTGCACTATATGACAGGTTGATCGAATGGGCCGGGAAACGCGCATTACCCCGCCTGACAAGCCATGCGAGCCTCTTTGCCCGTCCGTTTCTGGAAAAACGCGGCTGGCAGGTGCTGGAACAGGAAGAAAAACCCCTGAACGGCGAACGGCTGCTGCGCTTTCACATGGCACTTGACCTTGAGGAAGGAAACCATGAGCGACCCCTATAACCCCGCCCGCGATGGCGCTGAGATGAGCTTTGACGGAAGGATGAGCTATTCGGACTATCTGCATCTGGACAAAGTGCTTTCGGCCCAGGCGCCGCTGTCAGGCGCGCACGACGAAATGCTGTTCATCATCCAGCACCAGACGAGCGAACTTTGGATGCATCTGGCTATCCACGAACTGACCGCCGCGCGCGCCTTGTTGGCCGCGGGCACCATGCGGCCGGCGTTCAAGATGCTGGCGCGGGTTGCGCGGATTTTTGAACAGCTCAACAACGCCTGGGATGTGCTGCGCACGATGACGCCCAGCGATTACACCACCTTCCGCGAAAGCCTTGGCCAGTCCTCCGGGTTTCAGAGCTGGCAGTATCGGCTGATCGAATTCATGGTTGGCAACCGCAACAAGGCGATGCTGAAGCCACATGAACATGTGCCGGACTGGCACGCGAAACTGGTGGCCGAACTGGCGCAGCCATCGCTTTATGATGTGGCGCTCCGGGCGCTTGACGGAGCCGGGATTTCCCTGCCGCAAGAGGTGCTGAAGCGCGACCTGTCACTGGCGTATCAGCCTTCGGATGCCGTCGCCACAGCCTGGGCGCAGGTTTACAAAGATCCTGAAACCCATTGGGAACTTTATGAACTGGCTGAAAAACTGGTAGATTTCGAAGATTACTTCCGCCGCTGGCGGTTCAACCACGTGACCACGGTGGAACGGGTGATCGGGATGAAGCGCGGCACAGGTGGAACCAGCGGCACCGCCTATCTGCGCCGGATGCTGGAGGTGGAGATTTTCCCCGAACTCTGGCACATGCGCACGGACCTGTAGGCCGCCAATCAGGCGCTGCGCAGAACCGGGCCGCCCTTGCCCGCGGCCCAGGCACGCGCGGCGTCGCCAAAGGCCTCAAACAACGGGCGGGAAACCGGATCCTGATCGGCGTTCCATTCCGGGTGCCACTGCACGGATAGGGTAAAGCCCGGCGCGCCCTCGATATAAATCGCTTCCGGTGTGCCGTCCGGTGCGTGCCCGTCAACAATAACACGCTGCCCGGCGGTCTTGATCCCCTGCCCGTGCAGCGTGTTTGTCAGAACCTCAGTCTTGCCCAGAACCCGATGAAACGGCCCGCCTTGGCTGACGGTCACGATATGGCGCAGTTCGAATTTTTCCTCCAATGTGCCATCAGGTGGCATCCGGTGGTTCATCCGGCCCGGCAGATCGCGGATCTCCGGGTAAAGCGTGCCGCCCATCGCCACATTGACCTCCTGAAAGCCGCGACAGACGCCAAAGATCGGCTGGCCCCGCTCAACGCAAGCACGCACAAGCGGCAGGGTGATGGCGTCGCGCGCCCGGTCAAAATCACCATGCGCGGCGGTTTCGGCCTCACCGTATTCTTCGGGGTGCACATTGGGTCGCCCGCCGGTCAGCAGGAAGCCGTCGCAGACCTCCAGCAATTCCTCCACCCGTACATGGGCCGGATCAGCCGGAATCAGCAGCGGCATACAGCCCGACACCGTGCTGACAGCATCGGCGTTCATCGTCCCCCCGGTATGGGCGGGGTATTGGTCGTTGAGCAGAGCGCGGTTAGATATGATACCAATGATCGGGCGAGCCATTTGGGCCTCGAATGTTGAAGTTATGGCAATTTACAGCAGGGGCGCGCTACGCGCATCCCACATGAGCGCACATAGTGTGGTACATATATGTGCAATCGTTCGAAGGCGCAGGTCTGAAGCCGTCAACCGGGTACGATCAACCGGGTCGCTGCATGGAGACAAGAGCGTGACGCCATGCTGCGATAGCGCGTCAGCCCTGTGCCTTCAGCTCCAGCCTGCGGGCGTGCAGCACAGGTTCGGTATAGCCCGATGGCTGCGCCCGCCCTGCAAAGACCAGATCGCAAGCTGCCTTGAACGCAGGGCCATCAAACCCCGGCGCCATCGGGCGATAGGAGGGATCATCGGCATTCTGGCGATCCACAACCTCTGCCATTTTCCGCATGGCCGTCATCACCTGATCCTTGCTGACAACCCCGTGGTGCAGCCAGTTGGCAAGCGCCTGGGATGAAATCCGGCAGGTTGCGCGATCCTCCATCAGGCCGACATCATGGATATCCGGCACTTTGGAACAGCCGACGCCCTGATCCACCCAACGCACGACATAGCCCAGAATGCCTTGCGCGTTATTTTCGATTTCCTCTGTGATCTCGGCGTCAGACCAGTTCACGCCCTGGGCCAGCGGGATCGTCAACAAGTCATCAAGCATTCCACGCGCACCGCCTGCGGCGATCTCATCCTGCCGGGCAAAGACATCAACCCGGTGATAATGTGTTGCATGCAGCGTGGCCGCGGTTGGGCTTGGCACCCAGGCGCAGTTGGCGCCGGCCATCGGGTGGCCGATCTTGGTTGCCAGCATCTCAGCCATCCGATCGGGTATCGCCCACATTCCCTTGCCGATCTGCGCCCTGCCCTGAAGCCCGCAGGCCAGCCCGATATCAACATTCCGGTCCTCATAGGCGGCGATCCAGGCGGCGTTTTTCATATCGCCCTTGCGCACCATTGCGCCTGCTTCCATCGAGGTATGGATTTCATCCCCGGTCCGGTCCAGAAATCCGGTGTTGATAAAGGCCACCCGGTGGCGCGCGGCGCGAATACAGGATTTGAGGTTTGCCGAGGTGCGCCGCTCCTCATCCATAATGCCAAGCTTGACCGTATGTTGCGGCAGGCCAAGTGCTGCTTCAACGCGGGAGAAAAGCTCATCCGCAAAGGCGACTTCTTCAGGCCCGTGCATCTTTGGCTTTACCACATAGACAGAGCCATGCAGCGAATTACCACCCTCACGCCTGAGGTCATGCATGGCGATCAGCGTGGTGATCATGGCGTCCATGATCCCTTCGCCAATTTCCTGACCCTCGCGATCAAGGATTGCCGGGTTGGTCATCAGGTGGCCAACATTGCGCACCAGCATCAAAGCACGCCCTTTAAGCGTGCCCGCCCCGCCATCCGGCGTCTGATATGCCACATCGGCCTTCAGCTTGCGAATGATCGTCCGTTCGCCCTTTTGAACCTCTTCCTCCAGATTGCCCTTCATCAGGCCCAACCAGTTTGAATAAGCCAGGATCTTGTCCTCGGCATCCACGGCGGCGACGGAATCCTCGCAATCCATAATTGCAGAAATCGCACTTTCCAGAATGATGTCAGAAATGCCCGCAGGGTCGTCTTTGCCAACCGGGGAATCCGCATCAACTTTAATTCTGATATGCAGGGCATTGTTTTTCAGAATGATTTCTGACGGGGTATCAGCCTCGCCACAGTAGCCAACATAGCTGTCAGCGTTTCGCAAGGCCGGGGTCAACCTGGTACCCGCGTGCAGATTCCGAACATCCGCCCAGCTTCCTTCAGCAAGCGGCGCAACCTCATCCAGAAACGCCTTGCCCCAGGCAATGACACGTGCGCCGCGCGCCGGATCATAGGATTTTCCAACCGGCAGATCGCCCAGCGCATCGGTGCCGTATAGCGCGTCATAAAGGCTGCCCCAGCGGGCGTTTGCCGCGTTCAGCGCATAGCGCGCATTCATGATCGGCACCACAAGTTGCGGCCCCGGCACCGTGGCAATCTCCGGGTCAACATTGGTTGTCTCGATCGTGAAATCATCACCGTCAGGCAGCAGGTAGCCAATCTCTTTGAGAAAGGCCTGATAGGCCGCAGCGTCATGAGGCTGCCCACGGTGGTCGACATGCCAGGCATCAATCTGGGACTGAAGCGCAACCCGTTTGGCCAGCAGCGCGCGGTTTTTGGGGCCCAGATCGTGCACGATGGACGACAGTGCCTCCCAGAAACCCGCGACCGACACCCCGGTGTCCGGCAGGGCCTGATCTTCGATGAAAACAGCCAGCTCCGGTGCTACTTGCAATCCAGATTTTTCGATGCGGTCGCCCATCATACCCTCATCCTAGTATACCTTAGAATACAGATTTCACGCCCGGATAAGCAAAAATGCCGCCCGGTGCAATAGCGCCCCTTGCCCCTGCGGTTTGATCGGCTACACCTTAGCCAATCGCAGGGAGCACGCAGATGACCGACCAGACGATCTACCTCAAGGATTACACCCCCTTTGGCTGGCTGATAGAGGATGTTCACCTCACCTTTCGCCTGTCCCCTGGTGCAACACATGTGCTGTCGAGGATCCGCCTTGCGCCGAACCCGGCTGCGCCACAGCAATCGTTTTTTCTGCATGGCGAAGCTCTGAAACTGATTTCGGCAACCATCGACGGCAAACCTGTAACGCCTGATGTCACCGATCAGGGCCTCACCTGCGATGTGCCGGATGGTGCGTTCACTTTTGAGGCTGAGGTGGAGATTTCGCCAGACACCAATACCGCGCTTGAAGGGCTTTACATCTCAAACGGGATGTATTGCACCCAATGTGAGGCAGAGGGTTTCCGCAAGATCACCTTCTACCCCGACCGCCCTGATGTGATGGCCCCGTTCACCGTGCGGATCGAAGGGGATGAAAAGGTGAAACTGTCCAACGGCAACCCCGTCACATCCGGGGACGGTTTTGCCGAATGGCATGATCCCTGGCCCAAACCTGCCTATCTTTTTGCGCTGGTGGCTGGCGATTTGCTGAACCACCCCGATGAATTCACCACAATGTCGGGCAAAAAGGTGGAGCTAAACATCTGGGTCCGCCCGGGCGACGAAGACAAATGCGCCTTCGGCATGGAGGCGCTGAAAAAGTCGATGAAATGGGACGAAGACGTCTATGGCCGCGAATATGATCTGGATGTGTTCAACATCGTCGCAGTGGATGATTTCAACATGGGGGCGATGGAAAACAAGGGGCTGAATATCTTCAACTCCTCTGTCGTGCTGGCCAGCCCGGAAACCTCCACCGATGCGAATTTTGAACGGATCGAGGCGATCATCGCACATGAATATTTCCACAACTGGACGGGCAATCGCATCACCTGCCGCGATTGGTTTCAGCTTTGCCTGAAAGAGGGGCTGACCGTGTTCCGCGATGCCGAGTTCACCTCAGACATGCGATCAGCGGCAGTAAAGCGTATCAGCGATGTCATCGACCTGCGCGCCCGGCAATTCAAAGAGGATAACGGCCCGCTGGCCCACCCGGTGCGGCCCGAAAGCTTTATTGAAATCAACAACTTCTACACCGCAACCGTCTATGAAAAAGGGGCAGAGCTGATCGGTATGCTGAAAACCCTTGTCGGTGATCAGGCCTATGGGGATGCGCTCAACCTCTATTTTGATCGCCATGACGGGGATGCCGCAACGATTGAGGATTGGCTCAAGGTGTTTGAGGACACAACCGGCCGTGACCTAAACCAGTTCAAACGCTGGTATTCCGATGCGGGAACGCCACGTCTCAGCGTCACCGACGCCTATGAGGATGGCACCTATACCCTTCACTTCAAACAGGAAACCCCGCCAACACCGGGGCAGGAGAACAAACCCCCGCGGGTTATTCCAATCGCTGTCGGGCTGCTCAACCCCAACGGCGATGAGGTGCAGGAAACCACCGTGCTTGAAATGACCGAAGGGGAACAGAGTTTCAGCTTCACCGGGTTGGCGGCAAAACCTGTGCCCTCGATCCTGCGCGGCTTTTCCGCACCTGTGATCCTTGAGCGGGACACAACGAATGAGGAACGTGCTTTTCTGCTCGCCCATGACACGGACCCTTTCAACAAATGGGAGGCCGGGCGCGCTCTGGCCAAAGATGTGCTGATCGGCATGATCCGTGATGGATCCGCCCCGGATAGCGGGCTTTTGGATGCGCTTCTGGCGGTTGCGCGCGACGACAGCCTTGATCCGGCTTTCCGGGCGCTCGCGCTCGGACTGCCCGGTCAGGATGACATCGCCCAGACCCTGTTTGAAGCGGGCATCACGCCGGACCCGGATCAGATCTGGCGCGCCCTTCAGACGTTGAAACAGGCAATCGCGCAGCATTTGCAGGATCTTTTGCCGCGCCTTTACGCCGGGATGCATGTTCCGGGCGCATTTTCGCCGGACGCGGAACCTGCGGGCAAGCGTGCTCTGCGCGGGGCCGCACTGTCCTATCTGTCACGCCTTGATGGCGGGGCCGAAGCGGGGCGGCAGTTTACCTCTGCCGATAATATGACCGAACAGCTTGGCGCGCTTGGTTGCCTGCTGGCGATCGAAAAGGGGGAAGCAGAGCTGGCATCCTTCCGGACGCAATGGGATCACGACCGATTGGTCATGGACAAATGGTTCGGCCTTCAGGTCAGCGCGGCCCATCCACAGCGCGCCGCGAGCCTTGCGGCGGAGTTGATGAAAGATGCAGCGTTTCAGTGGAAAAACCCAAACCGGTTCCGCGCGGTGATCGGCGCACTGGCAATGAACCACGCGGGTTTCCACATCGGCGATGGGTCCGGCTACCGGCTGGTGGCCGATGCGCTGATCCGGCTTGACGGGATCAACCCGCAGACCACGGCGCGCATGTCAACGGCCTTTCAGGCCTGGCGCCGTTATGATGCCGACCGACAGGCGCTGATCCGCACGGAACTCGAACGTATCGCCGCGCAACCGTCGCTTTCACGCGACACCTCAGAGATGATATCGCGTATCCTGTCGGCCTGACTTGCCCTCGCGGGCGCGGCCTATTTTTGGATTCTGCGCGCCCGGAACGCCACCGAAATCACGCATGAGCTGATCGACGCCGCCCGCGATGTCCGCCTTGCGGCGCGGCGGTTTGGCTTTCGCCGTCGCAATCGCACCCATCCCGTCGACGACATTGACGATCTCAAACTTGCGGTCGGCGGGCTTGCGGTCAGTTTTCTGGAACTTGACGCGCTGCCCACGGCGGAACAGCGTCAGGCCCTGGATATCGCGCTGCAAAGCGTGCTCAACGTGGATCGCGGTGAGGCGGAGGAGCTGACCGTGCTTGGCCGCTGGTTCATGACCGAATGTGGCGGCGCATCGCCCGCTGTGACGCGGCTGTCCCGCAGGCTGCAAAAGCTTGGTGGGGCCGAATGGATCGAACCGTTGATGGAGGTGTTCAAAGCCGTCGCCACGGCCAGCGAAACCGGCCTGTCCCCGACCCAGGCAGAGGCGCTTGACGATATCAAACGCGCCTTCCGCATCCGCTGAATGGTCAGGTGCCGGCGACCTCTCCTCTTTGTGACAGCAGGTGATCACAGCCCCCGCTATGGTCACACCATGCGCCGGATTATTGTCTTTCTCTATCTCCTGCCTGCCATGATCCTGCCCACTGCGGCACCTGCACAGGATCGCCAAGGGGTGAATCGGCCAAGCGACTGGGTTGTCACCCATTATGAAGCCCATGGCATCTGGAACGCCATCTGCGATGAACGGGATGAGGATGGTGCCTTGGTTCAGCGCTGCTATATCCGGCACGTGGATGTGTTTTCGCCACGCCCCACCTTTGCTGCGATGTTTCTCTTCATCACACCGGATCAAGCGGGCGACAAAGCGGAATTCGGAACCGAACCCGGCACGATCTTTGCCGAAGGCGGCTTTCGCATAGAAGCGGATGGAGTCGCCACTTGGCAAACCCGGCAGGCCGGGTGCCTGACCGGGCTTTACTGCGGGTTCGACGCAGCCGGGGCGGCTGAGCTTATCGCTGCGATGAATCCGGCGGCGCGCTACGCTTCACCTTTACGGACCGACATGGCGCAGCGCAGGATTTGACCTGGCCGCTCGACGGGTTTGCAGAGGCCTTTGCCGCCTATGATATGCAGGCCCGCGCCCGCGACCTGCGCTAACGGTTGCAGAAGGGCTGCACCCGCGTCCAGTTGGCAATATCGTCGCGCATATGGCGAATGTTGAACGGCGCCCAGTCAGCGGCAAATCCGCGCCCGCCGCGCGAAATCACCCCATCACGCGGGATTGTCACCGCCATGATCCGCACCGCACAGGACAGGTTGGCCGATCCGTTTTTCAGCGCCGCGCCAGAACGGGCATTACAGCCATAGCGCCGCGCCGTATCCGGATAGATCTGGGTCAGCCCGTACCAGCGCCCGTTGCCGCCAACCGCATCCGGCCGCCAGGTGCTTTCCCATTTTGCCAGGGCAGAAATCAGCCCGGTCCAGAACAGTTGTCGGTCCTCAAGCGATGCATTCGGATAACCGGGGCAATAGGCCCCGATGTCACGCGGTGTCATGGCGGGCAATGCCGCACCGTGACTGCGGAGCGCGGCAAGCGTTGCCCGTGTCCATGTTGCCCCTTCCGGGCGGTGATCCCAGCGCATTGTCACCCGTGATGCAACCCGCGTCTGGCTGCCTGCGGCGGGCTTAGGATCCGGCCAGAAGCTCGACAAGCATGCGCTGAGGGTCAGCGCCATTGCAAACAGAACGGTGATCTGGATGATTTTTATGCGCATGTGGCTTCCCCGGCGTATTTGCCCCGCGTCATACGCATCCGCCCGGTCCCGATCAAGGGCACCCGATTTCACAGGCAAAGCCTTGCCGACCCCTTGCTCCCTCTGCACACCTGTCCTAGAAGGCGCTGATGCCTGATAAAGGACTGAACATATGCTTGATCTGACCTACGAAGCCCCCGCCGCCAAGGTGATTGCCGGTGCGCGCGAGGATTGGGAACTTGTGATCGGGATGGAGGTCCACGCCCAGGTCAGTTCCAAGGCCAAGTTGTTTTCCGGCGCCTCGACTGAATTTGGCAATGAGCCCAACTCCAATGTCGCCTTTGTTGATGCAGCCATGCCCGGCATGTTGCCTGTCATCAATGAATTCTGCGTTGAACAGGCGGTCCGCACGGGACTTGGGCTCAAGGCGGAAATCAACAAATTCTCCGCCTTTGATCGTAAGAATTATTTCTATCCTGACCTGCCGCAGGGCTACCAGATCAGCCAGCTTTATCACCCGATAG
>CAYTUW010000092.1:0-11109 GCA_964441435.1 uncultured Rhodobacterales bacterium
GATGTTCCTGACGGTCGGCATCGCGCTGGGATCCTGGTGGGCCTATTATGAACTGGGCTGGGGCGGCTGGTGGTTCTGGGATCCGGTTGAAAACGCGTCTTTCATGCCCTGGTTGCTGGCCACAGCACTGCTTCATTCCGCCATCGTGGTCGAAAAGCGTGAGGCGTTGAAGGCCTGGACCGTACTGCTTGCCATCCTGGGCTTTGGCTTTTCGCTGATCGGTACCTTTATCGTGCGATCCGGCCTGCTGACCTCGGTGCATGCCTTCGCCAATGACCCGGAGCGCGGCGTGGTGATCCTTGGTATTCTGGTTCTTTTTGTCGGGGGCGCGTTGATCCTGTTTGCTTTTCGGGGGCGCGCGCTAGAGGCGCGCGGAGTCTTTGCTCCGGCCAGCCGGGAAAGCGCGCTTGTCCTCAACAATATCCTTTTGGCGGTGGCCGCACTTGTGGTCTTTATCGGCACGATCTGGCCGCCGATTTCGGAACTGGTGTTTGGCCGTCCGGTCTCGGTGGGGCCGCCGTTCTTTAACGCGGCCTTCACCCCGTTCATGCTGCTGCTTGCGGTGATTTTGCCAATCGGGGCGGTTCTGCCCTGGAAACGCGCCGACCTTGGCCGTGCGGCGCAGCGTATGCAGGTGCCACTGCTGTTCGCCGGGGCCATTGCGGCGCTGGTCTGGACGATGCAGGAGGGGCGCTCGATCCTCGCCCCGATTGGCCTGTTCCTGGCCCTGTGGATCATGGCGGGCGTGCTGGCGGAACTGCATCTGCGCAGTGCGGGCAAGCCCGCGCGCCTGTTACGCCTACCGC
This sequence comes from uncultured Rhodobacterales bacterium, assembly GCA_964441435.1. Lineage (GTDB taxonomy): Bacteria > Pseudomonadota > Alphaproteobacteria > Rhodobacterales > Rhodobacteraceae > CAYTUW01. The sequence goes on from CAYTUW010000092.1 coordinate 807, forward strand.
GTTCGGATTGGGGCAAGGCGCTGGCGCATGGCGGACTTGGCATCGTAATGTTTGCCATCGCCGCAATTACCGCCTGGGAACAGGAAGACATCCGAATTGCCCGGATCGGCGAGAGCTTTGCCTTTGCCGGCTATGAGGTGACACTGACCAACGTAGAGGAAGGGCGCGGCCCCAATTACTTTACCACGCTGGCCACCGTACAGGTGGCGCGAAACGGGCGGGTGGTTGCAACGCTACACCCGGAAAAACGCCGTTACCCGGTTGCCGGGATGCCAACCACAGAGGCGGCGATCGACAACGGGTTCCTGCGTGATATCTACATTGTCATCGGCGATCAGCAATCGGGTGGCGGGTTTACCCTGCGCAGTCACCTTAAACCCTTTGCCAACTGGATCTGGGGGGGCGCGATTCTGATGGCGCTTGGCGGTTTGCTGAGTCTTCTGGATCGACGCATGCGCGTTGGCGCGGGGCGCGGCAGGCGGCAACAGGCGGTGGCAGCAGAATGAGATGGCGTATCCTCTGCCTGTTGCTTGCTGTCTGGCCCGCGATTTCCGCGGCGGTTGAACCGGAAGAGATGCTCTCCGATCCGGTGCTTGAGGCCCGTGCCCAGGCACTCGATGACCAGATCCGTTGTGTGCAATGCCAGAGCGAAAGCATCGCCTTTTCCAATTCCGGATGGGCCAGGGATGCACGCACAATGGTGCGTATATTGGTTGCCGATGGTGCCGATGACGAAGCGGTGCTCAACTTCTTTGTCGAGCGTTACGACGAAACCGTTCTGATGCAGCCGCGTCGCGATGGCGCAAATCTGCTCCTCTGGATGAGCGGCCCTGCAATCCTACTCTTGTCGCTGCTTGGGTTTTTCCTGTATCACCGCAAAAGTGAACGGCCCGGTTCAGTCGCGCTTAGCGCGGATGAAGCGGCGCGAATTGCGGATTTGCTGGGCCGAACAGAGGAAAATGAGCAATGAATTATTCGATGATCCGCCTTGCATTTCGGGATGATGTGGCGGTGCTGACGCTGAACCGACCAGATGTCTACAACGCCCTGAATACCCAAATGCGGGCAGAGATTAGGCACGCGGTTCGGGACGCACAGAACAACGCTCGCGTGCTGGTGATGACAGGGCAGGGCAAGGCTTTCTGCTCAGGCCAGGATCTGGGCGACGGTGCCAATGCCGCCAATATTGATCTGGAGCGAACCCTGCGTGAAGAATATGAGCCGATGCTGCGCGCGATTTTTGAGTGCCGCATCCCGACAATCGCTGCTGTCAACGGTGCCGCGGCGGGGGCAGGGGCCAATCTGGCGCTGGCGGCGGATGTTGTGATCGCCAGCGAAAGCGCGGTTTTCGTTCAGGCCTTTTCGCGAATTGGGTTAATGCCGGACGCCGGCGGCAGCTATTGGTTGCCACGTCAGGTTGGCGCAGCAAAGGCCATGGGCGCCGCACTGTTCGGCGATGCCATCAGCGCCACGGAGGCCGCGGCCTCTGGCATGATCTGGGAAGCAGTCCCCGATGCGGAATTTGACAATCACTGGTTTCAGCGCGCGTATCACCTGGCCATTGGCCCAACTGTGGCCTATCGCCAGATCAAGAAGGCCATTCGTGGCACCTGGGATAATTCGCTTGAACAACAGATGACAGTTGAGGCGAAGCTTCAGGGGAGATGCGGCAAAACCCGTGATTTCCAGGAAGGGATTGTCGCCTTTCAGGAAAAGCGCAAAGCAGAGTTTGAAGGGCGGTAATACCGTACCCCCACAAATACTGCTTAACCAGAAGCGCGTTCTTTCAGGGCTCTGGTCAGTACCTGCGAGATTTCGGGCGGTTTCTGTTCAAGGCTCTGATGCCCCCCGGGTTTTGGCGTCATCAGGCGATGACCAGGTAGCATCTCAGGATCAAGGCTTGAATTTCTGCTTCCTGGCGGTGCGGGTGATCAAACCGGGCATGGCAAGATGACCGGGAAGTGCATCGGATTGCGACAGGGGTTTGTGCGTTGATTTTGTAGAGAGGGACGGACCTTCGATAAAGAGCGGGGGTGCATCACAAGACCTGACAGGTCTTTAGCAATCGTGCAAAGCCCGATTGCTATGTCGATGGCCGCCCTTGTCGGCGGCGCGATGGAAGGGGCGCAGTCAGATCGTCAAAACAGGTTTAGCGCGGTCAGGGACCGGCGGCGCCTCGGTGAATTGCGGACCGAGCGCCCTTCCACGCCAGGCAGAAGGGCAGATCAACCGCAGATGAAAAAGGGCCCGAAGGCCCGATTTCCATTAGCGCTTTTCGACATCCACGTAGTCGCGGGTGGTCTCACCTTTGTAAAGCTGGCGCGGGCGGCCGATTTTCTGGTTCGGATCGCCAATCATTTCCTTCCACTGGGAAATCCAGCCCACGGTGCGTGACAAAGCAAAGATCGGGGTGAACATCGAGGTAGGGAAACCCATCGCCTCCAGAATGATGCCGGAATAGAAATCGACATTCGGGAAGAGCTTTTTCTCAGCGAAATAAGGGTCGTTCAGCGCCTGTTTTTCAAGCTCCTTGGCGACCTGAAGTTTCGGGTTGTTTTCCACACCCAGAAGCTCAAGCACCTCATCGGCGGATTGCTTCATCACTTTGGCGCGCGGATCGAAATTTTTGTAAACCCGGTGGCCAAAGCCCATCAGGCGGAACGGGTCGCTTTTGTCCTTGGCGCGAGCGATAAATTCAGGGATGCGATCAACTGATCCAATCTCTTCCAGCATTTCAAGGCAGGCCTGGTTGGCGCCGCCATGGGCCGGCCCCCAAAGGCAGGCGATGCCCGCCGCGATACAGGCGAAGGGATTGGCACCAGACGACCCCGCAAGCCGAACGGTGGAGGTGGAGGCGTTTTGTTCATGATCCGCGTGCAGCGTCAGGATACGGTCCATGGCACGGGCGAGGATCGGGTTGACCTCATAATCCTCCGCCGGAACGGCAAAACACATGCGCAGGAAGTTTGAAGCGTAATCAAGATCGTTGCGCGGATATACAAACGGCTGCCCGATGGAATATTTATACGCCATCGCCGCGATGGTCGGCAGTTTGGCGATCATGCGGATGGAGGCGATTTCGCGCTGGTCGGGATCAGAAATATCAAGGCTGTCATGGTAGAAGGCTGACATAGCGCCAACCACGCCGACCATGGTTGCCATCGGGTGTGCATCGCGGCGAAACCCGCGAAAGAAATTGTGCATCTGTTCATGCACCATCGTGTGCAGCGTGACCCGGCTTTCGAATTCCTCCAGTTCCGCAGCGGAGGGCAGCTCGCCATAAAGCAGCAGGTAGCAAACCTCCAGATAGTGGGATTTTTCCGCGAGCTGGTCGATCGGATAGCCACGGTGCAGCAATTCCCCCTTGTCACCGTCGATAAAGGTGATGGTCGAATCGCAAGAGGCGGTGGAGGTGTAGCCAGGATCATAAGTGAAAACACCACCATCGGCATAGAGGCGGCGAATGTCGATGACATCGGGGCCCGCCGATGGAGAATACATAGGCAATTCCAGCTGCTTATTATCAAAAGTCAGTGTTGCGGTTTTCTTTTTATCAGCCATGGTTTTCCCTTTTTCATCCCCCTCATCCAGCGCGGATCGCCGGGTGGGTAAGTGTCCCCTGTCGGGTGGTTATCCGGCAGCGTCAGAAAGACGCGCGGTGGTTTCGTCACGCCCAAGCACGAGCATCATGTCAAACACGCTTGGTGTTGCGGAACGTCCTGCCAGGGCGGCCCGCATGGGCCCGGCAAGCTTTCCGAATTTGATCTCCTGGCCCTCACAAAACCTGTTTGTCGCGGCTTCGAGTCCCTCGCGGCTCCACGTAACATTTTGCAGCTGCGGCGTCAATTCTTTCAGCATACTACGGGATACTGAATCCAGATTCTTCGCAGATTTCTCATCCGGTTCGATAGGGCGGGAATTTAATATAAATGCAGATTTTTCAATTAATTCCGGGATATTCTTTGCGCGATCTTTCAAAAACGGAAGCGCTGCGGTCAGACCCTCAATCTGATGTGTGTTTAAGGCGGGTGCTGCGGTTGCTGCCAGGAACCCCTCAATATCATGCAGCAGTGCAGCATTATCTGCCATCGTGATTTGCTGGCCAGAGATATGGTCGAGTTTCTTGAAATCAAACCGCGCCGGGCTTTTGCCGATTCCGCTCAGGTCGAACCAGTCGAGCGCCTGCGCGTCAGTGAACACTTCATCGTCGCCATGGCTCCAACCGAGCCGGGCAAGATAGTTGCGCATAGCAGCGGCGGTATAGCCCATGGCCTGGTATTCCCCGACCCCAAGCGCCCCATGCCTTTTTGACAGCTTCTTGCCATCGGGGCCATGGATCAGCGGCACATGCGCCCAGACCGGCACGTCCCATCCCATCGCCTGATAGACAAGCGTCTGGCGCGCCGCATTGGCCAGGTGGTCATCCCCCCGGATCACATGGGTGACTCCCATGTCATGGTCATCGACAACTACCGCCAGCATGTAGGTGGGTGTGCCATCAGAACGTAAACAAATCATGTCGTCCAGCGTGTCATTGCGCCAGGTCACCTCGCCCTGGACTTCATCCGCAATCACGGTGTCGCCGTCACGCGGTGCCTTCAACCGGATCACATAGGGCGCATCGGGGTGATCAGAAGGATCCGTATCGCGCCAGGGTGAGCGGAACAGCGTGGAGTGGCCCTGGGCCCGGGCCGCATCCCGAAAGGCCTGAATCTCATCCTGGGTGGAAAAACATTTATAGGCATGGCCGCTGCCAAGCATCGCGTGGGCGACCTCGGCATGGCGGGCAACACGAGCAAACTGGCTCACTGCCTCGCCATCGTGATCAAGGCCTAGCCAGTTCATCCCGTCAAGAATGGCCTGCGTGGCCTCGGGCGTGGAGCGCGCGCGGTCCGTATCCTCAATCCGAAGCAGGAATTCCCCCCCCCGGCCGCGGGCGTAAAGCCAGTTGAACAGGGCAGTACGGGCACCACCGATATGAAGAAAACCTGTCGGCGAAGGCGCAAAGCGCGTCACAACCGGGCGATCAGAGGGGGAAGCGTTCATAACGCATTAACCTTTCTGGCGTTAACTTTCTGGAAACCATGCGAGGGTGCAATTTGATGCAGGTTCTAAATGGCTGACGGTGTTTGGACAAGGGCAGGCTCCGGGGCGGGGCCGCGGCTGTGGCTGTTTGACCGTCTGGCGCAGCAGCGCGGGTACCTTTTTCCATGGTCGGCGGTGTTTTTTGGTGCGGGGGTCGGTGCCTATTTCGCACTCTACAGCGAGCCGGGACCGGGCGATTACGCGATGCTTGGGCTGGCTCTGATGATCGCTATCATCCTGGCAAGGTGGCTGGGGGAACGGTACGCTCCGATGTTTGTCGCGGCCGCGGTATTGGTGGCGGGGTTGATGGTTGCCGGCGGGCATGCCTGGCTGTCCAAGGCCCCTGTATTGGGGTTTCGATACTACGGGCCGGTTGAAGGGCGCATCGTGCGTATTGACCGATCGCTTTCAAACCGGGTCAGGATCACATTGGATCAGGCCGTGCTGGAGGATTTTGCCCCGGCCCGTACCCCGGCGCGGGTTCGAATCACACTTCATGGAGAGGCAGAGACAGACCTGCGGCCCGGCATGGTGATCGGGACAACAGCGAACCTGTCGCCGCCGCAGGGGCCTGCTGAACCCGGGGGCTTTGATTTTCGCAGACATGCCTGGTTTGATCGGCTGGGGGGCGTTGGATACACGCGGGTTCCGGTGGTACGGCTTGCGCCGGACAAGGTAAGCGGATTCTGGCTGCATGTCGAAAGCTGGCGCGCTGAGCTGTCACGTGCGGTTCTGGCGCGGATGGGCGGGGAACCCGGCGCTTTTGCCGCAGCGATCATGACCGGGGATCGCTCTGCTATGTCGCGTGAGATGGTGGACAATCTGCGTCATTCAAATCTGGCACATCTGCTGGCCATTTCCGGCCTGCATATGGGGTTGCTTGTGGGGTTTGTCTTTGCAGCGCTGCGGTATGGGTTGGCGCTTGTTCCCCAAGTGGCGTTGAACTGGCCGGTGAAAAAGATAGCGGCCTTTGTCGCCATCCTGGTGGCGATTGGCTATCTGCTGCTGTCTGGTGGGGCCGTGGCGACGATGCGTGCCTTTATCATGGTGTCTGTGATGCTGGTTGCGGTCCTTTTGAATCGGCGGGCGCTTACCCTGCATGCGGTGGCGGTGGCAGCGCTGATCGTTTTGCTGATTGAGCCGGAGGCGCTGGTCGGCCCAGGCTTTCAGATGTCCTTTGCCGCGACAACGGCGCTGGTCGTGGTGTTCAGCGCGCTCAGGGATCGGCAGGAATGGTTCGGCCCGCGCTGGCTGCGCCCGGTCAGCACGGTTGTCCTCTCCTCGCTGGTGGCGGGGCTTGCCACTGCGCCTTTTTCGGCAGCACATTTCAATCAAGTGGCGCAATATGGGTTGCTGGCCAATGTGCTTGCGGTGCCGATGATGGGGGCGATTGTGGTGCCTGCAGGGGTATTGGCGACACTGCTTGCACCGCTTGGTCTGGATTGGATCGGCTTTTGGGTGATGGAGCAGGGCATTCGCTGGATCCTCCTTGTTGCGGAATGGGTCGCCGGGCTCGAAGGGGCGGTCTATCATCTGCCGTCGCCCTCACCTTGGGTTGTGCCGCTTCTGGCGGCGGGGGCGCTGATCTTTGTCATCTGGCGCGGAGGCGGGCGATTGGCCGGGATTCCGGTGGTTATGATCGCCTTTATGATCTGGGTGATGACCCCTCGGCCGCTTTTGCTGATATCTGAAAGCGGCGGCCTGATCGGGCTATTGGGGCAAGAGGGGCGGGCCCTGAACAAGGAACGCGGTGATGGTTTCGTCGCGCGAAGCTGGCTTGAAAACGATGGCGATGGCGCGGGGCGTGTCGAAGCGGTGGCGCGCGCAGGATTAATAAGGGACGGCGGGTTGATCGCGGTCGATTTTCCGTCACTCAGTATTGCGCATCTGTCAGGTCGGGGGGGCGGGGCGCGTCTGGTCGAGGTCTGCAAGCGCTATGATCTGATCATCTATACAGGCCGTGCGCAGGTTCCCGACGATTGCCCTGTTCTTGGCGAACGCCAACTGCGTGAAACTGGTAGTCTTGCAGTATTTGGAACCCGCAACGTGCCACGCCTGATCAGCGCCAGCGATATCTCGGGTGCACGATATTGGACTCAATAAGTGCGGATCAACCCGACAAGCCTGCCCTGAACCTTGACCTGCCCCTCAGGCAGGACGCGGGTTTCATAGGCGGGATTCGCCGCCTCAAGCGCGATCATATTGCCCTTGCGGCGGAACCGTTTCAGCGTCGCCTCATACCCTTCGACAAGGGCAACAACGATGTCGCCATTGTCCGCCGAACTGCTTTCCCGGATCACCACAACATCGCCATTGTTGATGCCTGCGTCGATCATTGAATCCCCCTTAACCTCAAGCGCGTAGTGATGATCACCAGAGGTCAGCATGCCCCCCGGTACCGCTACATTGTTGGAAGCTTCAGATATCGCTTCAATCGGGGTGCCGGCAGCAATACGGCCCATCAGCGGCAGCTCCACTGCGCCCGCGTCAACCGGTTGGGCGGCGGGTGGAATGCTATCCGGCCTGTCGCCGTCAATCACCTTGGGCGCAAATCCTTTATTTTCCATGGCTTCCGGCAATTTCACAATTTCTATCGCACGCGCACGATGGGCAAGGCGGCGAATAAACCCGCGCTCCTCCAGTGCGGTGATCAGGCGATGGATGCCTGATTTCGACCGCAGGTCCAGCGCCTCTTTCATTTCATCAAAGGACGGGGGAACCCCATCTTTTTGAAGGCGTTTGTTGATAAAGGTGAGCAATTCCAGCTGCTTCTTGGTCAGCATATCAGATATTCCTCCTGCTCTGTGAACACGGATTGTCCGTGCGTTCAGGAGTTGTTCTACACATGTTCCTGATTTGTGTCAACGGATCTTCGCGGTGGTGTGAAGCAAGGCAAAGCTATAGAAGGTGCTATATATCAAGGTATTCGACGGTGTCACCGACCGACCGAGCCGGGTCGCCAGCAGGACGAACAAGCAGCGCGTTGGCTTTGGCATAGACGGTAAGCAAAGCGCTGTCCTGGCGTTTTTCCGCGGTAATGCCGTCACGGGTCAATATCGCGCGCATATAATGTTCCCGCGGGCCGTTTTGCGGCAGTGCTTGCAGCAATGTTGCGGTTTTACGTGCCAAAGGTTCCGGCGCGTGCCCGAGCATCACACGCAGCATCGGAAGAATGAAAACCTGCCCGCAAATCATTGATGAAACAGGATTTCCCGGAAGGCCGATCATCGGTATTCCATCAACGCGGCCTGCCATAAGCGGTTTTCCGGGGCGCATGGCAACCTTATAGAAGGCCCGTTCCATGCCACGGGCCGCTGCAACTGTCCCAACGAGGTCATGATCACCCACACTGGCACCGCCTATGGTCACCAGCAGATCCGCGCCCGCGGCAAGATCAAACGCCTGCGAGAGCGACGCTTCATTGTCGCGCGCAATCGGCAAAATTCGTGGCAACGCGCCATGTGCCCGCAGCATTGCCGCAAGGCCTAGGCTGTTGGAGGCAATGATCTGGTCGGGGCCAGGGCTGTCGCCGGGCATTACCAGTTCATCCCCTGTGGCGAGCAAGGCGACTTCGGGGCGGCGGATGACCTCCACCCGTGGCAGATTCATCGACGCCAGCAGCGCAATATCGCCTGGCGAAAGGGGGCGTTCGGGGGCAAAGGTCTGGCCCGCTTTGAAATCGGCACCAGAGGGGCGCACATAGGGCTGTTCAGCCAGCCCATCGTTAAGCGTGATAAGATCGCCCTGACGCTGCACATCTTCCTGAATGATGACGCGATCGGTACCCTCTGGCAGCGGCGCGCCCGTGAAGATTCGCACACATTGGCCAGGGTCAACGCGCCCGCCAAAGCCATGGCCCGCAGCACTTTCGCCAACCAGTTTGAACATGGCGTGGGGTTCGGCCTCTGCTCCGATCAGTGCATAGCCGTCCATTGCGGAGGCATCAAAAGGAGGCTGATTGCGCGTCGCTTTCACGGGCCTGGCAAGGGTGCGGCCCGCAGCCTCGGCAAGGGGGATTAATTCACTGTCTAGCCGATGGGCAAGCTTCAGGCAGGCAGAAAGCGCTTCGGTAACGGAGATCACCCGGTAACCTCATACCGCCCGGACTTGCCGCCATCTTTCAGAACGACCCGGATATCGCTGATTTCCATGGATTTATCGGCGGCCTTAACCATATCGTATATGGTCAGTGCGGCCGTAGAGACCGCTGTCAGCGCTTCCATCTCCACCCCGGTTTGGCCGGATGTTTTGACGGTAGCAGTGATGCGAATGCCAGGCAGGGTCACATCTGGTGAAAGGTCGAGCGCAACCTTGGTGACGGGCAATGGGTGGCACAGCGGTATCAGGTCCGCGGTCCGTTTGGCCCCCATGATCCCCGCAAGCCGCGCAACGCCAAGAACATCGCCCTTTTTAGCGCGATTATTTACAATTAGATCAAGGGTATCCGCGTTCATCTTTACCCGGCCTTCGGCAATGGCCACCCGATCCGTCACGGCTTTCCCCGAAACGTCAACCATATGCGCGGCACCGGAGTCGTCGAAATGCGTTAGCTTGGGCATATTGGTCCTCAGGCTGTGGGCGGCATAAGCGGGTTTGCAAGCAGGGCACGTGTGGCCGCTGTGACATCATCCTGACGCATCAGGCTTTCGCCAATCAAAAAGGCGCGGGCACCGTAGCGCGCCATCTCGGCGAGATCAGCAGGTGTTGATAAGCCGCTTTCGCAGACAATCGTCCGATCCGTCGGCACAAGCCGGGACAGGTGGCGCGTGGTATCCAGAGTGGTCTCAAAGGTTTTGAGGTTGCGGTTGTTGATTCCGATCAACGATGATTTCAGCGCGCAGGCGCGTTCGAGTTCCGCCTCGTCATGTATTTCCAGCAAAACATCCATGCCCCAACCCGTGGCGGCGTCTTCAAGCTCTGCCGCCTGTGCATCGCTGACGGCGGCCATGATGATCAGGATGCAATCCGCATGGAGCGCGCGGGCCTCTGCCACCTGATAAGGATCATACATGAAATCCTTGCGCAGCGCTGGCAGGGTGGTTGCCTCCCGCGCCGCGGTCAGATAGTCGTCCGCCCCCTGGAAGGAAGGGGTATCGGTCAAAACTGACAAACAGGTTGCCCCGCCGGACTCATAGGCTTTTGCGAGTGCAGGCGGATCAAAGTCAGCCCGGATTAGCCCCGTGGAGGGGCTCGCCTTCTTGATCTCGGCGATCAGGCC
>CAYTUW010000093.1:0-10577 GCA_964441435.1 uncultured Rhodobacterales bacterium
CAGCGAACATGGCGAGGTCTGGACCGTCGCGCCGGCCTTTGAACAATCCGGTGTCGGCCATTGTATCAGCTACACACATCCGTTCATGATCAGTGAGCTTGGCTCGCGCCGCTTTGCCGCCGAAGGCAGCCCTGCGGATTGCGTGCTCGCAGCTTTGTATGAGGTCATGCCGAACCGTCCTGACCTTGTTTTGTCGGGCGTTAACCGGGGCAACAACGCAGCGGAAAATACGCTTTATTCCGGCACAATCGGGGGCGCGATGGAGGCTGCGCTTCAAGGAATTCCGGCGATTGCGATGTCGCAGTTCTTCGGCCCCGAAAACCGCGCCCTTGCCGACCCGTTTGAAGCCGCCGCCGCCCATGGCGAAGCCGTGGTGCGCAAAATTCTGTCCCAGCCCGTGCCCAAGGAAGACTACCGTCTGTTCTATAATGTGAATTTTCCACCAGTCCCGGCAGCCGACGTTCAAGGGATGCGGGCCTCAGCCCAGGGTTTCCGGCGGGAAACCTATTTTGGGGTTGAGCCGCATTTCGCCCCCTCAGGGCGCAAATTCCTCTGGGTGCGGGGCGGACCGCAGGACAAACCCACGCTGCCCGGCACGGATGCGGCGGACAATCTTGACGGTTACGTGTCGATCACCCCGATGCGTGCTGATCTGACGGCCCATGATGCATTGGCGACCTTGTCAGAAGGGCTTTCTGAATGAGCGATGCCGAACGCAAGATGCAGTTCCTTTATCAGCTGCGCTCCAAAGGTGTTACGGACAAGCGCGTGCTGACCGCGATGGAAAAGGTGGACCGTGGCCCTTTTGTGCGTGGTCTTTTTGCCGAACGCGCCTATGAGGATACCCCCCTGCCCATTTCCTGCGGTCAGACGATCAGCCAGCCTTCGGTTGTCGGCGTGATGACGCAGGCACTGAATGTGCAGCCACGCGACAAGGTGCTGGAGGTTGGAACCGGGTCCGGCTATCAGGCCGCGATCCTTAGCCAACTGGCCCGCCGTGTTTATACCGTCGAACGCCACCGCAGGCTGGTTAACGAGGCCAAAGCGATATTTTCCGACCTCGATTTCACCAATATTACCGTGATCATGGGGGACGGAAGCCATGGGCTGCCCGAACAAGCCCCATTTGACAAGATTCTGGTAACCGCCGCAGCCGAAGACCCCCCCGGCCCCCTTCTGGCGCAGCTTGCCCCTGACGGGATTATGGTCGTCCCTGTCGGGCAATCTGACGCGGTTCAGAGCCTGATCAAGGTGCAGCGTACGGAAACCGGGTTTGATTATGAAGAGCTCCTTCCCGTCCGCTTCGTGCCGTTGCTGGAAGGATTGAGTAAAGACTAACACCACGTTGACGGCTATAATGACACAAAAGGTCGGCAAACAGACCCTGAATTGAGGAAGATTGAAATGCAGAGAACCCGTTCCCGCTATCGCCTGCTTCTGGTGTCAGCCGCCGCTATCGGACTTGCCGGATGTGATGGCTTTGACCTTGATCTGCGGAATAACTTTGGCGGAGGATTTGATACATCCGGGGCAGTGCGGCAGGCAACTGCACCACGTCCACAACCGGACAACCGGGGCGTCATATCATATCCCAACTACCAGGTTGCCGTCGCCAGAGGCGGTGACACAATCGCCGACGTTGCGGCGCGGATCGGTATGGATGCCGGCGAATTGTCACGACACAACGGGATAGAAGTCGGCACCCCGTTGCGCAGCGGTGAAATCATTGCCCTGCCCTATCGCGTTTCAGAACCTTCCACGGCCACCGGAGCAGTCATCACCGGGCCAATCACGCCCGCCGGTCAGATCGACGTTGAAACTCTGGCCGGGGGGGCCATTGAACGGGCAGATGCCCGGCCGCCGCAACTGCCGGAAGGGCAAAGCGGCGAAGAGCCTGTTCAACACCGGGTCGAACGTGGTGAAACCGCTTATACGATTGCGCGGCTTTACAATGTCTCTGTGCGTTCTCTGGCCGAATGGAACGGTCTCGGGCCCGATCTGAACGTCCGGGAGGGGCAGTTCCTGCTGATTCCGGTCGCCGCGCCCGGACAAGCTGCACAAGCACCAGAAGAAACGGTTTCGGCCCCGGGCGAAGGAACCCCAACGCCACCACCGCCCAGCAGTTCACAGCCGCTGCCCGATGATGACACCACCCCCGTGGCGGAGGTGCCTACGGAGGAACCGGAATCCCCCGCCCTTGAACAGACAAGAACAAGCTCTGCGGCGCTTCTATTCCCGGTCGAAGGCAACATTATCCGCCCATATGAGGATGGCAAAGGCATTGAAATCGCCGCAACCAGCGGTGCGCCCGTCGTTTCAGCGGATGCAGGAACCGTTGCTGTGGTCACAGAAAGCGCCGATGGCATTGCGGTCGTTCTGGTGCGGCATACCAATAACCTCATGACGGTTTACGCCAATGTCACAGATATCGCCGTTGCAAAAGGGGATACGGTCAGCCGTGGGCAACGCATTGCTGCCGTTCGCGCAGGCCGGCCCAGTTTTCTGCGGTTTGAGGTGCGGCGCGGGTTGGAGAGTCAGGATCCGATGGATTACCTGAACTAGAGCTTCACCCCCCGCCGCCCGGCGAGATCGGTGAAATACTGCCAGGCCACACGGCCCGAGCGTGCGCCGCGCGTCGCCTGCCATTCCACGGCCTCGGCGCGCAGGGTATCATCGTCAATTTCGACACCATATGCGTCGCAATACCCCCGGATCATGGCAAGGTATTCATCCTGGCTACAGGCATGAAAGCCGAGCCACAGACCAAAGCGGTCCGACAGGCTGACCTTTTCTTCCGTTGCTTCTGACGGGCTGATGGCGGAGCCACGTTCGTTTTCTATCATGTCACGCGGCATAAGATGACGCCGGTTGGAGGTTGCATAAAATACCACATTGTCCGGTCGCCCTTCTATCCCGCCGTCAAGGACCGCCTTCAGGGATTTGTAATGCTCATCGTCATGGCTGAAAGAGAGGTCATCGCAGAACAGCAGGAACCGCTGTTCCACCCCGCGCAGAAGGGCCAGCAGACGCCCAATCGAAGGCAAATCCTCGCGCTGAACCTCCACGATCTTGAGCGGCAGCCCCTCTGCGTGGATCTGGGCATGAATCGCCTTCACCAGCGATGATTTCCCCATGCCCCGCGCGCCCCACAAAAGAGCATTATTGGCGGGCAGGCCGCGGGCGAACTGGCGGGTGTTTTCAAGCAGCGTGTCCCGCGACCGATCAATGCCGATCAGCAGGTTGATGGCAATGCGGTTGACCTTTGGCACCGGGGCAAGGTGATCAGGCGACGTATGCCAGACAAAAGCATCGGCGCTGTCAAAATCCGGCGATGACCCGTTTGGAGGGCTGATCCGTTCGAGCGCCTCTGCAATCCGCGACAGCGCGTCGTCGTTCATGCCCGTGCCCCATCATTTCCTTCATCGCCGTCGTCGTCCTCATCCATGGGGTCAAACAGGCTTTCCCCTTCACCGATCAGACCTTCGGCGCGGGCCTCGGCATCTTTGCGCCGTTCGACCATGGCAACGAGGTGGATCGAGATTTCGTAAAGCCCGTAAACCACCACAAACAGGATCAGCTGCGTCGTTACATCCGGCGGCGTCACCAGGGCGGCAACAACCAGAATGCCGACCACCGCATATTTGCGGGTCGCCCGCAGGCCGCGCGAACTGGCAAGCCCGGCTTTCCCCATCAGCGTCAGCAACACCGGAAGCTGAAAGCAAATGCCGAAGGCAACGATCATTTTCAGCGTAATATCAAGGCTTTCGTTCACCTTGCCGTTGAACACAATATCAATACCCGATCCCGTATCCTGTGCGATTGCAGGGGTTTCCTGCCCCGACAATACGGCGGAGATATAGGACGGCAGATCCGCAAACCCGAGGAAAAACGCCATCGCCAGAGGGATGACGATGTAATGTGCAAAGCTCGCCCCAAGCAGGAACAGAATGGGGGATGCAATGATAAAGGGCAGGAACGCATCCTGTTCATTGCGGTAAAGCCCCGGCGCCACAAAACGCCACAGTTGATAGGCAATGACCGGAAAGCCGAGCATCAGCCCACCCACCATGGAAATTCGGATCAGCGTAAAGAAATATTCCTGCGGCGCGGTGTAAATCATCACCGGGTTCGGATCGCCAAGTGACCGCATGGTGTTTTCGATCGGGATCAACAGGAAATCAAGGATCGCACCGCCAAAGCTGAAACAGATGACCATGCCAACGATAAACGCCATGACGGAACGGATCAGCCTTGTGCGCAGCTCCGTCAGATGCTCGATCAGCGGCATCGCCTTATCTTCGCCTTGCTCGGCTTCGTCACTCATCAGCTATCGTCTTTGGATTTGGCCGTTGATTTTCGGCGCGTTGCGGTCTTCTGGGCTGTGGTTTTGGCTGCCCCGGATTTGGCAGCGGGCTTCTTTGCCGCCGATTTCTTTGCAGGCGGTTTCTTTGCAGGCGTTTTGCGCGCGGCGGGTTTCTTTTTTGCAGGTTCAACCGCCTTCTCGCCTGTTTCGGTTGCGGCCTTTTCAGCGGCTTCGCGTTCCAGGCGTTTGTTGGCAACCTCTGCCGTTTTCTTGCGAATCTTTTCTGCGGCGGCGGCGCGTTCTTCTGACAGCTTCCGAGTTTCCGGGCCGACATCAGAAAGCGGCTTGGTTAACCCCTTGGTGGCGTCTTTCACCGCATCAAGCCCCGCCCCAACCGGATTGGTGGCGGTTTTCAGCGTCCGGCTGACATCGCCGCCGATGTTCTTGATATCCTTAACGCCCGCTTCATCCGCGGCCTCATCCATGGCGCGCTGAAATTCCCGGGCCATGCCGCGCATCTTTCCGGTAAAGCGGCCAAGCGACCGGAACAGGCCGGGCAGGTCCTTCGGCCCGATCACGATCAGCGCCACAACGCCAATCAGCAGCAATTCGGTCCAGCCGAGATCAAACATCGCGGGTCAGACCGTCTTCACGCTTTGTCGTTTTCGGTTTCCGGGGTCACATCGCGCGCCTCTTCGGCGGCGGTTTCCTCCAACTCCTTCTTTCCGTCATCCACGCCGCGTTTGAACGCGGTGATGCCCTTGCCGACCTCGCCCATGAGCGAAGAAATCTTACCTCGCCCGAACAGGACAAGCACGACAACAGCAATCAGAAGAAGGCTCGGAAGGCCAATATTATTGAGCATTTCAGTCTCCCTTCGCGGGGCAGCCATGGCCCGCAGATATTCTTGAACCCTACTTAGGAAGTTCTGGCGGTGATTCATAGCCCAAAGACAACGGATTGACCATCTGTCGCGGCACTTTTTTAGGCCGGGAACACGTAACACCGCGCGCGCGGTACCGTGAGCCAGAGCACAGTGCCCTCGGTCGGTAAAAAGACCGATGGCACGCTCGCCTTCAATATCCGCCCGTCATCAAGCCGGAAATCGACCTGGCTTTCGCGCCCGACAAAGCGGGCGCGCTGCACCTCCGCCCGTGCGGCAACCCCGTCACTTGCGGTTGGATTAGGACCACGGCCGCCGCGATCAAAGTCAATCCGCAGATGTTGTGGACGAAACACGATGTTAACCTTGGTACCATCGGCGTGACCGGGGGCCAGGAACTGCCCAAAGGGCGTATCGGCAAGCGCCCCTTCAACAGTGGCCTCAACCACATTTATATCTGAAAAGAACTTTGCAGATTCAATATCTTGCGGTGCGTTGTAAATGTTATAAGGGGCGCCCTGTTGTACAATCCGGCCATCACGCATCAACGCGATTTCATCCCCCATCCGCATGGCCTCCGTTGGTTCATGGGTCACCAGAAGAACGGCGGTTTCCTCTTCCTTGAGCATGGCGAGCGTTTCGTCGAGCACCTCATCGCGCAAACGGTCATCCAGCCCGGAAAACGGTTCGTCCATCAACATGATCCGGGGACGTGGGGCCAAGGCCCGGGCCAGGGCCACACGCTGCTGTTCGCCGCCTGACAGTTCATGCGGGTGCTTGTGCGCGAAATGGGCAAGCCCCACCCGCTCCAGCAGCGTCATAATGCGCCCCTCAGCCGCCGCTTCTCCACGCAGACCGAATCCGACGTTGCGTTTCACCGTCAGATGCGGAAACAGCGCAAAATCCTGAAACATCAGGCCAATTCCGCGTTGCTCCGGCGGCACATGGGTATGGGAGCCGCTGATCAACATTCCATCAACGTAGATTTCACCGCTGTCCTGCGTTTCAACGCCGGCTATCATGCGCAGGGTGGTGGATTTTCCGCAACCGGATGGGCCAAGCAGACAGGTCACTTGCCCCGGCATGACCTTCAGAGACACCGCATCAACCACCCGCTGCCCGCCATAGGAACGCGTCAGGTTTTTAATTTCCAGTCTTGGTTTCGCGTCACTCACCACCGGGCCTTTCATCATGCCGACAGGGCCATAGCAGGGCCGCGCTCAGGCTTCAATGAGGTCAAACTGCCCGGTCGCCCGGATCACGCCGTTCACCTGCAGGGAAACCCGATGCGTCCCGGCAAACAACCGGAAAGTCGTTGCATTGGCCCTCAGCACATGGCGCTTGCTAAGTTGTGTCCTGTCCCCCGCACCGATATTCAGCGTTTTCAGCTTGAATACTTTTGGGGCCGTTGTGCCGTTGGCTTTTACAAAATCCACGACATAATCAATCAGCAGCGCCTCATCATTCCGTGCGGCCAGATCAACATCAAATTCCAGCGCACCACCAAACCGCACGGTTTGCGTCCGGACCGTCAGCGCCACGTCTACCGCCGCATCGCGTCGGTAGCCAAGCAGATCCAGCGCGCCCTTATGTCCCTGTTTCACTAGTGAGCGCAGGGCGTGACGGGTCATCCAGTCAAGTTCGGGCGCTTTTTGCTGCCCCTCAGACCGCCAGCGTCGAAGTGTTTCAAAGACAAGATCCGGTTCATGTTTCGCTATATCATTCAAATGGTTGGCGACCGATCTTGTGACATAGCGGGTGCGGTCGGCATGCAATGTGTCAAGCAGAGGCAGGGGCGCTTTTATGCCCACCACGATATTCTTACCCCACGGCAGGCGTGGCCGTGTGCCTTCGCTCACCAGGCGGCGTACATGGTAGTTGTCATCCCGTGCCCAAAGGGTGAGATCTGCGAGCGTTTCCTCCGGCCAGCGATTGATGAAATGACGGATTGCGAATTCCATCGAAAACCGCATGGTCAACGCCTTGAGCAGCCGCATCGCCGCTTCGCGGTGTTCCAACCCATAGCGCGCGGTAAATTCCCCGAGCGGTGCCATGATGAACCGACCAAAATCATTGTCGGTTTTGGTCGGGTCGAGCGGCGGCGGAAGCGCCGCATGGATGCGTTCCGCGGCCTGATCAAAATCATCCGGCAGATGCTGTGCCAGCACATCCGTGATCAGCGATATTCGATCCTTCAGTTCCAGGGACAACATGCTGCCCATGATATCGCGCTGGAACCGCGCGCCATCAAACCTGTCATCCGCCGCGACGAACAACCCGGCAAGGTAGCTTACGGTATCGGCGTTGAAGAGCTCATCCTTCAGGCTGAATTTGTCCGCCATTTCAGCATCCTACAGTGTGGCGTTCACGCCGCCGCCATCCAGAAGGATATTCTGCCCGACGATGAACCCTGCGCGATCCGAACAAAGGAACGCACAGGCGGCACCAAATTCTTCGGGTGTGCCGTAACGGCGGGCAGGGATCGTAGCTTCACGGCGCGATTTCGCTTCCTCGACCGAAATCCCTTCGGCTTTTGCGACACCACCATCCAGCGAAACGGCCCGATCAGTTGCATGAATTCCGGGAAGCAAGTTATTGATATTGACACCTTTTGCCGCAACCTGGCGGGCGGTCCCGGCGACATATCCGGTAAGACCCGCCCGGGCGGAATTGGACAGGCCAAGAACCGGGATTGGTGCCTTCACCGACTGGCTGGTGATGTTCACAACCTTGCCCCATCCCCGCTCCATCATGCCAGGCACCAGGGCCTTTATCAGGGCGATCGGCGTCAGCATATTGGCGTCCAGCGCCTTGATAAAATCCTCACGCTCCCAGTCATGCCACATGCCGGGGGGCGGGCCGCCTGCATTGGTGACAAGGATATCGACATCGCCCGCTGCACTGAGCACCCTGGCGCGGCCTTCCTCACTGGTGATATCTGCGGCAATAGCTGTGACCTCAACCCCGTGCGCCTGACGGATGGCTTCTGCCGCCTCCTGCAAGGGGCCGTCCGTGCGCGCGTTCATAACGAGGTTCACCCCTTCGGCGGCCAGCGCCTCTGCACAGCCCCGGCCCAACCCTTTGGATGACGCACAAACCAGCGCTCGTTTCCCACGAATACCTAAATCCATGATTATTCTCCCGGTATCATACTGCGCCACTAAAGGCGTTCCGCCGAAGTTTGTCACCCCCCGAGTTATGCATGTCCTGACAGCGTTCGACGATTGCGCAGGCGCGCGCCCTGCCCTATATGGCTGCCCATGTTGGACAGAGCCACAAACACCCCTGATCTGCCGCCGGAGGTTGCCCGCCGCCGGACCTTTGCTATCATCAGCCACCCGGATGCCGGTAAAACCACGCTGACGGAAAAGTTCCTGCTGTATGGCGGTGCGATCCAGATGGCGGGCCAGGTGCGCGCAAAAGGCGAAGCCCGGCGCACCCGTTCAGATTTCATGCAGATGGAAAAGGATCGCGGGATTTCTGTTTCTGCCTCTGCGATGTCGTTTGATTTTGACGGGTTTCGCTTCAACCTGGTCGATACACCGGGCCATAGCGACTTTTCCGAAGACACTTATCGCACGCTCACAGCGGTGGATGCCGCCGTCATGGTGATTGATGGGGCGAAGGGCGTGGAAAGCCAGACTCAGAAACTCTTTGAGGTCTGTCGCCTGCGCGATCTGCCGATTCTGACCTTCTGCAACAAGATGGACCGCGAGAGCCGGGATGCTTTTGAAATCATTGATGAAATTCAGGAAAACCTTGCGATTGACGTGACGCCTGCCAGCTGGCCCATCGGCATCGGGCGGGATTTTATCGGTTGCTACGATATCCTGCGTGACCGGCTGGAACTGATGGACCGTGCGGACCGCAACAAAGTGGCCGAGAGCGTTAAGATCAACGGGCTGGATGATCCCAAGCTTGCTGAACATGTGCCCGGCCCCCTGCTAGAAACCTTCCTTGAAGAGATCGAAATGGCCAGGGAACTGCTGCCGCCGCTTGACCGCCAGGCGATGCGTGACGGCACGCTGACGCCAATCTGGTTCGGTTCCGCCATCAATTCCTTTGGCGTGCAGGAGCTGATGAACGGCATCGCCCAATACGGGCCGGAGCCGCAACCCCAATCCGCCGAGCCGCGCCAGGTGTCCCCCGAAGAAAAGAAAGTCGCCGGGTTCGTCTTTAAGGTGCAGGCCAATATGGACCCCAAACACCGTGACCGTGTCGCCTTTGTTCGCATGGCGTCGGGGCATTTCAAACGTGGCATGAAGCTGACCCATGTGCGCACCAAAAAACCGATGGCGGTGTCAAACCCTGTGCTGTTCCTTGCCTCTGACCGTGAGCTGGCAGAGGAGGCCTGGGCAGGCGACATCATCGGTATTCCAAATCATGGGCAGTTGCGCATCGGTGACACGCTGACCGAGGGGGAGGCGATCCGCGTGACAGGCATCCCCTCCTTCGCGCCGGAGCTTTTGCAAGGTGTGCGCGCGGGCGATCCGTTAAAATCCAAACATCTGGAAAAAGCGCTGATGCAATTTGCTGAAGAAGGCGCTGCCAAGGTCTTTAAACCAGCGATTGGCGCTGGTTTCATCGTAGGGGTCGTCGGGCAGTTGCAATTTGAGGTGCTCGGAAGCCGGATTGAGCTGGAATACGGGCTGCCTGTGCGGTTTGACCAAAGCCAGTTCACCTCCGCCCGTTGGGTGCATGGGGATCGGGAAGCTGTGGATAAGTTTGTGAATGCCAACAAACAGCACATCGCCCATGATCACGACGGCGACATCGTCTATCTGACGCGCCTCCAATGGGACATCGACCGCATCGAGCGGGATCACCCGGATCTGACCCTCTCCGCAACGAAGGAAATGATGGGCCAATAAAACCTTATTTGTTGCCACTTTCGATACAATCAACAAATTCCTGCTGAAACTATTGGGTTTTAGCCCATCGGCGTTGACCCTGCGGCGCAAAACAAGTAACCCCTTGGCGCAATGGGGCTGAGGCGCGGGTGTTGTGGATAACTGCGCACGGCATTTGCCTTGAAATCCGACGCATGGCAGGCACCGGCCTGCAAGATACGGACCTGAATGACCAAATTTTCCGACCTGAAGCTCGATCCGAAAGTCCTGAAAGCTGTTGAGGCGGCAGGCTATGAAAGCCCGACCCCGATACAGGAAGGGGCGATTCCACCCGCGCTTGAGGGCCGCGATGTGCTGGGGATTGCCCAGACCGGAACCGGAAAAACCGCAAGCTTTACCCTGCCGATGATCACCATGCTGGCGCGTGGCCGCGCCCGGGCCCGCATGCCACGCAGTCTGGTTCTGTGTCCGACGCGTGAACTCGCCGCACAAGTGGCGGAAAACTTCGATGTCTACGCCCAGAACGTAAAGCTGACAAAGG
>CAYTUW010000093.1:10587-11079 GCA_964441435.1 uncultured Rhodobacterales bacterium
AGGCGCTGCTTATTGGCGGTGTCAGCTTCAAGGAACAGGATGCGCTGATAGACAAGGGCGTTGATGTTCTGATTGCGACGCCTGGTCGCCTGCTGGACCATTTTGAGCGTGGCAAGCTCTTGCTGACCGGCGTTCAGATCATGGTGGTGGATGAGGCGGACCGCATGCTCGACATGGGGTTCATCCCGGATATTGAACGCATTTTTGGCCTTACACCGTTCACCCGGCAGACCCTGTTCTTTTCCGCCACCATGGCGCCGGAAATTGAACGCATCACCAACACCTTCCTCAGCAACCCGGCGAAGATCGAAGTTGCCCGCGCGGCCACAACGAGTGAAACGATCGAACAGGGCGTTGTGATGTTCAAAGCGTCGCGCAAGGACCGCCAGCCGACCGAAAAACGCAAACTTCTGCGCGCGCTCATCGACGGCGAAGGCGACGCCTGCACCAATGCGATCATCTTCTGCAACCGCAAAACGGATGTCGATATCG
>CAYTUW010000094.1:0-11056 GCA_964441435.1 uncultured Rhodobacterales bacterium
ATCAGAACGCCTATGCCCTGTCGCGCCCGCCGGGGCATCATTGCCTGCCGGAGCAGTCGATGGGATTCTGCCTGTTTGCCAATATTTCTATCGCGGTGGAGGCAGCGCGCGCAAACCACGGGCTTGGCCAGACAGTGGTGCTGGACTGGGATGTGCATCACGGCAATGGCACCCAGGCGATCTATTACGACCGGGGCGACACGCTGACGATTTCGATCCATCAGGAAGGTTGTTTCCCACCCGGCCAGGGCCCTGCCGACGAACGCGGTGCGGGGGATGGCGAGGGTGCGAACCTCAACATCCCGCTGCTGCCCGGAGCCGGGCATAAGGCGTACCTCGACGCGATGGAGCTTCTGGTGCTGCCCGCTATCCGGGATTTTGCACCTGACATGATCGTGGTGGCCAGCGGGTTTGACGCCAACGCCTTTGACCCGCTGTCGCGCATGCAGGCCCATTCCGGCACCTTCCGCGAAATGACACGGCAAATCATGGAACTGGCGGATGAGGTTTGCGGCGGGCGTGTGGTTGCTGTGCATGAGGGGGGCTATGCTGAGGTTGTCGTACCCTTCTGCGGGCTGGCGACGATCGAGCAGCTTTCAGGCCATCGTACGGATGTCGTTGACCCGTTCGAGGAAATCACGGACGGGCAGCAACCGCCCGCTGACTTTGATCTGTTCCAGCGTCAGCGCCTTGAAACTCAACAAAAAGCCGTATTTGGCTAGGGTTCTAGGGTCCTGACCCTAGGGTCAGGACCCTAAGCTTAAAAATAGGCCCGGTCCAACGTGGCCGGGTCATCTTTCAGAACATGCGCCGCGCCGGAATAGCGTACCTCCCCGCGGCGCATGACGATCGCATCATCAGCCAGCGCCAGCGCGACCTCTGTGAACTGTTCGACGAGGATCACACCAACGCCTCCTGCCACCAGTTCACTGATTGCACTCACCAGGCGTTTCACGATCAGCGGTGCCAGCCCCAGCGACATCTCATCAATCAGCAGATAGCGCGGCTGGCACATCATCGCGTGCCCAATGGCAAGCATCTGTTGTTGCCCGCCGGACATGGTGCCCGCAAGCTGTCGCTTGCGCTCGGCAAGTTCAGGAAACAGCGCATAGGTTTTGCCCAGGGCGGTTTCGACCTCAGCCGCGGGCAAGAGAGAGGCCGCCACGCGCAGGTTTTCATCCACCGTCAGCCGCGTCAGCACCTGATGACCTTCGGGCACAATCGCAACACCGGCTCGGCGCACCGCTTCGGGTGCTTTACCCGTCAATTCGACATCATCCGCAACAACCGAACCCTCGCTCACCACCAGCATGCCGCCGACTCCCAGTACCAGTTCCGACTTGCCCGCGCCATTGGCACCAAGCACCGCCGTCACCTTGCCCGGCGCAACCGACAGGTTGGCTGTTGCAACCACCCGCCGCCCACTGCGAAGCACCGTCAAACCTTTGATATCAAGCGTCATTCCGCGGCCTCCTCAATGCCGAGATAGGCGGCTTTCACCTTCGGATCATCGAGCACCTCAAGCGTCGGGCCAAAGGCAATCTTCTTGCCAAAGTCGAGCACAAGCGTTTCCTCACATATCCGGGCGATCAGATCGACATCATGGTCGATTACAAGGGCCGTTGCCCCGGTCAGTGCCGGCACCTGCTGGATGAGATCGCCAAGCTTTGCCGCCTCCTCCCGCGCAAGTCCGCCGCCAGGTTCATCAAACATCACAATCTTCGGCGCCCCGACAAGGCAGCGCGCGATATCGGTCAGGCGGCGTTCAAAGGTGTTGAGTTCACCTGCGATGCGGCTTGCCTGATCCGCAAGGCCCGAAACCTCCAGCGCACGGTCAAGGTCGGCGCGCTTTTCCGCCCGGCTGCCGGGTGTTGCATCAAGGATCACCTTCAGATTTTCGACCACAGTCAGATCGTCAGCAATCTGTTCGCGCTGAAAGGAGCGCCGCAACCCCCAACGCGTGCGACGATGGGCCGGGAGGTCCCCTATATCTTCACCATTCCAGCGAATATGCCCCGTGCATTTCAGAAAACCCGAAATCACATTCATCGCCGTGGTCTTGCCCGCCCCGTTCGGCCCGATGATCCCGTTGACGGAGGCATTGAAGCGCGCACTGACCGCATCCAGCGCGGTAACACCGCCAAATTTCACCGTGAGGTCTGAAAGTTCGATCATATCCGCCTCATGAGTTTTCGGGCCAGGCCAATGATCTGACCGGAAATGCCATCCGGTGCGGTGATCACCGCGTGCAGCAGTCCGGCACCAAAGATCACCAGTGTCAGATCGGCATCAATCGCCCAGTCGTTAAAGAGCGCGGGCATGACCCTGTACAGCAGCCCGGCAATGATCGCGCCCAGCCAGAACCGCGCGCCACCAACGACGCATAGCGCAAACAGCATGATCGACTCAGAGGCCCGGAATGTCGCCGGATCCAAAAGCCCCAGCCCCCCGGCGAGCAGACCGCCCGCGATCCCTGCCAGCAGGCCTGACAGGCCAAAAGCCCAGACTTTGTAGTAGAGCACATTGACACCTGAAGCGAGCGCCGCCGCCTCCGATCGCCGGATCATGGCCCAGGCCCGCCCTGGCGCGAGCCTTCGGTGGGCTTCGATCATAAGGAACCCGATCAGGGCAACGCTGATGACATACCGCAGATAGGCCACGTCGCTCTGGGCGAAGGCCGGGCGCCGGAATGGCAGGGCAGAGGATGGGGTCACACCCCAGAACCCTTCGCCGCCATTGGGGAAACGAAAGGTGGAGAATATCACCTCAAGCCCGCCCGCAGCCATCAGCGTGATCAGCGCAAGATACAGGCCGCGCATCCGCAGCGCCGGTAACGCCAGCACCCAGCCAAAGATCATTGTAACCGCCCCGGCAACCGCAAGGTTAACCTCAAACGGAAACTCATAGGCGTGGTTCATGCGCAGCATGACCCAGCCGCCGACCCCCATCAGCGCCACCTGCCCGAGCGACACCATGCCAAGGCGCGCATACATGAAGGCGACACCGCTCGCCGCGATGATGAAACAGGTGGTCGAGATGAAAATCTTGACCCATTGCCCACCCGCAAGCATCGGCAAGGCGACCACGGTCAGGGCAAAGAAACACAATCCGACCCAGCCGGAGCGATCAATGTTCAACGGCATCAGTCATCCCCCGCAAACAGCAATGGCCGACCACGTTGCATGATTAAAAGCACGGCAGCAGCAATCAGAAACGGCGCCACCGGGCGGATCGTTTTCAATGTGGGGGACAGGGTCAGCAGCGATTCAACCACACCCATGGCAAGACCCCCGGCAAGCACAAGGCCCAGATTGTCGAGCCTGCCGCAGATCGCCGCTGCAACCGAGGGGATCACCATGAAGGTGATGACAAAAGGTTCCAGCCGCACCAGATCGCCGAACATCAGCCCTGTGAACCCGGCAATCACCCCGGCAATGCCCCAGGCGATGGTTTCAACCCGCCCGATATTCACCCCGATCATCGCTGAAAGGTCGCGGTTATTGGCGAGCGAGCGCATCTGAAGCCCGGTGCGGGTGCGGGCAAGGTACAGCCAGATGCCAGCCACGATCAGAAAAGCCGCCGCAACCACGATCAACCGCGTGAGCGTGACCCGCATGCCAAGCAGCACGATCGCGGTATTGTCAGTCGGCAGCCCAAAGCTGCGCACGTCATCTTCCCAGAAGAATGCGGTAAGCCCAAGCACGATGATCGCAAAGCCAAGGGTCGCCACCGCCTTCACTACCGGTTCACGCCAGGCAAGGCCGGGCGCAATCACCCGCCCATAGCCAACGGAGAGCAAAACAGCCGTCAGAATGGCGGCGGCCCAGGTGGCGGCCTCAGGCCAGCCCCATTGTTGCAACTGCCAGGCCAGCATCACCCCAAGCGCACCAACCGCGCCTGAAGCAAGATTCAGAACCCCGGTTGCGCGATAAAGCACGACAAGGCCTATGCCGCCCAGCGCATAAAGGGAACCAACCGCAAGGCCCGACACCAGAAACAGGCCCGCGACCTGAATGGGTTTCCCTGCGGCAAGCAGCATATAGGCAAGCGCCATCAGCCCAATATAACCCAGATATGGAAATAGCCGTTTCATCATCTTCTTCTTGATAGTCGCAAAAGGAAGCCCGGCACCAGGAACGATGCCGGGCTTCAGCTCTGAAAGAGGTCAGCGCAATCCGAGCGCCTCTTCGGTTGCGATGATCGGTTCGAAATACGGGCTTTCGTATTCGAAACAATCACGCACGGTTTCAAAACCGCCATCCTTGATCACAACCATGATCCCGGCGTGGTTAGGCATATGACGATCCGCGTCCCCCACGTAGTAAGGTCCACACATCATGTCAGAGGTCAGACCATTGATTGCCTTGATGGCATCCGTCACCGCCGCACGGTTATCAAGCTCCGCCGGATCCAGTTGCAGCATCGTATCGACGAAGTATTTTGCCGACAGATAACCCGACTGAGCAAAAGTATCGCGCGGGTCGTCATCGCTTGCATAGGCATCCATCACCGCCAGCCAGTTCTGGTTGTCCGCCCCTTCGCTATCGAGCGGGTTGAGTTCGGCGCTGACATAGACCTTGCCGCTCCAGTATTCGCCCAGCGCGTCCGGCACCGAAACATCATAAAGCGGGGTCGAGGATGTCCAGCTGTAGACGTCACCCAAATCCTGTTCCTGCGCCACACCAAGGAAGGCCACTGCCAATCCCGCGGGAAGATTCACAAGGATAGAGTCCGCCCCCGAGGCAATCGCCTCCAGCAGGCCGGAGTTCACATCCGGTGCGGCCGGGTTCATCAGGACCGAAGATCCGCTCAACCCTTTTGAGGCCATGTATTCCTCAACCGCGCCGCAGGACCAGTTGCCGACGGACGGAATCGCAAGACCGATGCAGGACACATTGGTCGCACCCAGTTCTTCCACCGCATACATCGCTGCGCCGATCGAGGATGGAAGCGGCCCCTGGTTCGTTGACACGATGTTGGAGCTTTCGAAACATTCGGACACAGCGCAGGCAGAGGCCATCGTCATCACGTTGTTATTTGCATAAAACGGGCCGTTCACGCTCATCTCGACAAAAGATCCATTGCCGACAAGGGCAACAACGCCTTCGTCCTCAACCAGCTTTGCCGCAGCCTGTGCGGCCAGTTCCGGGTTCCACTGGTCGTTTTCGACGAGGTATTCGATGGGTCGTCCGTTGATCCCGCCATTGGCGTTCACACAGTCGAAATACGCGCCTGCCGCGTCTGTCGAAGCGGAAAAATCGCCCGGTGCTGCATTGCCGTGAATACCACCGATCTTGATCGGCGCGCCGGTTGCGGCTTCGCCGGTGTTGGCGCCGCAGACGGCATCCGCGGCGGCCATTCCCGGCGCGAGCAGCAGCCCCGTCGCGATCACAGTTGCATAAATTTTCCTGTTCATTTGGTTTCCTCCCTTTTGAACATTCAGTCCTGGTGCAAAGTTTCCTTGCCCGTAATGAACCGCGCAGCACGTTCCGCGATCATCATGACCGGGGCGTTGGTGTTACCCGAGACAAGGCGCGGCATGATGGATGCATCCGCCACGCGCAGCCCGTGCACACCGCGCACGCGAAGTTCGCGGTCAACCACCGCCATCGGATCGCTGTCCGGACCCATCTTGGCCGTGCCGACCGGGTGGAACACGGTCTTGCAGTTCGACCGGATGAAATCGCGCAGCGCGTCATCATCGCCATGGGCCTGGGGTGAGGGCAAGGCAAAATCCCTGACCAGCGACGCAAGCGCCGGAGCACGGAAAATCTCTATCGCCTTTTTGGTGCCCCGCAGCAGCACCTCCAGATCCTCAGGATCGGAGAAGCTTCCGGCATCAAACAAGGCGCTGTCCTTGGGGTTGGCAGAGCGCAACCGGACCGATCCGCGCGACCGCGGCCTCAGAAAGCAGGGGTTGACGGACATGCCGTGGGCTTCGATCGGGTCACGATCAGCCCAGCCGACCATGAAGGGCAGCACATGGAACTGCACATCGGGCAACCCGGTGTTGGACACATCAACGAAGCCGCCGCATTCCACCACATTCGACGTCAGTATGCCGGTTCGGAACAGTTGGTATTGCAGCATGTGCCAGGCCGCGGTCAGCCCCTTGTCCTGGCGGTAAAATGAAATCGGATCACGGGTATAGCATTGCACATTGGTTTCCAGGTGATCCTGATAGTTCGCTCCGACCCCCGGCAGATCAGCGACCACCGCGACCCCGTGCTCTGCCAGATGCGCGGCTGGCCCAAGGCCCGAAAGCTGCATCAGTCGCGGGGTTTCAATGGCCCCGGCGCATAACACGACCTCCCCCGCGGCGGCGATGCGCGTGCCGTTTTCCAGTTCAACCCCGGTGGCGCGGTTGCCCTCAAACAGGATCTGCGCCACGCGGGTTTCGGTCATGATTTTCAGATTGCCGCGTTTTTCCGCCTTGCGCAGAAACGCCTCAGCCGCAGACCAGCGCCGCCCGTCATGGGTTGTAGTCTGGTAAAATCCCGCGCCTTCCTGCACAGCGCCATTGAAATCGGGATTATAGGGAATGCCGACCTGCTGTGCTGCGCGGATAAAAGCACGCGACAGTGGGTGGTGGAACCCGGTTTCCGAAACATGAAGCTCGCCCTCCGTGCCGTGAAACGCATCGGCGATTTCCATATTGCTTTCCAGGTCACGAAATACCGGCAGCACATCCTTATAGGCCCAGCCTTGATTGCCGTCCTGCGCCCAGCCGTCATAATCCTGTGCCTGCCCGCGCACGTAGAGCATCGCATTGACCGACGAGCCGCCGCCGATCACATGGCCCTGCAAAACGATCGAATTGCGGCCGTTCACACCTTCGGATTTCTCACCCACATAGGCGATCACATCCCTACCCTTTTCCACCACCTTGAAGAAGGTCGCGGGGATCTTGATCCAGGGGCTGTCGTCGCGCCGTCCGCTTTCAATCAGCAGAACCTTGCAGGCCGGGTCTTCCGACAGGCGCGAAGCCATGACGCAACCCGATGAACCGCCGCCAACAATGATATAGTCAAACTGATCCACGGTGCGGCCCCTAGCTGTAGACAACCTGGATGTCGGTGTATTCGGAAAGCCCCTCTTCCCCGAACTCGACACCCATGCCAGACGATTTGATGCCGCCAAAGGGCGCATTCGGCTGAATCGCGCCGTGTTTGTTGATCCAGACGGAGCCACATTGCAGGCGCCGGCCAATGTCTCGGGCCTTGTCGATGTCCTTTGACCAGACCGACCCGCCAAGCCCGTTTTCGCTGTCATTTGCGTCGCGGATGGCATCTTCGATGTTGCTGTATTTCAGGATCGGCAGGGCCGGGCCGAATTGCTCTTCGGCAACCAGCGGATCGCCGGCTTCGAGGTCGGCTATCAGCGTGGGTGGGAAGAACAGCCCCTCCCCCGCTTCGCCGCCCAGCAGCACCCGCCCCTTGGATTTGGCGTCATCCACCAGCGCCTTGACCTTATCAAACTGCATCTGGTTGTTGATCGGCCCGAGGATCGAACCTTCATCCAATCCCGGCCCCACAGGCACCGTGCGCGCGTAATCCGCAAGCGCGGCGCAGACATCATCATATACATCCTCATGGACATAGAGCCGTTTCATCGCGGCACAGGTCTGACCGTTGTTGTTAAAAGCCCCCCAGAACAGCCCTTCGGCAATCTCTGCCGGATCGACATCGGGCAGGACAATGCCCGCGTCATTGCCGCCAAGTTCCAGCGTCAGGCGTTTCATCGTCTCTGCCGCGCTCATCATCACCTTTTTCCCGGTGGCGCAGGAGCCGGTGAACACCATCTTACCAATGCCCGGATGGGCGGACATGGCCGCCCCGATGTTGTGGGCCGTGTCATCAGAGGTGACTATATTGACCACCCCTGCGGGCAACACCTCATTCATCACTTCGACCAGGCGGATCGTCGACAACGGGGTGAAAGGAGATGGCTTGATCACCACGGTGTTCCCGGTGCGCAGCGCAGGAAGGATATGCCAGACCGCAATCAGGACCGGCCAGTTCCAGGGGGTGATGGAACCGACAACGCCAATCGGGTTGCGGAAGAGTTCCACCCGGCCTTCGTTGTCATCCTGCAGAACTTTCGGCGGCAGCGACAGACCGGAGGTATATCCCGCCCAGGCAACAGCCCCGCCAAGCTCAAACCGCGACCCCTGCCCATTCAGCGGCTTACCCTGTTCGCGGGTCAGGATCTGCGCGATGTCCTCCGCATGGGCTTCGATCGCTGCGGTGACAGCCTCGCAGGCGGCTTGCAGTTCCGCATCGCTTTTCTGCGACCAGGTTTCAAAAGCCCGCTCGGCAGCGGCAACCGCGGCATCCAAATCTGTGGGGGTGGCATTGACTGCTGTGCCCACGACATCTCCGGTTGCCGGATCGGTCACATCGAACCGAGCGCCTGACTGAACCGATGCGCCATCAATCACCATGCCAAATTCGGACATAGATTCCCTCCCAAAGATTCCGCTCCACATTGTGAACATGTTAAGTTAGAGTGGGGGTGTCGGTCTTGGAGTCCTGCGACAAAACTCTTGGACATACGCGACGAGCGAACAAGGCCGATCCGGGAGGACAAGATGCTTGCACAAATTCCCGCGGCCAGCATGCCGCTTGATAAATTCCAGGCCGATCTTCAGTCAATCTGCGGATCATTCGGCGTTGTCGGCGCCGATGAACAAGGTGCGGTGCACGGACATATCGGCCTTGAAACACGTGCCGGGATTGAAATGGCGCATGTCGCCAAAGACGTGCAGATGGTCCGGCGCACGCGGCAGGACATCAAGCGCGACCCCGGCGACAACTTCTTTCTGATTGTGCAGGAAGAGGGCCACGCCTTCATGCATCAGCACGACACCACCCGCATGATGAAGCCCGGCGACATGATGCTGATCGATAGTGCGGCACCTTCGGAATTCACGTTTTTTGGCAAGTTCAGTCGCCAGCTTTCCCTGCATCTGCCCCGGCCGGATATGTGCGACCGTTTCGGCAATGCGGCCACGGGTGGTCATTTTGTCCAGCGCAGTGACCACCACGCACTTGCGATCCACGCCATTCTGGCCAAGGCCTTTGATGAAAACGTCGGCGCAGATCAGACGCTCTGCCTGAAGGAGGCTATTTTCGGCATGATTGGTGCCGTCCTTTATGAACGTGCAGCCAATTCCGGCACCAGCGGCATCAATTCGGCCGTGACACGCGCGCAAATTCTTGAACGGGGTATCGCCTATCTTGATCGTTGTTTCACCGACAGCAGCGTCACCACGCAAACCCTGTCGGATTCGCTTGGCGTGCCGCCCCGGCAGGTGCAGCGCGCCTTTGCTCTGGCTGGTACAACACCGACGGATTACCTGCTGAAAAAACGGTTCGAAAAGGTCTGTCAGATGCTGGAAGAGCGGCGCAACGATCACAACCCGATGCTGGTATCAAGCATCGCATATTCCTGCGGCTTCAACGATGTATCCTACTTCAATCGTCAGTTCCGGCGCATGTTCGGCTGCGCGCCAGGCCAATTTGGAACGGATTCCAGCCTGGGTTAAAGCTTGTCAGATCGTGCCAGTTTGCTCACCAGCGCGTCGATCTCCGCAAGCAGGTTTTCCAAATGATCGCTGCCGACTTCCTCTTCAATCCTAGCATAGATGGCAGTGCTTTCCGGCGCAATTCTACGAATGAAAGCGTCACCGTCTTCGGTCAGCCGGATCAGTGCTCGGCGGCCATCATCAGGGTCTTTCCGTGATTTAATAAAACCTTTTGAATCCAAAGTCTTGAGGATGCGCGATAACGATGGCGCAAGGATGCACGCATTCGCGGCCAGCTCGCTCGCGTCGATTTCCCCAACCTCTTGCAGAACCCGCAACACCCGCCACTGCTGTTCCGTCACATCATGGGCATGAAGCATCGGACGGAACCGTTCCATCAGGGTTTCACGGGCCCGTAGCAGCGCAATCGGGAGCGATTTACGTGATGAACTGAGTTCTGAACCTGTTGTCTTGCTGCCGCGCGCCATTCACCCTTCCTGTGTGGCTCCTGTTTGGCGGATACCTCTTTCGCAAAAGAAGGTGGTTGACAAGCCTGTTTATAATTAACATGTTAAACACAGGAGGACGAATCTTGCCACATCTGAGCCTTGAATATTCGCCTGGACTGGACCGGATTGCCGACCCTGACGCGATATGCAGGGCGGCGCATGGTGCCATGGTTGAGGCAGGGATTTTTCCACTCGCCGGGATCAGGGTACGCGCTCACAAGGCTGATCATGCGATCGTCGCTGATGGGCATCCCGACAACAATTTCCTCGCCATGACGCTCAGCGTTGGCAGCGGGCGTTCGACCGAACAGTTGCACGCGGCAGGGGAGCAGATTTTCAAGGCGGTGCAGGCGGAACTCGCAGCACCCCTTGCCACACCTCATTTTGCGCTGTCGCTGGAAATCCGCATCATCAACCCGGATCTCAGCTGGAAAGACACGCCAATTCACACCCGGCTGACGGGAAAGACCTAAGGACCAAAAATGAGCAACCTAAAAGACAACATCGCCCGCGCAGAAGGCTTTATCGAACGCTTTCGCAAAGAGGGTGTTCTCAATCATATCGCCGGGCAATCAGTTCCTGCTGCCTCCGGGGTGGAATTCGACTCGATTTCCCCGGTTGACCTGTCCGTTCTTGCCAAAGTCGCCAAAGGCGATGCAGAGGATATCGACCGCGCAACCGCTGCGGCCAAGGCCGCCTTTCCCGCGTGGTCCACAACCCCGGGGCCAGAGCGGCGCAAGATTCTGATTAAGGTTGCCGAAGCAATCGAAGCACGGGCCGAAGAAATCGCCTTCACCGAATGCCTCGACACAGGGCAGGCGCTGCGCTTCATGTCAAAGGCGGCCATTCGCGGCGCGGCCAATTTCCGGTTCTTTGCGGATCAGGCGCCAACGGCAGAGGACGGCCAGGCGCTGCGCAACACAACCCAGATGAACGTCACATCGCGCCGCCCCATCGGGCCGGTTGGGGTGATCACGCCATGGAACACGCCGTTCATGCTGTCGACCTGGAAAATCGCACC
>CAYTUW010000095.1:0-10933 GCA_964441435.1 uncultured Rhodobacterales bacterium
TCACCGGCGGCTTGCATGAGGACGGGCTGGCCGATTGCGCCGACGGTTTCTGGGGTGGAACAACAGCCGAACGACGGCTGGAAATCATGAAGGACAGCCGCATCGGCAGCTATGGGGTGATTGCCTTGGTGTTTGCCCTGCTTGCGCGCTGGATAGCGGTTGACGCCCTGCTGTCGGCGGGGGCCGGGTTGTGGTGGTTGCTGGGTGTTGGCGCACTCAGCCGGGTGCCAATGGTCTGGCAGATGGGGCTCATGCCCAACGCGCGCGGCAATGGGCTGTCACAAAGCGTCGGCCAGCCATCCATGGCGGCCATGCAGGGGGCTGCCCTTACCGGGGCCTTCGCGGGGATGTTGTTTCTGGGCTGGGCGGTGTTTCCGGCCATGATCTGGGGGCTGGTTGCCGCCCTTGGGGTCGCGCTGATCGCCCGCGCAAAAATCGGCGGGCAGACCGGGGATGTGCTGGGTACGACGCAGCAGATGACGGAACTGGCCGTTTTGATGGCACTGGTCGTCTGGTGGGCCTAAACCCCGGGTCACGTTCCGCCCACCTGACAGATGAAGCCACCAAGCGAAAAAGAAAGGGCCGCACAGAATGCGGCCCCGGATCTGGTGCCTGTGGTCGTTTTTCAGGCAGTCTTTTTCAGGCGGCGCGGCTCATCAACACGTCATCGACCTGACGCTGAGCGTTCATCTCATCTGTGCCAGCCACGGCCGCCACTTCACGAGTCAGCCGTTCAAGCGCCGCCTCATAAAGCTGACGTTCGGAATAGCTCTGCTCGCGCTGATCATCGGTGCGGTGCAGATCGCGCACGACCTCCGCAATGGCAATCAGGTCGCCGGAGTTGATCTTCTGTTCATATTCCTGCGCGCGGCGCGACCACATGGCACGCTTGACCCGCGCCTTACCCTTAAGAGTGATCATCGCCTGATCCACCACATCAGGCGAGGACAGCGAGCGCATCCCGACATCGGTTGCCTTATGGGTCGGCACGCGCAGGGTCATCTTGTCTTTCTCAAAGGAGATCACAAAAAGCTCCAGCTCGATCCCGGCGATTTCCTGTTCCTCGATCGAGATGATCTTGCCAACGCCATGCGCCGGGTAAACAACGAAATCATTGGGGCGGAATTCGTTTTTCTTCTTGCTCATAGAGTTACTGGTCCTCGTCTTTCGTGCGGCCCGGTTCAGGTGGTGCGTATCAGCGGCATAGCCACCAGGCCGATTGCAGAGCCAAAAAATTCACCCCCTCTTGCAGGTTTCTGAAGAGGGCGGCGTCGGGTTTCGGTGTCATTTATGAAGGTATGGTAACACAAAAACCGCCCGAATTAAAGCGCTGCGGCGCAGAAAGAGAATTTTCACCTAAAATATCAGTGACTTGCGGACTTATTCTCAGGCAGTATCACCCTTTACAGGCGAATCAGTCAGCCACCTTCGCCTGCGGCTTCGGAGAAATATTTCTCAAGCTTGCCGTCCTCACCATCACGTTCCTCCGCTTCGGGAAGCGGATCTTTCTTGGTGATGATCACCGGCCAGAGTTCGGCGTATTTGCGGTTGAATTCAACCCATTTTTCCATGTCCGGTTCCGTATCAGGACGGATCGCATCGGCGGGACATTCCGGTTCACAAACACCGCAGTCGATGCATTCATCCGGGTGGATGACCAGCATGTTCTCGCCCTCATAGAAACAATCCACGGGGCAGACTTCCACACAATCGGTGTATTTGCAGGCGATGCAGGCGTCGTTGACGATATAGGTCATGGCTTTGGCTCGGTCTCTCGTATCAGCGTCTAGCTAAAGGAGAGGCGCGCCTCATTCAAGGCGTGTGGTATCAGAAAGGCGCAGGTTGCGACGATCTTTCTTTGTTGGCCTGCCCTTTCCCTCAAATCGCGGATTTGGCGGAACAGGCGTTTTGGCACGCGGCTCGGGTGGGGAGAGATCGTCATAGAGGGCGCGCGCTTCCGGCGCCGGGCCGCGCCGCGTCGAAAGCGCCACCACCTTGATCACCCGCACAGCTTTGGCCTGCGGGAAGGTCAAGACGTCACCGGGCCGGATGTCGCGCGAGGGTTTGCTGATCTTCGTCTGGTTCACCCGGACATGGCCTGATTCCACCACTTTCGCAGCAAGGCTCCGGGTTTTGAAGAACCGCGCATGCCACAGCCATTTGTCAACGCGCAACCCATTGCCCGTTTCAGCCACTACCCCTTGTCCTTCAGCCCCATAAGCGCAGCCGCAAAGGGATTGTCGGGGTCGATTTTGTCTTTCTTCGCCGGGCGAGACTGGTAGGTCTTTGGCGTATTATCCCTCGGTCCCTTGCTGCGCGGCTTGCCTTTGGGTTTGCCACGGGGCTTGCCCAGCGGGCGTTCACCGCGTGGCTTTCGCGCCCAGGTGAAGGTGTAGAAAACCTCTTGTTCTGGACCGTCATCTTCACGGCTTTCTTCGCCTTCGGGGCTTTCCTCGTTCGCGGTTTCCGGTGAAGCTTGCGCCGCAGGATCCGATGCGCCGTCAGGCGTCGTCTCTGGTGTGTCGTCACCTGCGGGCGCATCAGTGGCGGGGGCCGTAGTGGCGGCCTCCTCTTTCGCTTCAGGCGCAGGGTCGGGCTTCACCTTTTCACGCTCGCCGCGCTCCGCCTTATAGCCAAGCCCCTGCATCAGATCGGCAAACTGTTCCAGCGTCATGCCGGTGATCGACAGCATGTCCGGCTTGGCCTCAAACCCACCGCGGCTATCCTCCACCCGAAGCTGATCGGCCAGCCGTTCAAGCATGTCGATCCGAATGGCGCGTTCACCGGCCTGACGGTATCCTGACATCCGGTGATAGCCGGAAGGCGCTGATTTAACAGAAGGAATCGTCACCAAACCAGGCGGCGGGCTTTCCGTAAACTCCGCCTGCCCCTCATGGAGCGCCCACAGCACGAGCCGCAGCCGTGTCGGCGCGGGCTTCACTGCCCAAAGCGCACGCCATGTTTGCGCAGCATGCCGCGCGCGTCCTGATCCAGCGCTTTCACATCCTCGGCCACGCGGTCCCGTGGCAGGATACCAAAGGCTTCGACAAGCTGGAACGCGAACCCTTTGGCGAGGCCGGAAAGTGATTCATCCCGGCTCATCGCAAGCATCGGTTCAAACAGCGTCGCCACCCGCCGATCAATGAAATGCTGAAGGCGTCGCTGAACCTTCTCAGCCACTTCTGCCCCCGCTTCATCATCGACAAAGGCCTCGGCCACGGGCTTTAACGCCTCAGCCCCTTTGACCAGCTTGCCAACCGCGTATTCACCCCACATCAGGCCGCCCTGATCGGTGAAATCAATTTCAGTGTCCGGCGCGTTATAGAACCGATCCGCCCGCAAGGAAAACTCAGGCTGAAGCGCCTGATAGGCGGCGGTTTTCAACGTCTTGGCCTCATCCCCCGAAGCGGACTTATCCTGGGTGAAGCGGAACCCTTCCAGCCGGCCGGCCTGATGGCCGTCCACAGTCACTTCACCTTTGTCATTCACGTCGGCCACGAGGCTCTCCTTCTGCTTCAACCGGCGCAGCAGATGCGATGTGCGCCGATCGACAAATCTTTGGGTCAAGGCTGCATGCAGCGCATCTGACAGGCGGTCTTCTACCGCGCGCGTCGCCCCGCGCCAATGGTTTTCGTCATCAACCCAGCCCTTGCGTTGCGCAACATAGGTCCAGGTGCGGATAAAGGCGAGCCTGCGCGACAGGGCATCAATACCGCCATCGGCGCGGTCAAGGCGCTTGACCTGTCGTGCCAGCCAATCATCGGGAATGCGCCCGACCCCGATGAGATCATCAAAGATCTGGCGCAGAAGTGCCGCGTGATCCGCAGGCGATATACCGCGGAAATCGGGGATGCGACAGACATCCCAAAGCAGCCTTATATCACTGGGGTGGTTCAGTTTTTCGCGCAACCCATCCTGCGCGGAAAGCGCCCGAAGCGCGCTGAGATCATCGGCCTCGCGCGCCCGGCCAAGCCGCGGGTTGTCAGGTTTCACCTCAAGCGAAGTGATCAGATGGTCAAGGCTGCCAAATTCCAGCCGGGGGTTGCGCCATTCCAGCCGTTTCAGCGGCGCAAAGCGATGATTGCAGATCGCCTCTGCCACACCATCGTCAAGCGGCGGAGCCTCGCCCGTCACCCCAAATGTACCATGATTCATATGCCGCCCGGCCCGGCCCGCGATCTGGGCCAGCTCATTCGGCATAAGCGCGCGCATTCGGCGGCCATCAAATTTGCTGAGCGCGGAAAAGGCGACGTGATGCACATCCAGGTTCAACCCCATGCCAATCGCATCCGTCGCCACGAGGTAATCAACATCGCCGTTCTGATAAAGATCAACCTGCGCATTGCGGGTACGCGGGGAAAGCGCGCCCATCACGACCGCAGCCCCACCTTTCTGACGGCGCAACAATTCCGCCGTGGCATAGACGTTTTCAACCGAAAAACTGACAATCGCACTGCGCGCAGGCATGCGGCTTGTCTTTTTCGAACCTGTATAGGTCAGTTCACTCATCCGTTCACGGCGCATGAATTGCGCCTCCGGCACCAGCTCTGCAATGGTTCCGCGCATCGTATCCGCCCCGAGAAACAGGGTCTCGTGGGTGCCGCGCGCGCGGAGCAGCCGATCCGTAAACACATGGCCGCGTTCCGGATCCGCACAAAGCTGAATTTCGTCCACTGCCAGGAAATCAGGGCCGATCCCGTCTGGCATCGCCTCCACCGTGGCAACCCAATATTGCGCGCGAGCGGGTACAATCCGTTCTTCGCCTGTGACCAGCGCCACAACCGACGGGCCACGCAGCGCGACGATCTTGTCATAAACTTCGCGTGCAAGCAGCCGCAGCGGCAGGCCGATCACCCCCGTGCGATAGGACAGCATACGCTCAATCGCGTAATGGGTCTTACCCGTATTGGTCGGCCCCAGAACCGCCATGATCCGCGATGTCATTGATACCACTCAGATTTTCTGGCCGTCAGCGGCAACCGACAGGCGTTCTATTGCCTCTGCCACACCATCCATATGGGGATGAATATCCGCAGCGGCGCGATAGGCAAACAGCGCCCGATCCCGATCGCCCAACTCCTCCAGGATGAGGGCCAGCCCACGCAGGGCGGCAAAATGGCGCGGGTTAAGCTGCAGGGTCCGTTCAATCGCATCAAGCGCCGGACCATAGAGGTTTGCCTGATAGTAGCTTGCCCCGAGGATGTTCCAGCCCTCGGCGAAGTCCGGCGCGTGATCGGTCAGCGCGGTGGCGTGTTCAATCGCGGCCTCTATATCACCAGCCTCCAGCGCGGTTTGCGCCCGTGACAGCAGCAGATCCATGGAGGCGGAGCCCGACCGCGACCATTCAACGCGGATTTTGTTCTCAACCTCTTCCCAATTTTGCAAATCAGGCGTTGCCAGTAGCGCCAGCAGATCGTCGATCCCGGCCCCGTCGCCAGCCTCCTGCGCCGGAGCGGGCTGCAAAAAAGCGACAATCAGCAAGATTGCCGCAACGAAATCTTTGTGAAAGGCGCGGAAATTGACCATAACGTCATCAGTCTATCAAACCATCGGCAAAAGGCGAGAGCCGCCGGTTCACAAAATGGAGGTTATCATGAGCGATGTCATCAATGCAGCGGTAGAAAAGCTGAATGAAATGCTTGGGGGCGGCTTTGACGGCGTGGCGAAATTCGTCGTGAACGGTGAAGGCGCCGTCATGATCGACGGCAATGGCGTGCGTGCAGGCGACGAAGAGGCCGATGTTACCCTGTCAGCCAATGCAGATGTGTTTCAGGGCATCATTTCGGGTGATGTGAACCCGACTGCCGCCTTCATGACCGGCAAGCTGAAACTCGACGGCGACATGGGGCTGGCGATGAAACTGGGCAGCGCGCTTAGCTAACCCATGGAAAAGGCACCGTTTCTTGGCGAGTTTGCCGACGGTCCTGACGGTGGCGCAGCCTATTGGCTGACCGCCGATGACGGCGTGCGACTCAGAATCGGTGTCTGGCCC
Source organism: uncultured Rhodobacterales bacterium (assembly GCA_964441435.1). GTDB lineage: Bacteria > Pseudomonadota > Alphaproteobacteria > Rhodobacterales > Rhodobacteraceae > CAYTUW01. Next base: position 5,993 of record CAYTUW010000095.1, read on the forward strand.
AGTGGCGAAAAGGGAACGGTTCTGCTGTTCCCCGGACGCACTGAATGGGTTGAAAAATACGGCCGGGCGGCGGCGGATTTCGCCGCCCGCGGCTATGCGATGGTCAGCATCGACTGGCGCGGTCAGGGGCTGGCGGATCGGCTGATTGCCAACCCGGCGATTGGCCATGTGGGCGTTTTTTCAGATTACCAGCGCGATGTCAGCGCCGTCATGGCGGCCGTCGAACGGCTGAACCTGCCGAAACCTTACTACCTCTGCGCCCATTCCATGGGTGGAGCGATCGGGCTGCGGGCCTTGCACAACGGGCTGGCGGTGCGCGCTGCAGCCTTTTCCGCCCCGATGTGGGGGATTGGGATGGCGCCGCTGACGCGCCCTTTTGCCTGGCTGATGTCGCATCTGTCCGGCCCGCTTGGCTTTGGCACGCGGATCACACCGGGCACCAAAGAGCTGACCTATGTGCTTGACGCGCCCTTTGACGACAACACGCTGACCACGGACCGCAAAATGTGGGATTATATGGTTGCGCAGCTTCGCGCAGAGCCGGAACTGGCGCTCGGCGGACCAAGTTTCCACTGGCTGAAAGAGGCGTTGCGCGAATGCCGCGCGCTGACCCGGACTGCCCCGCCCAACATGCCAGCCGTGACCTTTCTGGGGGATAATGAGCGCATTGTTGACGTGCCCCCGGTTCACAGCGTCATGGCGCGTTGGACAGGAGGCGACCTGATCACCCTTCCGGGGGCCGAGCATGAAGTTCTGATGGAGACCCCGGAACGGCGAAAGATGCTCTTTGACCGAATGGCTGCGCATTTTGAAGCGCATCTCTAGGGGCCGGCCAGGTTTTGCGCCCGCTACGCGGTCGCCGTGCGCGCGCCCCTGACGGGCCGCGCGATGCCTCCGGCGGGGATATTTATGGACAGATGAAGCAGGGGAGGTTTACTCCAAGGTCGCAGGGGCATATCAGTTTCGGGTCCAGTTCCAGATGAGGTTTTGCCATGACTTTCCCCCTGCCCTTCCCCGTTTTTGAGGCCGCTGCTGAGTCCGGCGGGGGCGGGCTTGGTGATTTGCCGGAATGGAACCTCGACGACCTTTATACAGGGCAGGATGCGCCGGAGCTGAGCCGCGATCTGGCCTGGCTCAAGGACGCCTGCGCAGACTTTGCGAACAGCTATGCCGGAAAGCTCGAAACCCTCGATGCCGCAAGTCTTCTGGCCTGTATCGAAGAACAGGAAAAAATCAACGCGATTGCCGGGCGCATCATGAGCTTTGCCGGTCTGCGCTACTACCAGAATACGGTGGATGCAGGGCGCGCGCAGTTCATGCAGAACTGTCAGGAACAGATCACTGATATGACCGGGCAGCTTGTCTTTTTCTCGCTTGAATTCAATCGGCTGGAGGAAGATCACCTGACTGGGCTGCTGGCAGAAAACGCCAACCTCGCCCGTTACAAACCGGTCTTTGACCGGATGCGCGCGATGAAGCCCTACCAACTGTCTGATGAGCTGGAACAATTTCTGCATGATCAATCCTCTGTCGGGTCAGCAGCCTGGAACAAGCTGTTTGACGAAACCATTGCCGGGCTGTCCTTTGAGATTGACGGTGAGGCGCTGAACCTTGAGGCGACGCTCAACTTTCTGACCGAACAGGACCGCAGCAAACGCGAGGCCGCAGCGCGGGAGCTGGCGCGCGTGTTTGGGGAAAACCTGAAACTGTTTTCCCGGGTGCATAATACGCTTGCCAAGGAAAAAGAGGTTGAAGACCGCTGGCGCAAGATGCCCACGCCCCAGACCGGGCGGCATTTGTCCAACGATGTGGAGCCAGAGGTGGTGGAGGCACTGCGAAACGCCGTGGTTGCCGCCTATCCGAAGCTCAGCCATCGCTACTACGCGCTGAAAGCCAAATGGCTAGGGCTGGAACAGATGGAAGTCTGGGATCGCAATGCACCGCTGCCGATGGAAAGTGACCGCCTGGTTGCCTGGGATGAGGCGCGCGACATCGTGCAATCAGCCTATGCGGGATTTGATCCTGAGATGGCAAAGATTGCGGAGCCTTTTTACGAGAAGGGCTGGATTGATGCGGCGGTGAAGCCGGGCAAAGCCCCCGGTGCCTTTGCCCATCCGACCGTCACGGATGTGCACCCCTATGTGATGCTGAACTACCTCGGCAAACCGCGTGACGTGATGACGCTGGCGCATGAGCTGGGCCATGGGGTGCATCAGGTGCTGGCCGCTGATCAGGGGGAATTGCTGTCCTCCACCCCGCTGACGCTGGCAGAGACGGCATCGGTCTTTGGGGAAATGCTGACCTTCCGCAAGCTGCTGGCAGAAGCCAAGGATCAGAACGAACGCAAGATCCTGTTGGCGGGCAAGGTCGAGGACATGATCAACACTGTGGTGCGTCAGATTGCGTTTTACGATTTTGAGTGCAAGCTCCACGCGGCGCGGGCGGAGGGCGAGTTGACGCCGGAGGACATCAACGCCCTGTGGATGAGCGTTCAGGCTGAAAGCCTTGGCCCGGTGTTCAACTTCATGCCCGGCTATGAAACCTTCTGGGCCTATGTGCCACATTTCGTACATTCGCCGTTTTACGTCTATGCCTATGCGTTTGGCGACGGACTCGTGAACGCGCTTTATGCGGTTTACGAGGAGGGTGATCCCAGCTTCCAGCAGAAGTATTTTGAGATGTTGAAGGCCGGCGGATCAAAGCATCATTCCGAACTGCTCGCCCCGTTTGGGCTGGATGCTTCTGACCCGGCGTTCTGGGATAAGGGGCTATCCATGATTTCCGGCATGATTGATGAGTTGGAGGCGATGGGGTGAATGGGCATTGGACCAAAGCCGCGTGTCGGCGCATTTCTGCTGTCGGACAGGTGACGCAAATGAACCACCTTCGCACCACGGCCTTCACTTCAACTGACTATCTTTGCTGCCGCGCCGGTTGATCCCACCACGCACCCGAACAGCCGCATCCCTTTCCTGCATACAGTCGATACACAGCTTCACCCCGGGCAGGGCCTGACGGCGGGCCTCTGGGATCGGTTCCTCACATTCGGCGCAATGGGTCAGGCTGTCGCCCATGGGCTGCGCCCGCGCTTTCAGCCGGGCCAGTTCGTCATTAATTGACGCCTCAATCTGTTCCTGAACCGCGCCATCGCGCGCCCAACCTGTGGCCATGGCGAATGATCCTCCTGCCCTGAAACTAACGCTGCGGCAGCGGCTTGCAAGGGGCTGGCCCTGAAATGCCGCCTTTCCTATGATCCCAGCAATCAGCGGAGGCATCAAGATGCGAAGATTCGGAAAATGGCTGGGTCGGCTTTTGCTTTTGGCGGCGGCGGGCCTCGCGGCCTTTCTGATCTTTGCCCCGGCCTATGTGGAACGGCAGCAAAATCAGGTGGTTGAACATGCCCCCTACCCCATAAGTGACGCCGCACGCGCGCTGCATGACAGCCTGATCATTGGCGATTGGCACGCCGATTCGACGCTCTGGAACCGGGATCTGACGGAACGCGGCAACCGTGGCCATGTCGATATTCCCCGTCTGATTGAGGGCAATGTGGCGCTTCAGGTCTTTACCTCCGTCACCAAAAGCCCGCGCGGGCAGAGCTATGACAGCAATTCCGCCGACGCGCCCGACAACATCACCCCGCTGGCGATGGGTCAGCTGTGGCCGCCACGCACCTGGGGCAGCCTGTTTGAACGGGCCATCTATCAGGCCGAACGCCTGCAGGGGTTTGCAGAAGATGCGCCGGAGCGTTTCATGATCATCCGCAGCCGCGCCGACCTTGAAACGCTGCTGGAACGGCGCGCCGCAGGCGAGGCAGTGGTAGGCGGATTGCTTGGTATCGAAGGCGCACATCCGCTCGAAGGGGATATCGCAAAGCTCGACCGGCTGGTGGCGGCCGGGCATCGGATGATCGGGTTACAGCATTTCTTTGACAACGAACTCGGCGGCAGCCTGCATGGCGAAAGCAATGCCGGGCTGACGGAATTTGGCCGCGCGGTGGTGGCGGAAATCGCCCGCCGCCCGCTGATCCTGGACCTTGCGCATTCCAGCCCGGCGGTGGCGCGCGAGGTGGTGGAGATGACCGATATCCCACTGATCGTCAGCCACACGGGGCTACACAGCCAATGCGCAGTCAAACGCAATTTCCCGGATGACCTGATGCAGGCGATTGTCGCCAGCGGTGGGGTAATCGGGATCGGCTACTGGGCGGATGCGATCTGCGATGATAGCCCAACTGGTGTCGCCGCCACCATCGCCGCCGCAATCCGTGTACTGGGCGAAGATCACGTGTCGCTCGGGTCAGACTATGACGGATCCGTCCGCGTCAGCTTTGACACGTCAGAACTGGCGGCATTGACCCAGGCCCTGATGGCCGAAGGGTTGAGCGAAGTGCAGATCCGCAAGGTCATGGGGGAAAATATGCTGCGCGTTCTGCGGGCGCGGCTGGAATAGGTGCCTGCCGCTATGCCCGGGGTGCCGAGCTTAGTCCAGCTCGCTCCACGGCCAGGGTTTGACGTTTGACCCAGCGGTCATATAGCGCGCGGCTTTCGCCATCCAGACCCCAAGGTCGGTGCCAAAGTCGGCAATGTTTTCGTTCCGCTTTCCCTTGTTGATCAGCAGGATAATGACCTGCAACAGGGCCAGCGCGCCAAGCAGGGTCTGCGCAAGGCTGATCATGAAACCCAGCAGGATCGTATAGAGCACCCGCATCAGCATGTTATCCGGCTGATCCGGCTCAAACTGTTCGCCGTGAATGCGGCCGTCCATCTTATCCTGTTCGTTCATTGATCACCCTGTCCTGACGATGACCAAACATCCTGTATCAGGCCGATTCAAGCAACCCCTTGCCGCGTGCCAGTTCACGCATACGTTTTTGCAGTTTTTCAAAGGCGCGCACCTCGATCTGGCGAATGCGTTCGCGGCTGACATCATATTCGCCGG
>CAYTUW010000096.1:0-2333 GCA_964441435.1 uncultured Rhodobacterales bacterium
TGGTGGATGAATTCGACATGGGCATCATCTTTATCACCCATGATCTTGGCGTGGTGGCGCAGACCGCCGACCGGGTCAATGTGATGTATCTGGGCCGTCTGATTGAGGAAGGCCCGGTGCGTGATGTCATCCGCACCCCCGCCCATCCCTATACGCAGGGGCTGCTGGCGGCCCTGCCAAAGCTTGAGGATCTCGATTCCCCGCTAACCCCGGTGCCCGGCGATATTCCAAGCCCGCTCGAACGCCCATCAGGCTGCGTGTTCAATACCCGCTGTTCCAAGGTGATCGAAGGCCGTTGCATGCAGGAATTGCCAAAGATAACGGCGATTGATGTGCAGCACAGCGTTTCCTGCCATCTGCACGATGGGGAGGGCGCGCCATGAGCGATGATAATATCCTGATCTCTGCCAAGGGGCTTTCGGTCGGCTTCCCGATCGGCAAGGGCATCTTTAATAAATTCGTGCTGAAGGCGGTCGATAATGTCTCTGTCGAGATTGAGAAAGGATCGTTTTTCGGGCTGGTCGGGGAAAGCGGATCCGGCAAAACGACGCTGGGCCGTGCGTTGCTGAAAGCCGCGCCAATCACCGGAGGCACTGCTCGCTATAGCGACGGGGAGGTCGACTATGACCTGCAGGCGCTGGAAGGGGCGGCGCTGAAGGATTACCGAAAACGGGCGCAGCTGATCTTTCAGGATCCCTATGCGGCGCTCAGCCCGCGGATGACGGTGCGCGATATTATCGCGGAACCGCTTGAGGTGATGAAACTGACGAAAAACCGCGAAGAAACCGATGAACGGGTTCGGGAAATCGCGGCGAAGTGCCGGTTGAACCTCGAACATCTGCGGCGCTTCCCCCATGCGTTTTCCGGCGGCCAGAGACAGAGGATTTCGATTGCGCGCGCGCTGGTGTCGGGGCCGAAATTCATCGTCGCGGATGAAAGCGTGGCGGCCCTTGATGTATCCATTCAGGCGGATGTTCTGAACCTCTTGAAGGATATCCAGCGCGAGATGGGGCTGACCTTCATGTTCATCAGCCACGACCTTTCGGTTGTCGCCCATACCTGTGATCATGTGGCGGTCATGTATCTGGGCCGTCTGGTTGAAACCGCCCCGACGCGGGCGCTGTTTGCTGCCCCGCGCCATCCTTATACCAAGGCGCTGTTTTCCGCCATTCCATCGCTTGATCCGGATGATCGTGGCACCGCGCAAAAGCTGGAAGGCGAAATCCCATCCCCGACCAATCAGCCGCCGGGCTGCAAGTTTCACACCCGCTGCCCCTATGCCATCGACCGCTGTAAGGTGGAGGAGCCGGAGCTGAAAGGCGATGGGTCAGGCCATGAGGTCGCCTGCCACCGCTGGCAGGAGTTGATGGATCAGATCCCCGCCTGAAGCAGGTTGTATATTCCCACCTCAAGCGGAATTTCCGGTGCCCAGCCGAGCCGTTGGCGCGCTGTGCTAATGTCCAGGACGCTATCGCCCGCCTCCTGCCGGGCGGGGGCGCGATCCAGGGCGATCCGCTGCCCGCTAAGGCGCTCGACCAGAGCTATTAAATCAAGAAGCCGCGTACCCGTGCCGCTGCCGATGTTGAGCGTCAGCACGTTGTCGTCGATCGGCACCTCAGCGCTGCGGGCGATGGCGCGGCAGAGGTCCGGCATCGCAATATAATCCCTGAGCACCCGCCCATTCCCGAGCAGACGAAAGGGTGTCTTTTGCCGGGCGGCGCGGATCAGCATTGGAATGACTCCCCGGTTGTCGCGGATCACCGTACCGCCATAGGGGTTGGAGATACGCAGGTTGACCAGGTCAAACCCGTGGATGTGAGCAAGGGTTTCGAACCGCCGCTCAAGGTCCAGCTTGTGCGCCCCGTAAGGCGAAACCGGGCTGGGCGCATGGGTTTCTGGAATCGGAAGCGTGTCTGAATTACCATAGAGCGCGGCAGTTGACAGGTTCACCAACCGTCCGCGCCAGCCACGTGCGGCCAGGGCTTCGATCATATGGGCATGTGGCAGGGCATCCGTCGGTTGCGTCGGGTTGTCAGGCCGGGTTCGGCGTGGGTTTGCATCGCCCGCACAGTGAAGGATTGTTGCGTCGGTGTCTTTGGCCGCCATCCAACGGGTGTCGGTGTAGTCATTGATCTGCAATCCGCCTGCGGGGCAGGGTGCGCGCGAAACAGAAATGGCGCCGCCCCCAAGGTGAGCAGCCAGGGCTGACCCGATAAAGCCCGACGCGCCTGTGATATAGAATGTGCCCATAGTGCCGTTTCACGTTGCTGCGGGGCTATGTGACGCGAATTCCCCTGCTGAAGCAACGGCCAACCGATAGCGCCCCCCGGCGC
>CAYTUW010000096.1:2433-8982 GCA_964441435.1 uncultured Rhodobacterales bacterium
AAAGGCAGCGCCTTCTGAACAACGATATCCCTTTCACGCGCTGCAAAACTCACCGCTATTTGGCGGCAGGTAGTGTCCTGGGATAGTCGGGGAAGTATGTGGCTGGGGTGGAAGGATTCGAACCTTCGATCTCCTGTACCAAAAACAGTTGCCCTACCGCTAGGCCACACCCCAATCGTGAGAGGCTAGATACGACTCTCGCGCCATCAGTTCAAGCCCCATTTTTGCGTGAAATTTCAGAATGTCTGATCGTAGTCACCAACCGCTTTTTCCGTGCGGATGATCGCATCAATGGCCTCAAAAATATGCCGCAATTCGGCTTCGCTTTCGGGGCTTTCGCAGACGACCACCAGGTTTGGCGTGTTCGATGAGGCGCGTACCAGCCCCCAGGCGCCGTTGTCGAGGATCACGCGCGCACCGTTCACGGTCACGACTTGTTTGACGGTGCGGCCTGCGAATTCCTTACCCTCAAGCGTGGTCAAGCGATCCACGAGACGGGCGAGCACGTCATATTTTTCCTCGTCCGCGCAATAGGGCGACATGGTGGGGGTGGCATAGGTGCGGGGCAGGGCTCTGTTCAGGTCGGACATGGATTTATCAGGGTTCCGATCAAGCAGCTTGCAGATTTCCACTGCCACACGCAGCCCGCAGTCATAGCCCCGCCCAATCGGTTCGGCGAGGAAGTAGTGGCCGGATTTTTCAAACCCTGCCAGCGCCCTGATTTCTTTTACCCGCCGTTTCATGTGGCTGTGCCCGGTTTTCCAGTAATCCGCCGTGACCCCATGGGCCAGAAGCTCTGGATCAGAGGCAAACAGCCCGGTGGATTTCACATCCGCAACAAAGGTGGCGCCAGGGTGGAGCTTTGCCAGATCGCGGGCGAGGATCACACCAACCTTATCGGCAAAAATCTCTTCTCCCTGATCATCGACCACGCCGCAGCGGTCGCCATCGCCGTCAAACCCAAGTGCGAGGTCCGCACCGGAGGCTTTGACGCTTTCGGCCATGTCATGCAGCATTTCCATGGCTTCGGGGTTCGGGTTGTAATGCGGGAACGTATAGTCGAGCTGGTTATGGCTTTCGACCACCTCCACCCCGATACGGCGGAAGAGTTCCGGCGCAAAGGCGGAGGCGGTGCCGTTGCCCGTCGCGCAGACGACTTTCAGCGGGCGGGACATGCGAAAATCACCAACAAGGTCATCCAGATAGGCCTCTTCTACGCCATCGACGAATTCATAGCCGCCACCGGAATGGGGTTTGCCCTTGCCATCGAGGACGATGTCGCGCAGCTCGGCCATTTCGTCGGGGCCATGGGTCAGCGGTTTTTCAAACCCCATCTTGACCCCGGTCCAGCCGTTTGGATTGTGGCTGGCCGTCACCATGGCCACGGCGGGCGTGCCAAGGTGGAACTGGCTGAAATAGGCCATGGGCGACAGGGCGGGGCCGATATCCTTTACATGGATGCCGGCCTGCATCAGGCCGAGCATCAGGGCGTTCTTGATCGACAGGGAATAGTCGCGGTAGTCATTGCCGACCGAAATTACCGGCTCAATCCCGCGCGCCCGCATTTGTGTGCCAAGCCCAAGACCAAGCGCCGTAATGCCAGGCAGGTTGATATCATCGGGGTATTTCCAGCGCGCGTCATATTCGCGGAACCCCGTTGGGGCGATCATCGGATCGCGCAGGAATTCCCAGGTGTTTTGTTTGACCGGATATTCGGGTGTCATTTGAATGTACCTTTTAAGGATAACGGGTTGTCTTTGGCGACCCTGTCCAGTGCCATGAGGGTCCGGATCAGCGGTTGCATCTGATCCAGTGGAATCATGTTTGGCCCGTCGGACGGGGCGCTGTCGGGGGCGGGGTGGGTTTCGACAAACACCGCAGCGACCCCAATCGCCACAGCAGCGCGCGCCATCACCGGGGCAAATTCGCGTTGTCCGCCAGACGCATGGCCAAGCCCGCCGGGTTGCTGAATGGAATGGGTTGCATCCATCACCACCGGATAGCCGGTTGCGGCCATTTGCGGCAGCGCGCGCATGTCCGCCACCAGAGTGTTGTAGCCAAAGGAGCTGCCACGTTCCGTCAGTAGAATCCTATGGTTTCCGGTGCTTTCAATTTTCTCAACAACCTGCCCAATATCCAGGGGCGCAAGAAACTGCCCTTTCTTCACGTTGACCGCAGCGCCTGTTTCGCCCGCCGCGAGCAAAAGGTCGGTCTGCCGGCACAGAAAGGCCGGGATTTGTAGAATGTCTGCGGTGTCGGCCACGGCCTTGCAGTCTTGCGGGTGATGTACATCGGTCAACACGGGGCAGCCGACCTGGCGCTTGACTTCGGCCAGTATTTTAAGACCTGCGTCTTTGCCCGGGCCGCGTGGCGCGGAGGCGGATGTCCTGTTCGCCTTGTCATAAGATGCTTTGAACACATATTGGGCACCCGCTTTGGTACAGGTTTCCTGCATCTGTTCGGCGATCATCAGGGCATGGTCGAGCGTTTCCAACTGGCAAGGGCCGGCAATGATCGTCAGCGGCTGGTCTGCCCCGATCAGGAGTCTGGCAACGGCAACCGGTTTCATTCAGGAGGTGACCTGTTCTCTGAGGATGGAGGCCGTCAAAGACGCCATGAGGTATATCCCGCAGAACAGCAGAAATGCGAGGACGGTGTTTTCAAAGGCGCGCGGGTAGGTCGGATCATCCGGCGCAACGGGTGATACCCCGGTCTCAAGATATCTGGTCTGGCTATTGGCCTCAATGCGTGCCGCAACAAGATGCTGCAATGCCTGTTGCATCATTAGATTCCGTGTTTCCAGATCGCCCTGGGCGATTGCCAGTTCGCTACTGACACGGGCCAGTGACACACCATCGGAGGTGCTGTTGGTCAACTGGGCGCGTAGGTCAGCGATCGTGGCTTCGAGGGTCTCAATCCGGTTTTCAATCGGCTCCACGCGGGCCTGATTGGGCTGGGCGTTGGCCAGCAGTTCCGCAAGAGAAAGCTGATCCTGGGTCAACATGCTTTCCAGCGATGAAATGCGTTGAGTCAGAAGTGACAGTTCAACATCCGTGGAAAGGACACTGTATTTTTCCTGTAGTTCTATGACCGCGCGCTGTGCTTCACGCATGTTTTCTTCGGCTTCTTCATAGCTCTCGCGGGCCCCGGCCATCTGGTCTTCGCGTTTGCGTTGGGACAGTCCGTCGACATATTCTTCGGCGTAGCCGACCAGAGCTTCGGAAAAGAGTTTGCTGGTCTCGGGATTGGTTGCGGACACCTCCATCTTGATGATGCCCTCGGTCGGATCATAGGCAATACGGACGTAGCGGGAATAGACCTTGAAGGCGTCCTCGTTTGAAGCGTCCGGTTCCAGCCGGGTGATTGCATCGACATGTTCGGCGCTGAAATGGGATTTGAAGCCCAACTCATTGTCCAGCCGTTGCATGGCCGCGCGGGATTGTAGAAAGCTTTGAACCGCAATGGAATCCTGACTGGTTGCAAGCCCGGTGCCGGAAAACAGACTACCGGCGCCCGCGGCAAGGCCGGACGGATCGGCTTGCTGAATGACAAATTCAGATTTGGTGGCATAAAGCGGCGTGGCGACATTGAAGTAATAGTACCCAACAATCAGCGTGGGCAGCATCACAAAGAAGGCAAGCCGTGTTAGCAGAAGCCCCAGCTTACGGCGGCGCCTGCGTACGATATCACGCTGAATACGCTGTATTTCACGGCTCCGCTCCTCTTCAGCCATGGCGATGGATGGCGGGCTGGCTGGTGGCGATGCGGTTGCTGTTGGTTTGGTCTGTGGCAGCAATGTATCTGGTGCGTTTGTTTCTGCCTTGTCCCCCGCAACAACGAGTTCAAGCATATTTGAGCTTTGAAACGGGTCAATGCCCTGCGCGCGCAGTTGTCGGATCGCATCGTAATCTGATATGGCGGCGATCCCATGGCGTTGTGCGACCCGGCGGGCCATCCGCAGCTGACGCCCGGTCAGCCCTTCGCGCTTTATATCTGCGAGTATCTGGTCAGGCGTTTGTGCCTCGGGCGATGTTGAACCGACGTTTGCTTCGGTCCCGCCGGTTTCGGCTGGGGTTGCATCGGGATCGTGCAGGGGTGTTCCCCTGCGAATCCGGTATTTAGTTGCTTTAGGCCTGATAGTCATAAAGCTGCTTAGCCTCTTCAAGCGTATCAAATAAATAAAGCCGACCATCCCGCAACACCGCTGCGGAATGGCAGAATTTCTCCAGTACATCAGCCTGATGCGAAACCATGATAATTGTTGTTGAACTTAGGCGCTCGCGCAGGATCGTGCCTGCTTTGCGATTGAATTCAACGTCCGTTGTAGAGGGCATCCCCTCGTCGATCAGGTAGATGTCAAAATCGAGTGCCAACATAAGGGCGCAGGAAAATCGGGATTTCATGCCGGAACTATAGGTGGCAACGGGCATGTCGAAATATTCTTCCAATCCGCAAAGCCAGCGGCAGTAGGCTTCGACGTAATCGGGATCCAGGCCGTAAAGGCGGGCGATATAACGGCAGTTTTCCATGGCGGATTGGTTGCCGACAATGCCGCCCATGAAACCAAGGGGGAATGAAATTTTGGCATTGCGGCTGATGCGGCCCTCATCCGGTTTTTCGAGACCGGCCATCATTCGGATCAGCGTCGTTTTGCCGGTACCGTTCGGTGCAAGAATTCCAAGCGAACGTCCAATGTCAACACGAAACGAGGCGCGATCAAGGATGACCTTGCGCTGTGTCCCAGTCCAGAAAGACTTGCTGACATTTTCAAATTCGAGCATCTCAGTTTTGCCTGTCGCTACCACAAAGTTGGTATGCTGCCGCCCTTGTCAGGCGGTTCGTAATTGAAACATTCCATGCCTCTTTGGCGATATTATGTCCAAAGAAGAGAAAAAGTTATCAAAAAAGCCGTGACAGAACGAGTATTGAGGCGTGTTTCACAGTTACTGTATCCATATCGGCAATAAATCGCCAATTTTTAGGCGGAATTACAGGTTTTGTTTCTCAACGCGACACAATTTCCCCGCAATGATAGAGATGACCGCTGCTCCAAAGCTGAACAACGCGCCCATCTTTGCCGCAGCCTGGACCGAGCTGCCATTCAGCATTACGGAACTGTCAAAGGCTACCGCAGCAATAAACAGCGACACAGTAAACCCGATTGCAGCGACACAGCCGATCACAAAGAGATCGATGATCCGCATGCCCTGCGGCAGGCCAAGCCGGAACACCACAGCGCCGATCCAGCCAAAGAGCAGCACGCCAATGGGTTTGCCAATGATCAGCCCCGCAAGAACCAGCCAGGTTGGTGATCCGATGGCCGAGAATTCCACGCCTGCGTTGAACAGACCAAAGAAGAAGAGGATGACTTCGACAGGGTGTTTCAGCAGATGCTCGCAGTGGTTCAAGAGGTCTGTCAAATACTGTTCCGCCTCAGAGAAGATACCAAAGGCGCGATCCGCATGAGGGATCGTCGGCACAATCGGCAGCAGGCCAAGCGCGGGGTGAATACCTGCCTGCTGAAAGCCATACCAGCTGAGGCAGGCGGCGATCAGATACGGCCAGAAGCCGAGGTATTGCCGCATTGCGGTGGAGACGGGGCGCAACTGATTGCCCCGATCCAGTCGGCGGGGGAGGGCGTTGAAGAATACATAGACTGCAATCGCAGCGCCAAGTGACAGGAGCAGCCATTCCGGTGCCAAATCGCCAGAGGGGTAGAAAACCGCAAGAATGATCAAACCAGCCGCGTCATCCGCAATGGCCAGCAGCAGAAGGAAACGCACCGCAGGGTGGCCTGCGCCAAAGACAAGCCGACCAACAAGATAGGAAAAGGCAATATCCGTCGCTGTCGGGATGGCCCAGCCGTTGGCTACGGCGTTAAACGTGTCCGATCCAAGCCAGAGCGCAAGCCCAAGGTAGACAGCGATTGGTCCGAACATGCCGCCAGCGGTTGCAAAGAGCGGGGTTGCTGCTTTCTTCCCGCGTAGCGAACCGTTTTTAAGGATCACGGCCTCCCAGACTTCTTTGGCTGCAATGGCAAAGAAAAAGGCCATCAGAACATCGTTCACCAGGTAATGCGCGGTCAGCACACGGGTGACATCGCCGATTTCTTCGATATGGAACTCAGCGCCGTATTTCTTGACCCATTTGGCTGCATCGGTGCCGACGAAATCATTGAACCAGAGCGGATATTCCACCACGTGGTGATAGGAATGTGGATCAAGATTCGCCCAGATAAGGGCGGCGAGCGCGCCTAAGATCAGCAGAACCGAATAGTTGACGACAAAATTCCAGACCCGGTACATGCTTGCTCCCCTGTTCGCTCTCGCCGGATTTAGCCTATCGGCGGGGGGCTCGCAAGTTGGGCGCGACGCTCTGTCTCAGATTTACGCAACGATATTCCAGACGAGACCTGCCAGGATTGCTCCGGTGGTCGCGATGGTCAGATAGGCGACAAAGACGCGTGGTTTGACCAGCGCCCAGACCGCGATGGCTGCCGGGATGCAGCTGACACCGCCCGCGATGACAAAGCTCATCGCAGCACCATCG
>CAYTUW010000096.1:8992-10821 GCA_964441435.1 uncultured Rhodobacterales bacterium
CATACCCTGCGTCAGCAATGCGTCGACCAGTGGAACCGCCGCATAGCCGTTGAGGTATGCCGGTGCCCCGATCAGCGCGCCAAGTACGATTGGGGTCAGCCCGTCCCCACCCAGGAAGGAGGCAATCCACTCTGCGGGCACATAATGCAGCATCAGCGCTTCAATCAGATAGGCGAGCAACAGCCATTTCAGCAGAAACAGGCCATTTTCAAGCACGGTCCTGCCGAACATCCGGCGGCGTTCGCCATCGGTCCAGAAGGCCCATTCCGGTTTGCCGGAAAACGGGTTTGTGCCGCAGCCGCAACCCGAAGTGGCGGTGCTGCTGCGCAAGGGATTGGCAAAGACGGGACTCTTGGCAGAGAGCATGACAATGATGCCGCCCATCAGCCCGATGGACACCGCCGCAATGGTCTTGGCCAGGGCAAAGTCAAAGCCAAGCGTGCCGGATGTGATTGCAAACATCGCCGGATCCATCAGCGGGGAAGCCAGCCAGAAAGCCATGACCGCTGACAGAGGTGCACCCGCTGCAAGAAGGGCGGCAATGAAGGGAATGACCTCACAGGAACAGAAGGGTGATACCCCGCCCAGCAGGGCTGCAAGCACGATCATCCGAGCCTCGCGCCCGATAAAGGCTTTGGCAAGGATCGCTTCGGCCCCGGTGGCCTTGAGGTAGCCAATCGCCAGCACGGCGAAGGTGATGAATATGCCGGTATGCGCAATCGCCTCCGCCGCAAAAGTGATTGTCGGCCAGACCTGTGGTGCATCAAACACAAGCACCATAAGGGGGATCAGCAGAATGGCGATCCAGGCCTTGTCGATACGGCCAAAACGGGTGCGGATTACGTCGTGACTGTGGGAATGCGTAGTATCAGCGGCCATGGGGGTGCCCTTCATGTGGGTGATCGCTGTCCGCACAGCAATCGGAGATCAGGAAATTCAGCAGCGCCTCAAGGTCGCTGTAGGCAGCGCCAACACAGATGATGGAGCGCCCCTGTTTCTGCTGGGTTACAAGCCCGGCCTGGGTCAGGATCTTCATATGGTGGGTAAGGGTGGACCCCGTGACGCCGCTGCGTGCGCCAAGTTCACCAATGGAAAGCCCCTCTGGTCCGGCACGCACCAGGACGCGCAGCACGCCAAGCCGCTGTTCAGAACCGAGTGCCGCAAAGGTCGATGCCGCCTGAGCGACGGAAAGGGAATCATCTCTGTGTGTTTTCATATTTCTAATATTATAGAAATATAGAAATAACGCAAGTGCGATTTTTCGCATGCGGTTTTCGTGGTATGGGGCACTATGGATGGGTTTGCGGAATTTACTGAAAAGCTAGCAAATTGCACGATATGTAGGGATCGGTTTGCGGCGACACATACGGCGCATCAGCCGCGCCCGGTGGTCTGGTTTCAACCCCAGGCGCGTCTTTTGATTGCGGGGCAGGCTCCGGGAATGCGGGTTCATGAGTCGGGCCGCCCTTTTACCGATCCTTCCGGCGATCGCCTGCGCGACTGGATGGGGGTGACGGAGGCCGAATTTTATGACCGCTGCCGTGTCGCCGTGGTGCCCATGGCCTTTTGCTTTCCCGGCTACAATGACAACGGGGCCGATCTGCCACCACCCAAGATCTGCGCCACAACCTGGCGCGCGGATGTGCTGGCCCATCTGCCAAACGCGGAACTGACACTTCTGATTGGCGGCTATGCGCAGAAATACCACCTGGAAAACGCAGGCACTGTCACGGATACGGTCAGGGCGTGGCGCGACCATTGGCCCCGCGTGCTGCCCTTGCCGCACCCGTCCTGGCGCAATACCGGGTGGATGAAGAAAAACCCCTGGT
>CAYTUW010000097.1:0-10770 GCA_964441435.1 uncultured Rhodobacterales bacterium
CACAACCATCGACAAGCTCAGCATGATTGTCTGGTTCAACCCCGTCATGATCTGCGGCAGAGCGTAGGGCAGCTCGACTTTCCACAAGGTCTGCCGTGGTGTCGCACCAAAGGCTTCGGCCGCTTCGAGCAGGGGTTTCGGCGTCGAATGCACGCCGAGATAGGTCAGTCGAATCGGCGCCGGGACTACAAAGATAACGGTTGCGATCAGGCCCGGCACCATACCGAGGCCGAAAAACACAATCGCCGGGATCAGATAGACAAAGGTTGGCAGGGTCTGCATCAGATCGAGAATCGGGCGCATGGCGGAATAGAGCCGGGGTCGATGCGCTGCGGCAATCCCAATCGGCACGCCGATGCCCATGCAGACCACGCAGGCGGATAAGACCAGCGTCAGGCTTTCGGTGGTTTCTTCCCAATAGCCCTGGTTGATGATGTAGAGGAAGCCAAGCGCCACGAAGAGGCAGATTTTCCAGCTTTTCTGCAGGAACCAGGTGATGGCGACAATGCCGATCACCACGATCAGCGGATGTGGCGTCTGCAGCACCCAGAGGATGCCGTCAATCAGCCACTCCATCACGGTGGACAGGGCTTCGAAGAACGGTTCCCCGACCTCCTGCATCCAGTCAAAGACGGCTTTCGACATCTTCCCGACCGGAATTTTATTGTCCGTCAGCCAGTCCATTTGTCCTCCCCACATAGAAAAAGGCCCCGGTCATTGCCGGGGCCTTTTGGGTGTTCTGGCTTACATGCCAAGTGCGGATTTCACCGCGGCCATCGCGTCACCGCCATCCATCGTGGTCACCCCGTCAAGCCAGGGGCCGAGCACATCGGCATTGGCGGCAAGCCACGCGGTTGCAGCATCATTCGGATCCTCACCATCGTTGAGGATTGCGCCCATGATCTCATTCTCCATTGCAAGGGAGAATTCGAGGTTTTCCAACAGCTTGCCGACATTTTCGCATTCCGAAACGAAGCCTGCACGGGTGTTGGTGTAAACTGTTGCGCCGCCAAGGTTCGGGCCAAAGAAGTCATCGCCACCGGTCAGGTAGGACATCTCCAGATTGGCGTTCATCGGATGCGGTTCCCAGCCGAGGAAAATGATCGGTTCATCCTTGCCGGACAGGCGGTCTGCCTGCGCCAGCATCCCCTGTTCGGAGCTTTCGACAACCTCGAAACCAGACAGACCAAAGGCATCGCCGTCAATCATCGACTGGATCAGACGATTGCCGTCATTGCCCGGCTCAATACCGTAGATTTTGCCGTCAAGCGCATCCGCATGGGCCGCGATATCGGCAAAATCCGCAATGCCGAGTGCTGCACCCGCCGCATTTGTGGCAAGTGTGTATTTCGCACCTTCAAGGTTTGCGCGCACCGTGTCCACCGTTCCCTTATCGCGATAGGGGGCAATATCGCCTTCCATTGTCGGCATCCAGTTGCCGAGGAACACATCAACATCGCCTTCGGCCATGCCGACATAGGTCACCGGCACGGACAGCACCTTCACCTCGGTTTCATACCCAAGCGCGTTTAGCACCACAGTGGTTGCCGCGGTGGTTGCGGTGATATCGGTCCAGCCGACATCGGAAAAAGTGACGGACTCACAGGCGGCAAAGGCCGATGTCGTCATGGCAGCCAGGGCGAGCGCCGAGGCGGTAGCGTTGAATTTCATCAGGTTTCTCCCAGTTTACAGTCGATTGTTTTTCTTGATTGACGAGTCAATTAAAATCCCGGAAGCTTGGGAAAGCAAGCATTTCCTGGAGTCTGACATGCCAAAGCTCGGGATGGAGCCTATCAGGCGCGACGCGCTGGTGAAAGCGACGATTACAGAAATCGGGCGTGCCGGGTCGCTTGATGTCACCGTAAGCCAGATCGCGAAGCGGGCCGGAATGTCATCGGCTCTGGCGCATCACTATTTCGGCGGCAAGGAACAGATATTCCTGGCGGCGATGCGCCATATCCTCAGCCTTTACGGGGCGCAGGTGCGCGGCGCGTTGATCACGGTGAAAACCCCGCGTGACCGGATCGAGGCGGTGATCCGTGCCAGTTTCGAAGCGGGAAATTTCCGCCCCGAAGTGATTTCGGCCTGGCTGAACTTCTACGTGCTGGCCCAGACCTCGGATCAGGCACGGCGTTTGCTGCGGGTCTATCAGCATCGTCTGCATTCGAATCTCATGGCGGGCTTGAGGCCGTTGCTTGATTTGGGGGCGGAACAGGCCGCCATCGGGATCGCCGCAATGATTGACGGCCATTACATCCGTCAGGCCTTGAAAGAGGTGGAACCGGATGAAGGCGCCGCTGCCGACATGGTGCTTGACTATGCCGACCGGCTGATCGCCGCAGGGCACGCCTGATGCAGCCCAATACCCTGATCTTCATGGTGGATCAGCTAAACGGCACGCTGTTTCCTGACGGGCCTGCCGATTGGCTGAAGGTGCCGAACCTTAGGTGCTCGCAGAACGCTGTTTCTGGTTTCAGAATGCCTATGCCGCAAGTCCGCTGCGCGCGCCGGGGCGCCTGTGAAGCTTTGTGCAACCATATGAACCCCGGCGCTCTCGAAGAAGAGAAATGTTTCCCGCGCGGCGGATAGCTGCCGCCACACGCCGAAAGACAATGACATGACCCATCCCGCCCAACCGAAAGCCAGCCATTTCATCAATGGTGACTATGTAGAAGATACCTCCGGCACAGAGATCCCGCTGATCTACCCGGCAACCGGTGAACAGGTCGGCACGGTGCATTCCGCAACGCCTGCGATCGTCGAACAGGCGCTTGCCAGCGCGAAGGCCGCGCAAGACGAATGGGAAGCGATGGGGGGAACCGCGCGGGGCCGCATCCTGCGCCGCACCGCTGACATCATGCGCGATCGCAACCACGACCTTTCGGTGCTGGAAACCTACGACACCGGAAAACCCTATCAGGAAACCAGTGTAGCCGATGCAACATCCGGGGCCGATGCGTTCGAATATTTCGGCGGGCTTGCGGGCAGCCTGACCGGCGAGCATATCCAGTTGCCGGGGGGCAATTTCGTCTACACTCAGCGGCAGGCGCTGGGCCTCTGCGTTGGTATCGGCGCGTGGAACTATCCAACCCAGATTGCCTGCTGGAAAGGGGCGCCTGCGCTTGCCTGCGGTAACACGATGGTGTTCAAACCATCCGAAACCACGCCGATCTGCGCGCTTCAGGTGGCGGAAATCCTTGTAAAAGCGGGTGCGCCAAAGGGCGTTTTTAACGTCATCCAGGGCTATGGTGATGTGGGCGGCGCGCTGGTGACAGACGCGCGCGTTGCCAAGGTCTCGCTCACCGGATCCGTCCCGACCGGGCGAAAGGTTTACGCTGCTGCGGCCGCAGGGATGAAACATGTGACGATGGAGCTTGGTGGCAAGTCACCGCTGGTAATCTTTGATGATGCGAACCTCGAAAACGCGGTCTCCGGTGCAATCAACGGTAATTTCTATTCATCGGGTCAGGTTTGTTCGAACGGCACGCGGGTCTTTGTGCAGAAGGGGATCAAGGAGGCGTTCCTTGCCCGCATGACGGAACGATTGGCGGGCGTTGTCTATGGTGATCCGCAGGACCCGGCGGTGAATTTCGGGCCGATGGTGTCTGAGGCGCAGATGAACATCGTCAAGGGTTATATTGAGAAGGGCCTGGCGGAAGGGGCACGGCTGGTAACCGGGGGCGCGCAGGTCAACCGGCCAGGGTTCTTTCTGCAGCCCACAGTTTTTGCCGATGCGACGGACGACATGACCATCGCGCGGGAAGAGATTTTCGGCCCTGTCATGTCAGTGCTGGATTTCGACACTGAGGCGGAGGTCATGGCGCGCGCCAATGCCACGGAATTTGGCCTTGCGGCGGGCGTATTCACGCAGGATCTGACCCGCGCCCATCGCGTCGTTGCGGGGTTTGAAGCCGGAACCTGCTACATCAATTCCTATAATGACGCCCCTGTCGAAGCCCCGTTTGGCGGCTCGAAGGCCTCTGGTGTCGGGCGCGAAAACTCGAAAGAGGCGATCAACCACTATTCCGAGGTCAAGACTGTATTCGTCGGCATGGGTGATGTGGAGGCGGCGTTTTGACGGTGGCGTTCTTCAATCCCTTGCGGGCTTTCATCACGGGCATAGCGAAGAAATCCGTAAAGATTGATGAGCGGGGCGCGCCGCCATGCTGACGGTTTATGGACGCGCGACATCGTCGAATGTGCAGGCGGTGATGTGGGGTATTGGAGAGCTTGGTCTGGCTTTCGAGCGGCTCGACTACGGCCATATTCATGGCGGGCTCGATACGCCGGAATACCGGGCGTTGAATCCGCATGGGCTGGTGCCGGTGCTGCGTGACGGCGACCTGGTGATCTGGGAAAGCTGCGCAATTTTACGTTACCTTGCGGGCCGTTACGGCGATGGCGGTGCATTTTGGCCTGTCGATCCTGCCGCCCGGTCGCAGGTCGATATGTGGGCGGAATGGGCCAAGGTTGAACTGTCCAGGGCCTTCACCGAACCGATCTTCTGGTCACGGGTCCGCACCGCTGCTGCGGATCGGGATGAGGCCGCCCTGCGTGCAGCAATCCAGCGGTTTGAGGCACTTCTCACTGTTCTGGAACAGCAGCTGAACGGGCGCGCATACGTCACCGGAGCTGCGCTAAGCCTTGCTGACATCGTGATCGGCCATCTGCTGTTTCGCTATTTCGACATCGACATCCCGCGCACCGATCTGCCACATGTCCGCGCCTATTACGACCGTCTGACCCTGCGCCCTGCGTATCAGACGCATGTCATGGTCAGCTATGACATGCTCCGGGCGGAGGAAGCCTGATGGAAGCCGATTTCGTCATCATCGGCGCAGGGTCCGCGGGATGTGCCATGGCCTACAGGCTCGCCGAATCCGGCGCTTCTGTATTGGTTATCGAACACGGGGGCAGCGATGTCGGCCCGTTCATCCAGATGCCTGCGGCGCTTTCCTATCCCATGAATATGCCGCTTTATGACTGGGGTTTCCAATCCGAACCGGAGCCGCACCTTGGCGGGCGCCGCCTTGCAACCCCGCGCGGCAAGGTGATTGGCGGGTCTTCGTCAATCAACGGCATGGTCTATGTGCGCGGCCACGCCCGCGATTTTGACACCTGGGCCGAAATGGGCGCGGACGGCTGGGCCTATGCGGATGTGCTGCCCTATTTCAAACGGATGGAAAACTGGCACGATGGCGGCCATGGGGGCGATGCAACGTGGCGCGGCAATAACGGGCCTCTGCATGTGACGCGCGGGCCGCGGAGGAACCCGCTGTTCAAGGCCTTTGTCGAGGCAGGGCAGCAGGCCGGTTACGAGGTGACGGAAGACTACAACGGGCAGAAACAGGAAGGGTTCGGCCCGATGGAGCAGACCGTCTGGCGCGGGCGGCGCTGGTCGGCAGCCAACGCCTATCTGCGGCCCGCTCTTCGGCGCAAAAACTGCGAATTGATCCGCGGGTTTGCGGCACGTGTGGTCATTGAGGCAGCGCGCGCGACGGGCGTGGAAATCCTGCGCGGTGGCAAGACCGAGGTCATCCGCGCCCGGCGTGAGGTGATCATCGCCGCAAGTTCCATCAACTCGCCCAAGCTCCTGATGTTGTCTGGTATCGGCCCGGCAGCGCATCTTGTGGCGCAGGGGATTGATGTGGTGGCCGACCGACCCGGCGTTGGACAGAACCTGCAGGATCACCTGGAGCTATACCTCCAGATGGCCTCAACCCAGCCGATCACGCTATATAAGCACTGGAACCTCCTGTCCAAAGCCGTGATCGGGGCGCAGTGGCTGTTCACCAAAACCGGGCTCGGCGCGTCCAATCAGTTCGAAAGCGCGGCCTTCATCCGGTCGCGTGCCGGGGTGGAATATCCCGACATCCAGTATCACTTCCTGCCGATGGCGGTGCGCTATGACGGGCAGGCGGCAGCAGAGGGGCACGGGTTTCAGGCCCATGTCGGCCCGATGCGGTCGAAATCGCGTGGCGCGGTGACGCTTGGCAGCCGTGACCCGAGGGAGGCGCCGAAAATTCTGTTCAACTACATGTCGCAGCCCGAGGATTGGGAGGATTTCCGCACCTGTATCCGGCTGACGCGGGAAATATTCGCGCAACCGGCCTTTGCTCCATTCGTCAAGCATGAAATTCAGCCTGGTGCTGCGGTGCGATCCGATGCGGAGCTTGACGATTTCATCCGGGCGGAGGTGGAAAGCGCCTATCATCCCTGTGGCACCTGCCGGATGGGACGCGTGGATGATCCGGGGGCTGTTGTCGACCCGGAGGCACGCGTGATCGGCGTTGACGGGCTGCGTCTGGCAGACAGTTCCATCTTCCCGCAGATCACCAATGGCAACCTCAACGCGCCGTCGATCATGGTTGGCGAAAAGGCCGCCGATCACATCCTGGGCAAGGCACCCTTGCCGCCTGCGAATGATCCGCCCTGGATACATCCGGATTGGCAAACCGCGCAGCGATAGTGCTAGGATTGCGCCATCAAGGAGATTGCCATGAAACATTTCATACCCGCCGCCCTGTTCACGCTCTGCCTGGCACCTTCGGCCAGTGCTCAGGCCATGTGGGAAATTGCTGATCGCTGGACCTGCACCCTGGAGTATCAGATGATCCTGCGCCCGCCCGCACCGCCGGAGGTGCGCGATGTCAGCGGCAGCTATGACATTGACTTCGTCAAGAACACCGTCGGCAGCGCCTTTACCGATGGCCGCGCCCAGATTGTAGAACGGCACAGCTACGCCAGTGACTTTGGCGATCAGACGGTGCTCGTCAAGGACTGGGGTGGCAGCCATTTTTCCGTCACCTATGTCACGGGCGCGGGTGGTTTTGTGACAAGTTCGATCTCGTCAAGCGGCGGGCTTGGCGCGGACCGCTGGAATGCCACCTCTTTCTGCCTGCCGCAATAGGGGTTTGATCCCGGTCAAGGCGTCGCCGTACCCAGGCATTAAGATCAGGCGAAACTCAGCAGAAGGAGCCTGACATGGGTCATACACCGCACGAACTGGCCGAAGAATTCCCCGGCCATGTTGAAGCGATTCACAATCTGAAGGACATCAATAGCCATTTTGCCCGGCTGGTTGACGAATACCACAACATCAACCGGGCCATTCACCGGGCGGAAACCAACGTCACACCAACGGATGATTTCAATGAGGCCGCGATGCGCAAGAAACGCCTGACCCTGAAGGATGAGATCTGGCGCGCGCTTCAGGCGTCCTGACCACCGCCGAACATGCGCTTCATCAGCCCCGGCTTTGCACTTTCGTCAGCCGGGGCCTGTCCATCTGCATCTTCTGACGACTCACGCGGTCCTTCGATCACTTCCTGGAAATTGGCAAAGAATTCATCCGCCATTTTGCGCGCAAACCCGTCCACAATGCGGGAGCCAAGCTGCGCCAGCTTGCCACCGACTTTTGCCTCAACCGCGTAGGACAGTTCGGTCCCTTCGGCGTGATCCGCCAGATGCACCGTGGCACCGCCCTTGGCGAAACCGGCAACGCCCCCTTTGCCTTCGCCGCTGATCGTGTAACTTTCGGGCGGGTTGATGTCCGATAGCGTGACCTCGCCCTTGAAGGTGGCGCGTACCGGGCCGACCTTGGCCTTGACGGTGGCGGCGAACCCTTCTTCGGGCGATCCTGTCAGCTCCTCACAGCCGGGGATGGCGGCGGCTAGGGTTTCGGCGGAATTCAGATGTTCCCAGACCACCTCTTTCGGGGCGCGGATCACGCGGGTGTCGTTCATTTCCATCAGGCATGTCCTTTGCTTGGTCGCTGGCCGGAACGGTGATTTTGGCGGTTGGTCTGCGAATTACAAGCGCAAACTTAAGTCCGGGTAACCCGGTATGGCAGGATTCCCCTGCGTTCCGGCGATATGTCGAGTTGCCGTTCAAGCGGTGGCACCGACCTTTGGTGACAGTTTTCCCGTTCGCAGATGCGGCAGGATATACCAATGGGTTCAAACGGACCGCTGCCGGCGTCCATGTCGTCGGCATAGACCAGTTGATCGGCGTGCTTCACCTCGCAGCCAAGCCCGATGGCAAACCGGCGTACGGGTGAGGTGAACGCCCCGCCGGATTTTGACACATCCCGCGCCAGACAGAAATAACGCACCCCGTCGGGAGTTTCAGCAAGCTGGCGCAGGAACCGGCCAGGTGTTTCAAAGGCCGCATGTACATTCCACAGTGGGCAGGCACCGCCAAAGCGGGCAAACTGAAGCCGTGTTGCCGAATGGCGCTTGGTGATCGTGCCGGCCTGATCCACCCGCACAAAGAAAAACGGCACACCCTTGGCGCCGGTGCGCTGGAGCGTGGACAGACGGTGCGCCACCTGTTCCACCGACGCGCCGAACAAATCGGCCAGCCGTTCCAGATCGTGGCGGGTGTCTTTTGCGGCCGCAAGGAAAGCCCCATAGGGCATGAGCGCCGCCCCGGCGAAGTAGTTGGCAAGCCCGATCTTGGCAATGGCGCGTGCGGTGTCCGTCTGGAAACGTGCAAAATCCAGCGTTGCCTCAAGCAATTCATCCTGTGCGATGAGGGCGATCTGATGCAGCATCTGAAAACGGCGTGTTTCCGGCCCGGCGTGGCGCGACAGTTGCAGAATGCGTGTTTCCGGGTCATAGGCGCGCAGAACCTCCCCTTCGCAGAATTCCGTGCGGATACCGAGCCCGCGCAGCGTTTCTGAGATAACGGTATCCGTATTGCGGGGCTGGCCGTCGGGTTCAGCAAAATGTTCTGCCGCGCGATCGACGGCATCTATGTAATTGTCGCAATAGTGAAAGAAATCCCGCACCTCTTCCCATGGGCTTGGGGTCGGGCGGCTGTCTTCGCGGCCCAGGGCCTCATCCAGCGCGGCGAGCCGTTCCTGTCCCTGCCGATAGGCGCGGTGAAGGTCGAGGAAGGCGCGCGCAAATCCCGGCGCGTTAGAGGCCGCAAGCCGAAGGTCGGCAAGCGGCACATCGAGGCTTGCCAGCGCCGGATCGGCCAATGCTTCGCGGATGTCGCTGACAACGCGTTCGCTGTCCCCGCTTGACAGTTCGGCAACGTCAAATCCGAATTCCTGGGCGAGCGCCAGCACTACGCCTGCACTGATCGGGCGTTTGTTGTTTTCCATCTGGTTCAGATAGGGCAGTGACACGCCAAGCTTTTCGGCAAAGGCCTTCTGCGTCAGTTCCAACCCGGTGCGGATCTCGCGCAGCTTTGCCCCGGCATAGAGTTTCTGATTGGCCATTGGCGCCCCTTTGCAGCTTTGCCAGTTCTTCTAGCGCATTTGCAAAGTCAGGGGCAAAGCTTTTGCTCAAAGCGGCGCAAGCCGCCGTTCGCGCCGCACAATAAGACGGATGACCACGATGCCAAGCGAGGCGCTAAACAGCATCAGCCAGAGCAGCGGAAATGGCCCGGTCTCGTTGGTCAGCAACATGCCTGCGAGTGCGGAGAGCGATGCGCCGCCCGCCAGCATGATAGCGCCGGAAAGGCCTGATGCTGTCCCGGCAAGATGGGGCCGGACCGACAGCGCGCCCGCCGTTGCATTCGGGATCACCATGCCGTTGCCAAGGCCGACAAAACACATGAATCCAAAGAAGGTATATTCATTGCCGATCCCGGCATAAAACAACAACAATGACGCCAGCATGCCCCAGGCAACGACAAGCGATCCGGCGTTGATCATCCGGTTCATCCCCATACGCTGGGAATATCTTCCGGATATGAAATTACCAAGCATATAACCCACCGCAGGCGCGCCAAAGAAGAAGCCAAGCCGCTGTGGGTTCATTTCAAACAACGTGGCTCCAACGAAGGGAGCGCCGCCCAGATAGGCAAAAAATGCCCCCGCGCTGAGGGCCGCGCAGAAGGAATATCCCCAGAAGCGCGGTGAGGTCAGAAGCTCCGGATAGTCGCGGAGCTGTGCAGTCATGGAGGCGCTGCGCGTGGTGTTGGTTTCACCAAGGTCCGCGTAGCAGAGCCAGAACACCGCAAGTCCAGCCGTGAACAGAAACCAGAAGCTGCCGCGCCAGCCCCAGATCTCATCCAGCGTGCCGCCAATCGCCGGCGCAAGCATCGGCAGGACGGCAATCCCCATGGTGACGTAACCGATCATGGAGGCCGCCTGTTCCCCCGGTACCATATCCCGCACAATGGCGCGGCTCAGCACCATCCCGGCGACGATTACCGCCTGTGTCATGCGGAAGAACAGGAACACTTCGATCGTTGGCGAAAAGATGCAGCCAAGGGTGGCTGCCATGAACCCGATACACCCCCACAGGACGACCGGTCTGCGCCCAAACCGGTCCGACAGCGGCCCGATGATCAGCTGCAAGACCGCATTGACCGCCAGGTAAAGCGCAACTGAAAGCTGCACCAGCCGATAATCAGCGGCGAAATATTCTGCCATGCCGGGGAGCGACGGCAGAAACACGTTCATCGCCAGGGCGGAGATCCCGGCCATGAAAACAAGCGTGACAATATGCGGGGGCGTGGTGCGGTCCAAGAAGCGCACGGCCGATTTTGTTGACATGGTCAATCAGCTACGCCTTTCATGGCGGAAAGTAAATCTGCATGTATGCACAGAGCACTCGCAGATGGTTTGCAAATTTTCAAATCACAGACAAACATCTGCAAATAATTTGCAAATTTGCCATGTTGGCCTTCCTGTCATGCCCCGAAGCCGTTAGAATGTCTGCGTCATTCAAGCAAGGAAGCCAAATGAAAGACATCCTCAAAGAGCTCGACAGCCGTCGTGAAACCGCCCGCAAAGGTGGTGGGGTAAAGCGG
>CAYTUW010000098.1:0-7731 GCA_964441435.1 uncultured Rhodobacterales bacterium
GCATCCACCCGACGGCGGTTATTGATGCAACGGCTAAGGTTGGCGAGGGCGCCATGATCGGACCGTTTGTGGTTGTCGGGGAAGGGACGCGGATCGGCGCCAATGCGATTATTGACAGTCATGTCAGCATAGGGCCAAACGTCGTGATCGGCACAGGCGCGCGCCTGTTTGCCGGGGCGAGAATCCATCGTGGTGCGCGGATCGGGGATAACTTTACCCTGCACCACAACGGGGTGATCGGGTCGGATGGGTTCTCTTTCGTGACACCGGATAAATCCACGATGGAGCAGGTGCGCGAAAACCTTGGCACCGCAGAGGAAAAACGCGCGCAGGCCTGGGTGCGCATCCATTCGCTTGGCGGTGTGGAGATCGGCGACAATGTGGAGGTCGGTGCCTGTGCGACCATTGATCAGGGGACCATCCGCGCGACGCGGATCGGATCGGGCACCAAGGTCGATAACCATGTCCACGTAGGACATAATGTGACGGTTGGGCAAGATTGCCTTTTGTGCGGGTTTGTGGCCGTTGCGGGGTCATCAAAGGTTGGCGACAGAGTAGTGATGGGCGGGCAATCGGGGCTGACGGACAATGCCTTCATCGGGGATGATGCTGTGATTGGTGCCGGGACAAAACTTTTGTCGAGCGTTCCTGCCGGGTCCGCCATGCTGGGCTATCCGGGGGTAAAAATGGAAACACATATCGAAATATATAAGGCGAGCCGCCGCCTGCCGCGCCTGGCCCGCGATGTTCGCACCCTTCAAAAAGATGTTTCAAAACTCAAGGATAATGACTAGATCGAAAATGAATCAGGGAAAGGCGCGCTGAATGGCCACGGATGTTGCGGCAAAAGTCATTGAAATCATCGCGGAACAAGCGGTTCTGGATGTTTCTGATGTGAATCCTGATTCAACGCTGGAAAGCCTTGGCATTGACAGCCTTGGTCTGGTTGAATGCATTTTTGCGATCGAGGAAACCTTCGATATTCAGGTGCCGTTCAACGCCAATGATCCGACTGAAAGCGACTTTGATATCTCTTCCGTTGCCTCGATCATCGGGACCATCAAAACCCTTGTAAACGAACAGGCAGGCTGACCAGCGTGCGCCGTGTTGTCATCACAGGTCAAGGGACGATAAACGCCCTTGGATCGAATGTTGCCGAAACATTATCCGCGATGCGCGAAGGTGTCTGCGGCATTGGGGAGCTGGTGTTTCAGGATGTCGAACGGCTGTCCATACGGATTGGTGGACAGGTCAATGGCTTTGACCCTGAGGCGCATTTCAACCGTCAACAGATTGCTCTTTACGACCGTTACACCCAGTTCACTCTGGTCGCCGCAGCAGAGGCAATCCGACAATCGGGGCTTCTGTTTTCCGGCGAGCTCAGTCATCGCAGTGGTGTCATTCTGGGAACCGCCGGTGGCGGTATGACAACGCAGGATGAAAACTATCGCACCGTCTATGAGGACGGCAAAAATCGGGTGCATCCCTTTGTGGTGCCAAAGCTGATGAACAACGCAGCGACCAGCCACGTCAGCATGGTTTATAACGTCAAGGGGCCTTCCTTTACGGTGGCAACGGCCTGTGCATCGTCCAATCACGCCATGGGGCAGGCGTTTCAGATGATCCGCTCCGGGGCGTCTGATGTGATGATCACCGGCGGGTCGGAATCCATGCTGTGCTTTGGCGGAGTGAAGGCATGGGAAGGATTACGGGTCATGTCAAAAGATGCCTGCCGGCCGTTTTCGGCAACGCGCAATGGCATGGTTCAGGGCGAAGGTGCGGGCATTTTCGTATTTGAGGAATACGAACATGCCAAAAAACGCGGCGCAGAGATTCTGGCAGAGGTGGTAGGCTTTGCCATGACATCGGATGCCGCCGATATTGTGATGCCATCGCGCCATGGGGCTGCCCGGGCTATTTCGGGTGCATTGCGGGACGGGAAGATCAACGCCGACGCCGTTGGCTATATCAACGCCCATGGGACCGGGACTGCCGCCAATGACAAGACCGAATGCGCGGCGGTCGCTGATGTCTTTGGTGCGCATGCGGATAAGTTGATGATCTCTTCGACGAAATCCATGCATGGCCATCTGATCGGCGGCACCGGGGCTGTGGAACTTCTGGCCTGCATCATGGCGCTGCGCGACGGCGTGATTGCGCCCACCATCGGTTATCAGGAACCTGACCCGGAATGTGCGCTTGATGTGGTGCCAAATACGGCGCGGGAAGCAGAGTATTAAGCAACGCCTTTGCCTTTGGCGGGCTGAATGCGGTGCTTGCGCTGCGGCGGGCGGCTTAACACAGAACGGGCGGCACCTTTGTTGAGGGGCCGCCCGGATGTGGTTCTTTACGGTGCGGTTTATTCCGAGGTCAGGCTGTCAAAAGCCGCAGTAAAACCCGTCAGCGACAAAGGAAGCGCAACCTGCTGATCCGGCGCGGCCACCGGCACAATGGTCACCGTGGCGCCAGCGCCGGCGCGGAATGCACTTACCTCCTCGGCCCGGAACCCGATACGGGCATAGCAGCCCTGAGCGTCGCACCAGGTAAATTTGTAACGCCGTTCACTGCCACCATCGACGGCGATACGCACATCTTCGGTCAGCAATGTCATCAGCGGGACGGCGACCGTCGCCCCGGCAACGGCGGGGGCCTGCGCCTCAGGGAGCGGGAACAGGCTGATTTCGGAAACCGCGTTGCCTTCTGAATCCGTCAGGGTCTGGTTCATCTGGCAGGGGTCCTGCTCCGGCGTTTCGGTGCGTACGCAGCGAATTTCCCAGTCGCCATGTGTCTCCTTGAGATAGAGTTGGCCAAGCTGGTTTTCTGCTTCCGTGTCGGTGCCCATATCCAGGCCGATTTCAGCACCAGATTCAGTGGTTTCTTCTGTGGGTTCCGTTGTTTCGGGTGTATCCTGTGCGGTGGCTGGCAGCACGGGGGCCAGCAATACTGTGGCAAAAAGTGCCGCGAACATATGTTGTCTACTGGTCATGAATTTTTCCATTCCGTCATTTTGCTGCCGTGTATCACGTCTGTTTTGGGGTGTCAGGTATCAATTAGATTCCCGATGTGCCGATCAGGCGGATTGCCGCCCGCCAAATGAAAAAAAAGGGCCGCGCAATGGGCCCTTTTTTCATTTCTCTCCCTGTCGGACTGGCCGACTTAGTCATTGGGCGGGAGGCTAGGACGATCAGGTGGTACGGTCAACAGTGAAATGGCGCTGTGTCACAAAAAAAGGCCGCACCAGAGGTGCGGCCAGTCTACAGGGAGGAAGTTGTTCAGCCAACAACAAGGCCGCCGAACATATGTAGGCTGGCATAGATGGGTTAAGAATGTATTTTTAGCGCGTACGCAGTGATGTCAGCAGGGAATCGACATTTGGAAAACAGCATCTTTATTGGCGGTGGCGGCCTTGATTACAAAGAACCGCAGTCCATTCTTCTTGAATATGCAAACCGCCACGGGCTGATCGCCGGAGCGACGGGGACCGGCAAAACCGTCACCTTGCAGATTATGGCTGAAAGTTTTTCGGCGCGCGGTGTTCCGGTATTCCTCGCAGATGTAAAAGGAGATCTGTCCGGCCTGGCCAAAGCGGGGAGCGATCAATTCAAGCTACATGAGGCATTTATTTCAAGATCGGAAACCATCGGATTCGTCGATTACCGATATGAGGCCTTTCCCGCGGTGTTTTGGGATTTGCTGGGCAAACAGGGGCACCCGATCCGTACGACGGTTGCAGAAATGGGGCCGCTTTTGCTGTCGCGCCTGATGGAGCTATCCGAAGCGCAGGAAGGTGTGTTGAATATCGCGTTCCGCGTCGCGGACGAACAGGGGCTGCCGCTGCTGGACCTGAAAGACCTGCAATCGCTGCTGGTCTGGGTCGGCGAAAACCGCGCTGATCTTAGCCTGCGCTATGGCAATCTTTCGGTGGCCTCGGTCGGTGCAATTCAGCGACGCCTTCTGGTATTGGAAAATCAGGGTGGGGCAAAGATATTCGGCGAGCCCGCGCTGGAACTGCGCGACATCATCGCCGTTGATGCGGATGGGCGTGGCCGCATAAATGTGCTGGCCTCCGATCAACTGATGACCTCACCGCGCCTATATGCAACCTTTTTGCTTTGGCTTCTTTCGGAACTGTTCGAAGAACTGCCAGAGGTGGGGGACCCCGACAAACCAAAGTTGGTGTTCTTCTTTGATGAGGCGCATTTGCTGTTTGACGGTGCGCCAAAGGCGCTTGTCGATAAGGTCGAACAGGTGGCGCGGCTGATCCGGTCCAAGGGGGTGGGCGTGTTCTTCGTGACCCAGAACCCTGCCGATGTGCCCGAAGACATTCTGGGCCAGCTTGGCAATCGGGTGCAGCATGGTTTGCGGGCTTTCACGGCACGTGACCGCAAGGCGCTGAGACAGGCCGCCGATACCTATCGTGACAACCCGGCGTTTGATACCGCGGATACGATTCGGGATGTCGGTGTTGGTGAGGCAGTGACTTCTTTTCTGGAACGCAAAGGGGTGCCTGGGGTGGCAGAGCGCACGCTGATCCGCCCACCTTCATCGCAGCTTGGCCCGATCACACCGGAGGAGCGAAACACAGTTGTCGCCAACAGCCCGGTCGCCGGGAAATATGACACGGTGACAGATCGGAATTCAGCCTATGAGATACTGCGCGCGCGCACCGAACAGGCCGCAAAAGAAGCCGAAGAGGCGGAACAGGCCGAAGAAACAGGGAGCGCCGCAGAACGGGAATATCGAACCGGTCGCCGCTATTCCGGCGAACGTGTTGGCCGATCCACATCACGTCGGAACCGCCGTGACGAAACCTGGGGGGAGGCGATTGGCGACGCCGTAATCAAGGAGTTGAAGGGAACCACCGGACGGCGCATTATCCGCGGCATCTTTGGCACCCTGTTCAAGGGGCGGTAGTGATCGCTGCGCAGCTCAGGGTTGCCGCTGTGCGTTCAGAGCAGGCGGATTTTCAGCTCGGTGATTCTGTTGGCCTCACGCCTGGTGATTTCAAAGCGGAATCCATGGAAGGAAAAAACCTGACCCTGGCTGGGGATCATCTGTGATTCATGGATAACCAGCCCAGCCACTGTATTGGCCTCGTCGTCGGGCAATGACCAATCCGCCGCCCGGTTCAAATCCCGGATAGTCGTCGCGCCATCAACAATGAAATCGCCCTTGTCGGTGCGTTTGAAATGGTGATTTTCGCCCTCGTCAAACTCATCAGTGATTTCGCCGACAATTTCTTCGAGGATGTCCTCAAGTGTAATCAGGCCTTGCAGCGCGCCATATTCATCAACCACCAGCGCAAAGTGGGTCTGGCGGCGCAGAAACTGGCGCATCTGATCATCCAGGGTTGTGGTTTCAGGGATAAAATAGGGCTCCCGCACCACTTCCATAAGATTAAAACCATCGAGCGCGCGGTCGGGGCGCTTTGCCTCGACCCGCAGTTTGTTCATCGCGCGGAGTAGGTCTTTGGCGTGCATCACGCCGACAATATTTTCCGGTTCATCCCTGAACACCGGCAGACGGGTATGCGCGCTGTCAAGCGATTGCTGGAGGATAGTTTCCGGGTCATCCTGGGCGTTCACCATCTCAATACCGGATCGGTGGAGCATGATTTCCTCTACCGTGCGGTCACGCAGGTCCAATGCCCCAAGAAGCCGGTCGCGGTCCTCTTTGGCCACCATGCCTTCGGAATGGCCGAGGCTTATGGCCCCGGCGATTTCTTCGTGCAGTGCAAGGATATGGCTGTCGGGGTCTGCGTTCACACCAAAGAGCCGCAGAATGCCGCGCACCAGCCAACGCACGAGGTTTACAACCGGCGCCAGCACAGTGATGACAACCGATATGATTGGCGACACGCGTGAAGCTGCGGTTTCCGGGTTGGTGATGGCATAGGTCTTTGGCAGGACTTCGGCAAAGATCAGAACCAGCAGCGTCATGACCAGCGTAGCAAGGGCAATGCCGCTTTCGCCGAACAACCGGGTAAACAGTGCCGTCGCCAGCGATGCCGCCAGAATATTTACCAGGTTGTTGCCCAGCAGAACCGCGCCGATCAGTCGCTCGTTATCCTCTGTGACGGCGAGCGCCCGATCCGCGCCGCGTGACCCTTTGTCGGCCTGGGCGCGCAGTTTGCCGCGTGACGCCGCGGTCAGCGCAGTTTCAGAGCCTGAGAAGAAAGCCGACAACAGGATCAGCGCCGCGATCGCGCCGCAGGTGGTCCAGAATGCCCAGTCTATTGCTGTGTTTTCCATTATCGTTCAGATGTTTCCGTTGGACGGGTTATGACCGAATTCACCCTAATCTGCCAGAGGATGATGCGTCAGGACAATCCGGCGCAACCGTTCTTCGAGTACATGGGTGTATATTTCCGTTGTCGTAACGCTGGAATGGCCCAGCAGGGTCTGAATTGACCTGAGGTCGGCCCCGTTGGACAGCAGGTGGGTGGCAAAGGCATGCCGCAGCACATGCGGCGTGACGCGCGTTGGGTCAAGCCTTGCTTTCTGGGCGAATTCCTTGATCAGCCTGTGGAACGCCTGGCGCGTCATATGCCCGGCCTTGCCCTGGCCGGGAAACAGGAACGGCGATTCGTTGTGTCCCTCATTCCTTGCCTGCTCTTCGGTTTCGTCGTGTACCCGCAGCCAATCGGACAACGCCTTTCGCGCGCTGTCGGTCAGCGGAACCATGCGTTCCTTTCCACCCTTGCCGCTGATTAGCAGCATTCGGGGATCACCGCGTGCGGCGCTGACCGGCAGGGTGACAAGTTCACTGACCCGCATCCCGGTTGCGTAGAGCACTTCCATCAGGCAGCTGTTGCGTTTTTTTTCGGCGGTTGATTTGCCGTGGCGGCGGGCGGCATTCAGCAGGGCGTCGACATCGGTTTCGGACAGCGTTTTGGGCAGCTGTTTGCGCTTGCCGGGGCCACGGATTTGCGCTGCCGGGTTATCGTTGCGCCAGCCTTCTTCATAGGAAAATCTGTAAAACTGCTTGATAGAAGAAAGCCGTCGTGCCCGGGTAGATGCTGCAAGCCCCGCATCGCTGCAGTGGATCAGATAATCCCTGATCTGACGTTCCCCGACATCGCGGTGGAATTGCTGATGTTTATCCAGCCAGGAAGCGAAATCCAAAAGGTCGCGGCCATATGCCAAAAGCGTATTTTCACTGGCGCCCAATTCCGCCGCCTGTGCGTCGAGAAAGGTTGATATGTCCTGTTTCATTGCCTGAGGACAAGCATTTGCAAGGCTGCCTGGCGGGCCGGGCCTTCTAATCCGACCTGCCGCAACAGGCGCAACCCTTCGCTGGTTTGTGTCAGGTCACCGCGTGCCCCGTCATGCAGCTTGGTAATAGCCAGGAATATTACTTCGCCCAGGCGGTTGTCCTTCAGCATCTGTGCTGCAGTGGCATCCGGCGCCGCGTTGTCGAACCCGTCTTTTATGGCGCGTTGCAGGTTTGTTTCAGGGTGCATCTGGCGCGCATCTCCGCGGGCCAGGGCAATCAGAAAGCGATCCTGAGGTGTTTTCGGCTCATAGGTGTTTGCATAGGTTTCGTAATCCGGTGAAAGCAGGCTCAGACGAAACACTTCTGATGCATGATCGGTGGCAAACAACAGCGTTGCCAGTTTTTCTGCAAACAATGTGGCGATGGCGGGTTCCAGCCCGGTGCCATGAAACTGCTGCGAAAGCTCTGGCAACAGACGGGCGACAGCAGAAACGCTATCAGCGCTGATGGCTGATT
>CAYTUW010000098.1:7741-10721 GCA_964441435.1 uncultured Rhodobacterales bacterium
GCCGCTGGATCAATTTCACCCGCTCCCAGACACCGCCGGATGCTGCCGGCAGGCGTTCGGAATAAATGCCGAGCAGTTGATTGGGGTGGATGGCACCGGACCTGGCCAACCGTTCTGCCGCTTCGATGCGTGGTTTCCAGCCGGAAACCGTGCGCAGATCTGCAAAGGCAAAAGCCCGCGGCAGGTTGCGTGTCGGCACCGGGTCACCGATGGCCTCGAACATACGGAATTCCAGGGGTGTTGGCTGTTCCGGAGGGCGCGGCGGCGGCGTGC
The DNA here is from genome assembly GCA_964441435.1 of uncultured Rhodobacterales bacterium. Taxonomy (GTDB): domain Bacteria; phylum Pseudomonadota; class Alphaproteobacteria; order Rhodobacterales; family Rhodobacteraceae; genus CAYTUW01. The sequence goes on from CAYTUW010000098.1 coordinate 8,015, forward strand.
CTTCGTAAAGGTCCGGGTCGAGAAAGCGGGAAATAAGATCATAATCATCGCTGTCGATCAGTTCGAGTGACAGCGCGACGTTAAGGGTCATTGCCGCAGCGGACCAATCGCCATTTCGGGCCAGGCAGAAAACCCGCGCCGCATAAGAAGGGGAGATCGCGCCGTTCCTGCGCAGCAGATTACAGGCGCGATCTTCGACGCCAATCAAAAGGGAGGTGTCAAACCACTGCCGAAAAAGAACGGCAGAGGTTTCCGGCCCAGCGCGTTCCAGCAGGGCATTTGCGTCTTCCAGCGCGCCAATTTCCAAAAGTTTGTCAATGCGTGCGATAAGGATTTCGCCGTTCGCCCCCGGTGGTGGGGTCGTTTCTGCCAGCAGCAAGTGGTGGCGCAGGGTGATCAGCGCAGGCAGGGTCATTGTGGGGCTTGCGATGATCGCTTCGACAATGCGGGCAGGGTCACTGTTGCCCCACAGGTTATCGGGCAACCCGGTGATTGCGGAGGGCAGAAGTCCGACACCATCGGTCGTTGGCGCATCCAGAGCCGAGACACTGACAGGCTGTGTTGCGGCGCTGCTTGCAACCGGTGCCTGATTGTGCGGCACGGTGATCGGTTGGGCGATGGTTTCCGAAAGCCAGTCTATTGCGGAAATCGGGCGATCCTGCGCGCCAAGAACAGAAGACATGGCAGCCAGCACTGCGCCGGACACAAGCGCGGTTCTAGTTGACTTCCAGTTTGATTGTTTCATCAATTTCCAATGGGTTGGGCGACATATTGCCGAGATAGGCATAACCGACAAGCCCCAGAAACGCGAGCAAAACAAGAAAGACGAATAACTTCAGCAGGCGTTTCATATGTTTATCCTCTGCCCTGGCCCCATTTTGTCGCCTTTCCGGCGATCTGTAAGATATATATATAGCCTTTTCGGGTATTTCACGCCATTCATTGCAAAATTTGCGAATAAGCGGGGATTGGCCAGCGTGACGTTGGTGTTAAAAAAGACTGTCGTGATGGTTGGCATGATGGGGGCGGGGAAGACTGCTATCGGTCGTGCCGTGTCGGCTATGTTGAATGTGCCGTTTCTGGATTCGGACGAAGAGATCGTCAAAGCGGCGAATATGGAGATCGCTGAAATATTCGCGCGCGATGGTGAAGAGTTTTTTCGGGACCGGGAAACCCAGGTGATTGATCGCCTGTTGGAGGAAGAAATCGGTATCCTGTCCACCGGCGGCGGGGCGTTTCTGACCCAGCGCAACCGTAGGCTCATCCGGGCGAAGGGTGTGTCGGTCTGGCTGCGGGCTGATCTTGATCTGCTTTGGGCCCGGGTGCGGCACAAGGATACCCGCCCGTTGCTGCGCACCGATAACCCCCGCGCAACGCTGGCGCGGCTATATGATGAACGGGTGCCGCTATATGCGCGGGCCGATCTGACAGTCGATGCGGATGAAACCTATTCGATCGAAGAGATGGCAGAGCGGGTGATAGACGCGCTTCATTCGCGGCCCGATGTTCTGGAGGCAGTGGCATGACTGAAATCGTTGAGGTGGCGCTAGGGGCGCGGTCCTATCGCATTGAGGTCGGTTGCGGGCTGATCCCAAAGGCCGGGGCGAAGATAGCGCCGCTGCTGTCGCGCAAACGGGTTGCGGTATTGACCGATGAAACCGTTGCCACCCACCACCTTGAAAACCTGCGCGCCGGGCTTGCCGCAGGCGGCGTTGAAATGACATCGCTGGCGCTGCCTGCGGGGGAGACGACAAAAGCCTGGCCCGAATTCAGCCGCGCGGTGGAATGGCTGCTGTCCGAAAGAGTGGAACGCGGCGATGTTGTGATTGCCTTTGGTGGCGGGGTGATCGGTGATCTGGCCGGGTTTGCTGCGGCGGTCCTGCGGCGGGGCGTGCGTTTCGTGCAGATTCCGACAAGCCTGCTTGCGCAGGTCGACAGCTCGGTCGGGGGCAAAACCGGAATCAATGCACCGCAGGGCAAGAACCTGATCGGGGCGTTTCATCAGCCGTCACTTGTGCTGGCGGATATTGATGTGTTGGACACGCTCTGCCCGCGCGAATTCCTGGCCGGGTATGGGGAAGTCGTCAAATACGGGCTTCTGGGCGATGCTGCCTATTTTGAGTGGCTGGAGGCGAATGGTCACGCGCTTGTCCGGGGGGACAAGGCGCTGCGGGTTGAGGCGGTGCGCCGCTCCTGCCAGATGAAGGCGGATATCGTTGCCCGGGATGAGACCGAGCAGGGGGAGCGCGCCTTGCTCAATCTTGGCCATACTTTCTGTCACGCGCTTGAAGCGGCAACCGGCTATTCTGACCGGCTCCTTCATGGGGAAGGGGTGGCGATCGGCTGCGTGCTGGCCTTCGAAGTGTCCGCACGGATGGGGCTGTGCAGCCAGGAATCCCCAAGCCGGGTAAGGGCGCATCTGAAAAGTATGGGCATGAAATGCGATCTGGCTGATATTCCCGGCGAGTTGCCGGATGCAGATCAACTGTTGACGCTGATGGGGCAGGACAAGAAGGTGGTCGATGGCCGTATCAATTTCATTCTGGCGCGGGACATCGGGAAGGCCTTTGTTTCTTCCGATGCGGATCTGGATGTTGTGCGCGATGTTCTGGATGAGGCACTGGCGCAGCGTTGATGGGTTGCGCCGCGCAGACGCGCGTCGCCAGGGGCGGGGGGCCAGAGGGGGCCGCCGGGTGTTTTGTTTTCG
>CAYTUW010000099.1:0-10648 GCA_964441435.1 uncultured Rhodobacterales bacterium
CTGACCCTGGGCAGCCAGGTCTTTATCGGCCAGTTCGTGACTGACTGGAACGCGGTGCTGTCGGCGCTGTCGATGGCGATCCTGCCGGTGCTTGTGCTTTATGTCATCTTCTCGCGTCAGTTGATCCGCGGAATCACATCAGGAGCGGTGAAATGACGCGCGTTTTGATCGCAGGCCTCGGCAACATGGGGAAAAGCCACGCGCTGGCCCACCACAACCACCCGGATGCGAAGGTTGTGGGCCTCGTGTCACGCAGCAAGCCTTCTTTTGAAAACGGATTGGAATCCTACCCGCATTTCACCGATTTCCACACGGCCCTTGCTGAAACCAAACCTGACCTTGCGGTGATAGCAACCTACACCGACACACATGTCGACTACGCCATCGCCGCGATGGAGGCAGGCGCCCATGTGTTTGTCGAAAAACCACTGGCGATGTCCGTTGCGGATGCAAAGCGTGTAGTGGATACCGCAAAGCGACTGAACCGCAAGCTCGTCGTCGGGTATATCCTGCGCCATCACCCAAGCTGGCAGCGGCTGATTGCCGAGGCGCGCGCGCTGGGCGGCCCTTACGTGTTTCGCCTGAACCTCAACCAGCAATCGGATGGCGAGACATGGGAGACCCACAAGGCATTGATGGAAACCACCTCACCTATCGTTGATTGTGGTGTGCATTATGTCGATGTGATGTGCCAGATCACCGATGCGGCCCCGGTTCGGGTCAATGGAATGGGACTGCGGCTTAGCGATGAAATCCCGCCTGACATGTATAATTACGGTCAGTTCCAGGTTGTGTTCGATGACGGATCCTGCGGCTGGTATGAGGCCGGTTGGGGCCCGATGATGTCGGAAACCGCATTTTTCGTGAAGGACATTGTCAGCCCCAATGGTGCTGTGTCGATCACCGATGGCAACAAGGGCAGCTCTGACGATGTCGATGGCCATACCAAAGTCGGCGGGTTGCTTGTGCACCGCGCGGAAGGCGACCAGTTGATCGACCTTCCGGGGGAGCCCGGCCATGACGACCTGTGCGCGGCGGAGCAGGCCTATATCCTGCGCGCCATAGCAGAGGACACCGACCTGAGCCGCCATATGCAGGATGCTGTTGCATCGCTGGCGATCTGCCTGGCCGCTGATGAAAGCATCCGCACCGGAAAACCTATAGACCTGGGGAACACAGTATGACCGCCCTGACACTCAAGAATGTCTGCAAGAGCTTTGGCCCTGTCGAGGTGCTGAAGGATATCGACCTTTCGGTGGAGGAGGGTGAATTTGTCGTCTTTGTCGGTCCCTCGGGGTGCGGAAAATCGACCCTGCTGCGCGTCATTGCCGGGCTTGAGGATGCAACTGCGGGCGAAGTGAACATCGCCGGGGACGTGGTCAACAACGTGCCGCCTGCCAAGCGCGGAATTGCCATGGTGTTCCAATCCTACGCGCTTTACCCGCATCTTACGGTGCGCGACAACATGGCCTTGGCGCTAAAGCAGGCGGGAAGAAGCAAGGCGGTGATCGAGGAACGCGTAGCAGAAGCCGCGCGGATGCTGGACCTGGGTGACTACCTGAACCGGCGCCCGGCGGAATTGTCCGGAGGTCAGCGTCAGCGGGTGGCCATCGGGCGTGCGGTGGTGCGCAAGCCGAAACTTTTCCTGTTTGATGAGCCTCTGTCGAACCTTGATGCGGCGCTGCGTATGAACACGCGGATTGAAATCGCAGCGCTGCACCGGAACCTTGATGCTTCGATGATCTACGTCACCCATGACCAGACAGAGGCAATGACGCTCGCCGATAAAATCGTCGTGCTGCGCGATGGGCGGGTTGAACAGATCGGCGCGCCGATGGAGCTTTACAACAACCCCGCAAACCGCTTTGTCGCCGGGTTCATCGGTGCCCCGTCGATGAATTTCCTTGATGCAGCGCCCTTTGGCAAAGCCGGGGCGGCAACCCTTGGCATCCGCCCGGAACATCTGCGCCTTGAAGAGGGTCAGTTGAGCGGCAAAGTCACCCATATTGAAAAGCTCGGATGTGACACCAACCTGCTGGTGCGGCTTGGCAGTGGTGAAATTGTAACCGTGCGCCTGTTTGGCCAGCATGAGGTGGATGTCGATGCAGAAGTTGGGCTGGCTTTTGACGAAAGCCGCGCGTTTTACTTTGATACGGATGGGCTGCGGGTTTAACGCCCGTCTTGTCCGCTTCACATCCCGCGTCACAGGGCGTAAACTCCGGGCGAAACCATCAATCCACAGGATTTGCCATGCCTTCTGCTGATGCCTCCGGGGCCCCGCTCACTGCCCTTGATCAACTGCGTGATATGACCGTTGTTGTTGCCGATACTGGTGATCTGGACGCCATCGCACGGCTTAACCCCATTGACGCCACAACCAACCCTTCGCTGATCCTGAAGGCGGCGCAGAACCCGGATTACGCGTCACTGGTTGAGGCGGCGGTTGCGCGTGTTGACCGCACCGGTCTGTCAGAGGATCAGGTGATCGAAGAAATCATCGACGAAATCGGCGTCGGTTTTGGCGCGGAAATCACCAAGCTCGTGCCGGGCCGCGTGTCGATTGAGGTCGATGCACGGCTGAGCTTTGACACCGAAGGTTCGATCGCCAAGGCGAAAAAGATCGTGGCAATGTTTGATAAGGCGGGCATTTCAAAGGACCGGCTGCTGATCAAACTCGCCGCGACATGGGAAGGCATCGAAGCCGCCCGCGCGCTCGAACAGGATGGTATCAACTGCAATATGACGCTGATCTTTGCTTTCGCACAGGCGCGTGCCAGTGCAGAAGCGGGGGCGTTTCTGATTTCCCCCTTCGTCGGGCGGATACTCGATTGGTACAAGGCGGCAAACCCGGATGTGACCTATACGGCAGAAAATGACCCGGGGATCGCATCGGTGACAGAGATTTACAACTGGTTCAAAACCCACGGCTATCCAACGGTTGTGATGGGCGCTTCCTTCCGCAACACAGGCGAAATCAAGGCGCTCGCGGGCTGTGACCGGCTGACGATTTCACCAGCCCTGATGGATGAACTTGCCGGTGATGACGGTGATTTGCCGCGTCGACTGTCAGACGGCGGTGCCACGGCAGACAAGCCTGCGCCGCTGGATGAAAAGGCGTTCCGCTGGGCAATGAACGGCGACGCAATGGCAACTGAAAAGCTGGCCCAGGGCATTCGTGGTTTTGCGGCCGACAGCGAAAAACTCGAAACGATCATCCGCGATATGCTCTGACCGTGCAGCGTTCGGACTGGCGCGGGGGTTTCGCCCTGTCACGCGTCCGCTGAATTTTGGCTTATCGGTTCACGCCTGCAATGCGTCCGGCCTCCGGCGTGTGCATTGTGGCGGAAACAGCCTGTTTCGCCGCTAATTCGAATTTCTCTGGGGATAACTCCAAAAACCTCTTTACAGGGGACTCCTGGCACGTCAACAATATCTCGTAAGGGCACAGGCAACGACCACAGCCCTTAGTGTTGGCCCATACGTCAACGCTCACGACACCCAGCTCCGGCGGGCTGCCACCTGCCAGTAGCTAAAGCGAAAAGAGGCCGGGCAATGTCACTATCAGAGCAGTTCATCCAGACCGAAGACCTTCATCCCATCGACATCGTTGAAACCCTTGCAGAGCACCACGACTGGGACTTTGACAGGGTGGCGGACGATCAGATCGCCATGGCGGTCGAAGGGCAATGGCGCACCTATTCCATCACGCTCGCGTGGTCGGGATATGACGAAACACTGCGCCTGATCTGCACCTTTGAGATGGAGCCGCCCGAACACCGAATGGGCGCGCTTTATGAAACGCTCAACCGGACAAATGACAGCTGCTGGGCCGGGAATTTCACCTACTGGAAGGAACAGCACCTGATGGTCTGGCGCTATGGGCTGGTGCTGGCGGGAGGGCAGACGGCAAGTGTCGATCAGATCAATACGCTGATAGATGCGGCGGTCATGAGTTCTGAACGCTTCTACCCGGCGTTCCAGCTTGTGGCCTGGGCGGATCGTGATCCCGAAGAGGCGCTGCAGGTCGCCATTGCGGAGGCCTACGGACGCGCCTAATCTGCCGGGCGAAACAGCCCGGAGGCCAACAATGTTTGACGAAGTTATTGAGGCAAAGGGGCTCATCCTGCTGGGTTGCGGCAAGATGGGCTCCGCTCTTTTGGAGGGATGGCTTGCACGCGGGTTGTCGGCTGCGTCGGTCTGGGTGATGGACCCGAACCCAAGCGATTGGGTGATCGCGCAGGGTGTGCATGTGAACGCTGAATTGCCCTCAGACCCGGCGATGGTACTGGTTGCGGTGAAGCCGCAGATGATGGGCCCGGCACTGCCGCAGTTGCAGGGCTTTGGCAATGGCCAGACCATCTTCCTTTCGGTCGCGGCAGGCACGAAAATTGAACATTTCGAAGCGGTGCTGGGGCCTAAAACGCCGGTCATCCGGTCAATCCCCAACACGCCCGCCGCTGTCGGGCGCGGTATCACGGCGCTGATCGGCAATGCCCATGTCGATGAGGCGGGGCTGGCGCGCGCCGAAACCCTGTTGCAGGCGGTCGGCCAGACCGTGCGGATAGACCGCGAGGACCAGATGGATGCCGTCACCGCCGTTTCGGGTTCCGGCCCGGCCTATGTGTTTCACCTGATCGAAACGCTGGCCGCAGCGGGGGAGGCACAGGGCCTGTCGCCCGACCTGGCAATGACACTGGCCAAGGCCACGGTCGGCGGGGCAGGGCAACTGGCCGAGGACTCTGCCGAAAGCCCGACACAGCTACGCATCAACGTGACCTCCCCCGCTGGCACAACGGAGGCGGCGCTGCGGGTTCTGATGGATGAAGCCAAGGGCTTCCCTCCGCTGCTGCGCGACGCGGTCAGGGCAGCAACGGAACGTGGAAAGGAGCTTGGCGCATGAGCGACCTCAGCTTTGATGAATTCCTGCGGGTGGATATCCGCGTTGGTCGCGTGACGCGGGCCGAACCCTATCCCGAGGCACGCAAACCGGCGATCAAGCTCTGGGTCGATTTTGGCCCGGAGATCGGGGAGAAGAAAAGCTCTGCCCAGATTACCGTGCATTACACGCCAGAGGCGCTGATCGGCAGGCATGTGATGGCGGTTGTGAACTTTCCACCGCGCCAGATCGGCAAATTCATGAGTGAGGTTCTTGTGCTCGGTGTGCCGGATGAAGATGGGGCGATTGTGCTGCTGACCCCGGATAGCGATGTGCCCATCGGCGGGCGGATGCACTGATGATGCCGCGCGTTCTGATTTCCCGCCGCCTGCCGGATGCTGTATTGGATCGGGCTGAAGCGCTGTTTGATGTCACCTTGCGTGACAACACGCAACCCATGACACGCGATGAGGTTTTGAATTCCCTCCGGGATTTTGACGGCGTGATGCCAACCCTTGGCGATGCCTATGATGCCACGGCATTTCGGGAGATTGCGGATCCGCGCTGTCGTATCCTTGCCAATTTCGGGGTGGGGTATAACCATATTGACGCGATGGCGGCAAAGGCGGCAGGGCTTATGGTGACCAATACGCCCGGGGCGGTGACGGATGCGACCGCCGATATTGCCATGACGCTGATGTTGATGAGCGCGCGGCGTGCAGCCGAAGGGGAACGGCTGGTGCGGGCCGGGGCCTGGAAAGGCTGGCATCCGACCCAGATGCTGGGGCTGCACCTGTCGGGCAAGGTGCTTGGGGTGATCGGCATGGGGCGGATCGGCAAGGCGATTGCCCGGCGGGCGCATTACGGCTTTGGCATGTCGGTGATCTTTTTCAACCGATCAGAAGTTGCGGACCCCGGTATGAAAGCGAAGCAGATGGCGGAAATTGCCGATGTCATGCGGGCTGCCGATATTGTGGTGATTGCAGTGCCGGGCGGTGCTGCAACCCATCATCTGATCGACGAGGCAGCACTTGGTGCTATGCAGGACCATGCGCATCTGATCAATATCTCGCGCGGGGATGTTATTGATGAAGCCGCACTGATCGCCGCCCTGACGGCGGGACAGATTGGTGGCGCGGGGCTTGATGTCTATGAGCAGGAACCGCATGTGCCGGAGGCTTTGCGCGCGCTCGATAATGTGACGCTCCTGCCGCATCTTGGCACCGCCGCGCTGGATGTCCGTACCGATATGGGAATGATGGTTGTCGATAATCTGGAGGCGTTTTTCGCCGGGCGCGCCCTGCCCAATCCAGTGTGACAACAGCCAGATTGCGGCGCGTACCGCGCCATTGTTCTTGCCTCACGGGTTTCCTGCGGAAAGCCCGTTCAGGTGCCTCCGGCGGGGATATTTCTGGACGAATGAAGAGGATCAGTCGGTTCGGCGCAGCATGTCCGCAATGGTGACATAGCCGAGCAATTCAGCGTGATCGAGCGGTGTTAGCCCGCGCCTGTCGGGGATCATTCGATCTGCACCTGCCGCCAAAAGGGCCGCGACTGTGCGCTGGTGTCGCGGGCCGCCATCGCCCAGAACGACGGCTTCCATCAGGGCGGTCCAGCCGAGATTGTTGACATGGTTGAGCGGCGCGCCACCGTTGATGAGGTGCTGAACCACGGTGTCATGGCCAAGATGTGCGGCTGCAATCAGGGCGGTGCCATCATAGACGCTGGTGATCAGATCCGCGCGATTGCCAAGTTCCAGCGCTAGGCGCACCATATCCGCATCATTGGCCACGGCGGCGATGGTCAGAACATCATAGCGCTGATCGTCCAGAAGGTTGAGGTCAGCCCCGCCTTCAGCCAGGGCCCGCAAGGCATCATCATGGGAGGCGAATGCCGCGATATGTGCGGCGGTGCGCCCGTTTTCAACCGTTATATCAAGGTCTTCACCAGCAGCGGCCATTTGCCGGATTGCGGCGGTATCGCCGGTATGGGCAGCGAGATGATGCCCGGTGTAGGGTGGTGTTTCTTCGGGAGTGGGGGCTGTCTGCGCAGAGGCGGGCTGGGCGATCAACGTGAGGAAGAGTATTTCAATCAACCGCATATCCCTGCACTCCTTTCAGTTTTCCATCTGTTCGCGCCAGTGGCGGCGACAGAGAGAAACATAGGTGTCATTGCCGCCGATTTGCACCTGTGACCCTTCGCGCGCGGGCTTGCCGTCCGCCCCGAGCCGTACAACCATGGTTGCCTTCTTGCCACAGTGGCAGATCGTGCGCACCTCTCGCATTTCATCAGCCAGTGCCAGCAATGCGGCGGACCCGGGAAAAAGCTCACCCAGAAAATCCACTCTGAGGCCATAACACATGACCGGCACACAAAGGTCATCCACCGCGCGGGCGAGCTGCCAGACCTGTGTTTCGGTCAGGAACTGGGCCTCATCAATGAACACACAGGCGCAGGGGCCATCCGCAAGGCGTTTTTGTATCTTTGAAAACAGGTCTTCTTCAGTGCTAAATGTATCGGCGTCTTCGCCTATACCAATCCGGCTTTTGATCCTGCCCTGCCCTGCGCGAGTGTCGAGTTTCGCTGTAATGAGGTAGGTCTGCATGCCGCGCTCACGGTAGTTGTGCGCAGCCTGAAGCAGCACCGTCGATTTGCCTGCGTTCATGGTGGAGTAGTTGAAGTAGAGCTTTGCCATGTCCCTTTATCGCGGGGGGAGGCACGCCCTTCAAGAGGGGAACCGGGGTTCCGGTGAGAACAATAACGCGGCACCGCTTACCAACCAGAACCCCGCCTGCACCTTTTACGAACAGACGGGACCGCCATGCGATGCCGGTTGCCCGGCGGCGCCGTCCCAAGGGCGCTACATGGCGGACCCCCACCCATGCCGGACTGGGAAAACCGGCCACTCGTTAAATCCTGGATAGGCCGTGGCCTAAACCGTTGGATTGATTTATAAATGACAAAAGATTGCTGTCGGCTTAATGGGAAAAGAGAAACTCAATTCCCCTGTGGGCCGAACTATGAGGGACAAGGCATGACTGCGATCGGGAGTTATCTGAAGAAACACACCGAGGCGCTGGTGAAGGATGTCGGCATCGAAGCCGCCTGTGAGATCACCGGAAAATCCAAGGCAACGCTTGGGCGATACTATTCTGACAGCGAAGAACACAGCGACCGTTTCATGCCCGTCGATGCAGTTGGCCTGCTGGAAGAAGCTTCAAGATATCCGCATGTTACCAGTGCGTTGGCGGAGCTTCGCGGGATCACGCTGTCCTATGACGAAGAACGGCGCAACGCGCCCGAAGGCGGGGTCAATTCAGATGTGATCCAACTGTCCCAACGGTTTGCCATGCTGATGGCGGAATATCAGCAATCCATCGAGGATGGGGTCATTTCGGTGAATGAGGCGAAGCGTCTGCTGCGCGAAACCCTGGCGCTTCAGCATGTGCTGATGGACATGAAACTGCACCTTGAAGAGGAATCGGGTTAGCCCTGAATTCCCGAATGCACCGGGCGTGCACAACCTGTGCATATTTCGTACATACGCGCGACCCGCTCAGGCGGCGTTAACCCTTTGCGATGAGCATCGCCGCGAAAGGGGCTGCCATGGCGAAGCTGAGAAAAAGCGAACGCAAACACCGCACCCATATGCTTGACCTGATGCGCCAGCTTGAATGGGATCTGGCGGAGAAGATGCGCTGCGCGCTTTTATTCCGCGCGATCGGTGCTTTGCAGACCATGAGCGCAACGAGCCTTCGGCACGGAATCAAGGGCCAGAGGCCCGCCGTGCCAGCGCCGGGCCGGCCCGATGGGCCGGCGCGTGGACTGCTGTAAGCGCCTCGCTCATTTGGAAGACCTACCTGGCAACCATAAAGTACTGCTGATCAAAACGTGGAGGCGCCGCCCCCCGGTCCGTTTCCGGAAAACCTTCCCGGCCCGCCGTTTGTGCGGCGTGCGTTCGGCGCTGAGCACAATCCACTGGACTGTCCTCCGGGCGCGCCTCACCCCTGCAACGCCCTGACCTCCAGCTCATCGGCTTGCATTTCGCGCATGGCGAGTGCTGCGGCGTGGCTCGCCGCCGCCGTGGTGAAATAGGGGATCTTGTCAAACAGCGCGACGGCGCGGATGTCGCGGCTATCCTCTACCGCCTGCGCCCCTTCGGTGGTGTTCATGACCAGCGCGACCTCACCGTTTTTCAGAAGGTCCACCACGTTTGGGCGCCCCTCATAAACCTTGTTGACCGTGTCGCAGGCCACGCCGTTTTCGGTCAGCCAGCCGGCGGTGCCGCGTGTGGCGACAATGGTCAGGCCAAGATCGGAAACGGTCTTGGCGGCCTCAAGCATCATCGGTGTCTTGTCCATATCCTTGATAGAGATGAAGGCCGTGCCTGCGGTTGGCAGCACCATGCCCGCACCCATCTGCGCCTTCAGAAACGCACGGGGGAAGGAGCGGTCCCAGCCCATGACCTCTCCGGTGGAGCGCATTTCCGGGCCAAGGATCGTATCGACACCGGGGAAGCGAGCGAAGGGCATCACCGCCTCTTTCACCGAAAACCACGGCATCATCGGATCGGCGAGCGTCATCGGATCCGCCAGCGGCAGCGTGTCGCCGTAGCTGACATTTTCGTATGGCGCGCGTTCGGGGAAGTTCGAAAGCGGTTCGCCCGCCATCACCCGCGCAGCGATGGAGGCAATGGCGCTGTCGGTGGATTTGGCGACAAACGGCACCGTGCGGGAGGCGCGTGGGTTGACTTCTATCAGGTAAATCTCCCCATCTTTCACCGCGAATTGCACGTTCATCAGGCCGACGACATTCAGCGCGGTTGCGAGCGCGACGGACTGGCGTTTGAGTTCAGCGATGATGTCAGCGGGCAGGGTGTGGGGCGGCAGCGAACAGGCACTGTCGCCGGAATGCACGCCGGCCTCTTCGATATGCTGCATGATGCCCGCGACATGGACCTGCTTGCCATCGGACAGGGCGTCAACATCCACTTCGGTCGCGCCGGACAGGTAGCTGTCGAGGAGAACCGGGCTGTCGCCCGAAACCACCACGGCCTCATTGATGTAGCGGGTGAGCTGCCCCATATCACGCACGATTTCCATCGCCCGGCCACCAAGGACATAGGACGGGCGGATCACAAGTGGGAAGCCGATTTCCTCTGCAATTTCAATCGCCTGTTCGTCGGTGGAGGCGATGCCGTTCTTTGGTTGCTTGAGGCCAAGTTCGTTTACAAGTGCCTGGAAGCGTTCGCGGTCCTCCGCCAGATCAATGGCGTCGGGCGTGGTGCCGAGGATCGGAATGCCCGCCTCCTCCAGCGCGTTGGCGAGCTTTAGCGGGGTCTGACCGCCGAACTGGACGATTACGCCATGCAGCGTGCCGTTTTCCTGTTCCTTGGTCAGGATTTCCATGACGTGCTCAAAGGTCAGCGGTTCGAAATAGAGCCGGTCTGAGGTGTCATAGTCGGTTGAAACGGTTTCGGGGTTGCAGTTGACCATGATGGTTTCATAGCCTGCCTCCGTCAGCGCGAAGCAGGCGTGACAGCAGCAGTAGTCAAACTCGATACCCTGGCCGATCCGGTTCGGGCCGCCGCCAAGAATGACGACTTTTTGGGCGCCCGAGGGGCGCGCCTCACATTCAACATCGCCCATGACCGGGGTTTCATAGGTCGAATACATGTAAGGCGTTTGTGCTTCGAATTCGGCCGCACAGGTGTCGATCCGCTTGAACACGGCGGTGACGTTCCGGGCGAGGCGTGCTTTGCGGATGTCGGCC
>CAYTUW010000100.1:0-10504 GCA_964441435.1 uncultured Rhodobacterales bacterium
AAGGTCAACTTCCGGGCTGAATTTCCTGGTCGGCATTGGCTGGTGGATGTCGTTTATGTTCAATGAAATTCCTTTGCAGGAGGCCGGGCCGATACCGATGCCATTGGCGCGGGTTTGGCTGGGTGCGGTGTTTTGCTGGGGCTTTGTGTTGCTCACCGGAGCGGCCCTGTTCATGCTGCCGATGGCACTGGGGATCGAAGGTGTGCCGATTGTGACGCGGGCCGAAAGCTGGATGTCACTCTTTGTAGTTGGGGTCCTGCTACGCGGCTCAGACCTCATCCTTCTATACTGGCGACTGCTGCGGGTCGGCGCAGCCAGCGCCTCAACGGCGGCTTTTTCACGCGAATTTCAGCGGTGTTGCGGGGTATCCGGGCGCCAGGTGAAGTTTTGCTGGTCGAGCATTTGATGGGTATGGCGATGATCTTTGCCGGTTTGCCAATGATTGATGACGGGTACTGCGAAGGATTGCTACCCTAAATTCAACCAGATGGTTGAACATTCGTATTTCGACGGAATCCGGCTCTTCTCTGGCTGACCACGCGAAGAGTGATTTTGGATGCCGAAAAATATATTTATTTATCAGTGCCTTGCGGGATTTTTGTTTGGGTGGAACATCACTTGACTCGGACCCCCGCCAACCCTAGGTTCCGCGCGACATTCCAAGGGGGCCAATTTCCCATGTCTGACAACCCTGATCCCGACCGGCTGAAGGCGCTGGAACAACGGATCGGCGCGTTGAAAAAGACACAGGAGCCCGCGCCGCCCAAGGAAACGCATTATGAACAGGCCCATCTGGCCTGGCGCATGGTGCTGGAGCTTGTGGTTGGTCTTTTGATCGGCCTTGGCATCGGATGGGGGCTTGATGCGGCTTTCGGGACGCGGCCCATATTTCTGGTGCTGTTCATATTGCTGGGCTTTGCGGCGGGGGTGAACGTGATGATGCGCACCGCCAAAGAAGTTCAAAAGAATCAGGTGGCCCGCGCCGCCAAAGAGAACGAGAAGAAGAGGGATTGACCGTGGCAACTGAATCCGAAGCCCCTGGCCTCAGCTTTCACCCGATGGACCAGTTTGAGATCACCCGCCTCTTTGGTGAGGGTCCGATCAGCTGGTATACGCCAACCAATACGACGCTCTGGATGGCGCTGGCGGTGGTCGCGATCATCCTGCTTCTGGTCATTGGCACCCGTCGCCGCGCGATTGTCCCAAGCCGCACACAATCCATTGCCGAACTGGCCTATGGGTTCATCTACAAGATGGTTGAGGACGTCGCGGGCAAGGATGCGGTTGGCTACTTCCCCTATATCATGACGCTGTTCATGTTCATTGTGATGGCGAACTTCCTTGGGCTGTTGCCGCTGGCCTTTACCCCAACGAGCCACATTGCTGTGACCGCAGTGATGGCCGTGGCGGTATTTGTTGCGGTGACGATCATCGGCTTTGTCAAAAACGGCGCGGGTTTCCTGAGCCTGTTCTGGATCAGTGCCGCACCGCTGGCGCTGCGTCCGCTGCTCGCCCTGATCGAAGTCATTTCCTATTTCGTCCGGCCCGTCAGCCATTCCATCCGTCTGGCCGGCAACATGATGGCCGGTCACGCGGTGATAAAAGTGTTCGCAGCCTTTGCGCCGATGGTGCTTGTGTCCACAGGCATCGGCCTGATCGTCACCCCTGCGTCGATCCTGGCGATTACCGCGATCTACGCTCTCGAAGTTCTCGTGGCCTTTATCCAGGCTTACGTGTTCGCAATTCTGACCTGTGTGTATCTGAAGGATGCGCTGCATCCGGCACACTGATCTGAACCTAAACCTTAGCCAAATTCCAACGTAAGGAGATACTCTAATGGAAGGCGATATCGTACAAATGGGCGCATACATCGGCGCTGGTCTGGCATGTACCGGCATGGGCGGCGCTGCTGTCGGTGTGGGCCATGTTGTCGGCAACTACATTGCAGGCGCCCTGCGCAACCCGTCTGCGGCTGCGTCGCAAACCGCCACCATGTTCATCGGTATCGCATTTGCCGAAGCGCTGGGGATCTTCTCGTTCCTCGTTGCACTTCTGCTGATGTTCGCCGTGTAATCCTGACGAACCATCCTTACGCGCGGGTGAGGTCGAAACGGTCTCACCCGATGTAACGACAGGTTTTTCGAGGAAGACGACATGGCAACAGACACACATACTGCCGAGGCCGGCGCGGAATCAGCAAGCGGAATGCCGCAGCTTGATTTCTCGACCTTCCCGAACCAGATTTTCTGGCTTCTGGTCACGCTTGTCGTGATCTACTTCGTGCTGGCAAAGATCGCGCTGCCCCGCATCGCGGCGGTTCTGAATGAACGCCAGGGCACGATCACCAATGACATCGCCGCTGCTGAGGAACTGAAAGCCAAAGCGGTCGAGGCGGAAGAGGCTTACAACAAGGCGCTTGTCGATGCGCGGGCCGAGGCCAGCAACATCGTTGCTGCGGCGCGGGCTGACATTCAGGCCGATCTTGATAAGGCGACCGCCAAGGCGGATGCCGAAATCGCCGCAAAGGCCGCCGAAAGCGAAAAGGCGATCGCGGAAATCCGCGAAGGGGCGCTTGAGGCGGTCAAAGAGGTCGCCAAGGACACCGCGAAAGAGGTGGTCGCAGCGCTTGGCTCAAAGGCCGATGCACGCAGCATCACCAGTGCCGTCAATGCCCGGCTGAAAGGATAAGAGATGAAGAAACTCGCCATTCTCCTGTCCCTCGCCGCGACACCGGCCCTGGCGGCGTCAGGCCCGTTCGTGTCGCTGTTCAACACCGACTTTGTCGTGCTGATTGCGTTCCTGCTGTTTGTCGGCGTTCTGCTTTATCTGAAGGTGCCTGCCTTACTTGGTGGTCAGCTTGATAAACGCGCCGCTGGCATTCAGTCCGAACTGGATGAGGCACGCGCCCTGCGTGAAGAGGCGCAGGCGGTTCTTGCGTCTTATGAGCGCAAGCAGAAAGAAGTGAAAGAACAGGCCGATCGCATCGTCGAACACGCCAAGGCCGAAGCGGCCGCAGCCGCCGAAGCGGCCAAAGCGGATCTGAAACGCTCCATTGCCAATCGCCTGGCAGCGGCCGAAGATCAGATCGCCTCTGCCCAGGCATCCGCGGTGAAGGAAGTGCGCGACCGCGCGATTGCCGTAGCGGTAGCCGCCGCTGGTGACGTGGTTGCGAAGAAGATGACCGCCGCTGAGGCCAATAGCCTGATTGACGCAGCGATTGGTGACGTCGAAGGCAAGTTGCACTAGCCGCACGGCCTGAAAATGAACAGATGGACCCGGCCCAGGTGGCCGGGTTTTTCTTTGGCTCTGCCTTTGTGCGCGATATCCGGTCAGGGCCGCTGGCTGCGCCGCTTTTCATGGTCAAACCGTTGGCGCGCGATCGCGGCGTTCCGGTCCGCTGTTTGCTGGTCGGTCAGGGATTGCGCCACATAGTTGAGATGTGTTTCCACCGCTGCACGGGCGGCGGCAGGGTCGCGCGCCTGAAGCGCGGCGTTGATCGCACGGTGCTGATCCAGCAGGTTGTCGCGCGTTATCCGCTGCTGAAACATCACCTGCCTGTTGTAAAAAACGCCTTCGCGCAGCAGGTCATACATGGAACGCATCATATGCAGCATGACAACATTGTGGGAGGCTTCGATAATAGCGAGGTGAAACTCCGCATCGAGCCTTGCCTCATCCTCCGGCTTGTCCGCCGTGAGGGCGGCTTCCATACGTTGAAAGATCGTGTCAACCACCGCCAGATCGGCGTCAGAGCCCAGCCTGGCAGCGCGTTCAGCGGCAAGCCCCTCCATGTCCTTGCGGAAGTCGAGCGCGTCGAAGATTGCCTGATCATGGATCGAAAACAGCCGGGTCAGCGCCGGGGAAAAGGCGGAGCCAAGAACATCTGAAACAAACACCCCGGCGCCGGTACGGGTTTCCAGCAACCCCTGATCCTGCAGTGTGGTCAGCGCATCCCGCAGGCTGGGCCGGGAAACACCAAGCCGGGTGGCGAGGTCACGTTCGCCCGGCAGGCGTTCGCCGGGGCGCAGAATGCCGCGCAGGATCAGCAGTTCGATCTGGCCGACAATGGCCGCCGATAGTTTCTGCGACTGGATTTTCTGGAACGGCATGGCACCCCCGGAAACTGGTCAGATAATATGACCGGATCCCGGGGGCGGCAATGGGCTTAGGCGTCAGCAGGCCAGATCACAATTTCGACCCGGCGGTTCTGTTGGCGACCTTCGGCAGTCAGGTTTGAGGCGACAGGCTCCGCTTCGCCGCGGCCATAGGCGCGGACGCGGCTGTTTGAAACGCCACGGGAAATCAGAATCGCGGCCACAGAGTTTGCACGCCGCGTGGACAGGCCCTGGTTGTAACCTGCATCGCCCACATTATCCGTGTGGCCGATGACATCGACCGTGGTGCCCGGATAATCCTGTAGGCTGCGGGCCAGCACATGCAGATCGCTTTGCAGATCGGCGCGCAGGGTTGCGCTGTCAGTGGCGAACAGGATGTCCTGCGGCATGGTCACAACCAGCCGATCACCCTGATTGACGACCTGAACGTCATTGCCAAGCCCGGCGCGCAGTTCTTCGGCTTGTTTGTCCAATTCGTTGCCGATCAGGGCACCGACACCGGCACCAACCGCTGCACCGACAACGGCGCTGCGAACACGGCCGCTCCCGCTTTGTCGCGTTGCGCCAAGGACGGCGCCAAGCCCGGCACCTATCAGAGCGCCATTCTGGGCACGCGAATTACCGTTGGCAGGCTCAGGGCCGGGGTCCATACAGCCAGCCAGTGCAAGGGCGCTGACCGTCAGAAGGGCGATGGGGGTTTTTGCTCGAATCATAATAGCCTCACTCGTAGCATTGCATTTGCCCCGAATAGATAGGGCAGTTTGCGATGTTATCGAATATCATCGGCTGTTTCAGGGGAAAAACGGGCGAAATGCCGCTTTCAGGCAGCCCCTTCGCTGCGCGCGCTTTCCCAGGCCAGAAGGGCGCGTTTGACAGGCAACCCCCAGTGATAGCCGCCCAGAGCGCCGGATTTTCGCAAGGCCCGGTGACAAGGGATCAACCAGCTTATGGGGTTTCGTCCGACAGCGGTGCCGACTGCGCGCACCGCTTTTGGCGCCCCAATCGCGGTGGCGATCTCTGAATAGGTGGTGACATGGCCGGACGGGATTTGCAGCAGAGCTTCCCAGACCTTGATCTGAAGCGGCGCGCCAATCAGAACCAGCCGTGTTTCCGCCCCGCCCAATGCACCATCGACCCATGCCCGGATAGCCTCAGGCGCTTCGTCGAAACGGGCCTTGGGCCAGCGCGATTGCATGTCTGCCATTGCTGTCTGACGCCCGCATTCGGCTGCAAAGGCGATACCGCATAGCCCCTTATCCGTACCCATGGCCAGCATGTCGCCAAAGGGGCTGTCAAACCAGCCCCAATGGATTGTCAGCCCATCGCCCTTGGCCGCATAGGCCCCGGGACTCATGGCTTCCCATTTGACGAACATATCGTGAAGCCGCCCACCGCCTGAAAGCCCGGTGGCATGGGCGGTATCCAGTATCGTGAAACTGTCCCTCAGCAACGCCTTCGCATGACCAAGTTGCAGATATTGCTGATAGCGTTTGGGTGAAACCCCAACCCAGGCCGAAAAGACACGCTGGAAATGGGCCGGGCTCATCTGCATGCGCCCGGAGAGCTCTTCCAGCGAGAGCGGTGCGTCAGCGGCGTCGATCTGATCAATCGCGCGGCGGATCAATGCATAGTGATAGGTTTCTTCGGGTGCCATTATCAGTCTCCTTGCGGACCAAGGTAAGGCATAGGTCACACCGGAACGACCCGAAATATGCGCAAACTTCAGGCGTTCGGAAGCATCCGGCCAAGCGGCTTTCCGGCCAGGATATGGACATGCAGATGCGGCACCTCCTGCACGCCGGCCTCCCCGCTGTTGGCAATCATCCGGTAGCCGCCACCACCTGTGCCGGGGCTGACACCGAGTAGTGCGCAGACCTCGGCAATGGCGCGCGTGTAACCGGTGATTTCCTCGGCGCTGGCCTCCGCGGCGAAATGATCGAAGGTGACATAGGGCCCTTTGGGGATCACCAGAACATGATCAGGCGCCTGGGGCTGGATATCGCGGAAAGCCAGCGCATGATCCGTTTCCAGAACCGTGTCATTGGGGATCTCCCCGCGCAGGATTTTGGCAAAGATGTTCTGATCGTCATAGGTGTAGGCCATGGGCATTCCTCAGTCGGCAAACAGGTGGCTGGTGGTTGCGATTTCACGTGCCTTGGCAGGCTGGATATTCAAAAATTCCGCAACGATGTTAGTGTTTTCGTCTTCGCTGTTGGCTTCTCGCATGCGGTAGTAAGAAGGGAAATTCGCGTCCTTTATGCGATCACTTTCAAACAGCACGTCATGGCGAATCGTTGGCAACAGGCGATCAATGGTTTCCTTTGGTGTCATTTCCCCGGCAAGCCCGACCCGTTTGGCATGGCCAAGCAGGTATTCGTCGCTGAATTTGCATTCGATTTCCAACAGCCGGGTTTTTGACCGATCAGCATAGAAGTCCTTCATCAGGTCAAGGTTGTTCGGGTCGAGGCAAACCAACAGCCGATCGGTTTCGTAATAGTCAAATAGCATTCGCATCAAGGCGCGTCGGTGGCGGGTGCGCTTGCCCAGCGTGGTCTGTATGCCGCCGAGGTCGGGCAGTTGGGTGTTTTCTTCGTCAAAAACATAGTCGATCGCTGGCAGGTTGGTTTCGGTGCGCACCGCATTGGCCAGCCGCTTTGCAACATGCCATTTCTTGCAAGTTACGATCATTAATTCCCGGTCACGGCCAAGGCTGCTTTCGATTTCCCAGAAGCGGGAGGCAAAACGACGTCCGATCCGGCCGCGCCCGGTGAGGAACTTATACAGGCTGCGTCCTTCGTTGGATATTTTGAATTCCTGTCCCGTGCTCGCGAACAACTGCCCCAAGCGGAGTTTCAATTCCTTTGCGTCGGGGCTGATCTTGCGGGCAAACAGGAAATCCTGGCTCAGCAGCAAATCATAGTGGTCGTTATAAAGCGTTACGGGCATCCCATAGTCCGAAAACATCAGAAATGTCAGCGTGCGGTTTTCGATTTCCTGTTCAGGGACAAGGTGGCGTACCAACGTCTGAAAGAAGGTTTCGTCCGGGATCCAGGTGGTGCGGAAAAACCGCATCACGTCGCGGCGGCGGCGGCAAAAGTCGAGGATCCATTCAATCGTTCGGCGTCTGAGGCACCACCATTGGCTGCCAATCATGACTTGCAGATCCGCCGGTACCTTACGTGCCAGCCCTAGTTTTTTCTGCATGTTGAAAGCGGCGTAGAAGCGGCGCTTCTGTGTGCGTTCGTTGAAAAAGTGGCGGTATATCAGCCGCTCCGCCTTCATGCCTGTCTTGATCCAGTCGCTTTCGAAGTAATCAAAGCTTTCGATGTAGTCGACATCGTGCCGGTCCAGAAATTCTCCAATGTATTCAGCGGTTTTGATGGCCATGCAATCGCCAGAAAGCATGTAGAAATGTGTGGCGCGCGGAAACTGATCAACAGCGGCCTCAATGGCATAAAGCGTTGCCTGCACCAGTGACCATTCGCCCCAGCCACACTTGATGCGCTTGCGCGCGAAGGTGACGTTCGGGTTGTCCGCCAGGGCCTGGGTGATTTTGCGGAAATCTTCCTTCTTCGCCCGCGCGTCGAAATGGATCGACATGCAATCGCCTGCGGCCGTCAACCGTTCTGCCTGATCAATGATCGCCTCAGGATCTTTGTGGCATAGTAGAATGAAGGCAATTTTGGGCATTTAGGTGCTGCTTTGCTCTTATATCGTCGGATCTGGGTATCACAGTTTACTGGTTATCGTGAACAGACGTTGAATAGACACCCTTTCTTTGCAATTTTAGCGCTAATTGTTTCCTGCCTGCCTCATCGCGGCCGGGATTTTCTATCAGGAGGTGTACCAAATGGGTTTCCCCGGAACCTGGATGACCGAAAGCGAAAGCATGGTGTACCGTGTGGTGCCCAAATGTGCGTGTTCGACCATCGGGCAGGTCATGTATTATTCCGACCACGGTGAATTCTTCGACGGGGATATCCACGACGCGCAAAGCGGGCTACACAAATGGGCGCTGGAAGACAGCCAGAAGAAGATTGAGCAGAACGTAACAGGGCACAAAAGTTTTGCCTTCACCTGTGTGCGCAACCCCTACACCCGCATCCTGTCGAGCTTCTTTGACAAGATTTGTGGGATTCAGCGCAACGGCAAGCGCTATCGCGGCAACCTTGTCCCGCTGCTGATCCAGAAATACGGGATCGAGGTGGGGGACCCCGAAAACGGGTTTGAGTTTGATCAGATCAAAAGCTTCCGCCGCTTCCTGCTGTTTGCGCGTGATACCATTCGCTGGCGCCGCCCGATGGACCCGGATATCCACTGGTCCGCGATGTCAGGGCATGTTTCGACCTTCATCGTGAATGGCGGGCAATATGACCGGATTTTCCATACGGAGGCGTTTAACGAGGGGCTTCAGGATGTGCTGGACGCCGTGAAGACCCCCAAAAAGGTGAATCTAAGCAAAATCCCACGTTTCAACGAAAGTGAGGGACACGGGCCAAAGCGCGCCCATCCGGTTGAGGATTATTTTGACGATCTGTCGCGGCATCTTGTCTATGAAATCTACAAACGCGATTTCAACCTGTTCAAATATGATTTTGACGACCCATCGAACAAGATGCCGACGGGTGAAATCGACCTTGATGAGGTCCACGCCAAACTGGGTGAATGATGGCAGGATATTCTGGCACGCCACTGCACAAGAAACTGGGCCTGAAGCCCGGGATGCGGGTGCATCTTCATGATGGGCCGCCAGAGTTTCGGGAATGGCTTGGCTCCGATTGCCCGACCTTTGGGTTCGAAGCGCTGGGCGCGGGGACGGAAACTACGCTGATCTTTGCTTCCGAAAGGGAGGTCTTGCGCGACAGGATCAATGCCGCCTTCGCGGTGATTGCGCGCGATGGCATGATCTGGGCCTGTTGGCCAAAGAAAGCGTCGAAGGTGGAAACCGACATCACAGAAGATGTGGTGCGTGACATTGCCCTGCCGCTCGGCCTTGTCGATGTGAAGGTCTGCGCGGTCAGCGAGGTCTGGTCCGGGCTGAAGCTCGTCATTCGCAAAGAACTGCGTTGAGGTAACCGTTTGCTGCCATTGAGATGCGGTTGGTGAGGGCGTCGAAATCCGTGCCACCAGCCCGAACCTCGGCCTGGGCCATGCCAGCGGTCATGGCGGATAAATCCTTTGCCGCAAGTTCCGGGTTGGGAATGTTGTGGTGGCGCAGAACGCCGACGACAATCGCCGCGATGTCTTCTTTGCGGGGCAGGGTTTCCTCTGATGGGATGAGTGTCGGTTCAAGCTGTTCCAGCCGTTCCGCCAGAAGTGGTGCACGGATGTGGTGGCGCAGGCTGTGGTGGATCATGGTCCGCACGGTTTGAGCCAGCGACGAGCCCGCAGCGGCCGCTGCGCCATCTTTCAGATCATCAAGCATGTCCTGTTGCTGGCGGCGCAACAGCTCTGCCAGAATGGCCTCTTTCGTAGGGAAATATTGATAGAGCGATCCGATCGATACGCCAGCGCGTTCGGCGATAAGGTTGGTGTTCAGCGCCTGCGCCCCGCGACGGACCAGAATGTGAGCCGCCGATTCGAGGATCGCGTCATAGGTGACGCGGGAACGGCCTTGCCGCGGTGTTTTTCTTGGATTTGTGGGCGTTTGAGGCATGACGGCTCTAATGCGAGTGGTAAATGTGAATGATTGCTCACATTTTAGCGTCACGGAAACGGGACGCAACCCGGCAGCGGAAAGGACCGAAGGATGCAACGAAAATATGGGTTTGAGGGTCGCAAGATTCTGATCACCGGTGGCGCGCGCGGCATCGGCCGGGAACTTTCTGAACAGCTGATTGACCGGGGTGCGCATGTGCTGGCGGTTGGCCGGAATGAGGCCGATCTGGCGCGCCTGGCCGCCGATCACCCCGGTGCGGTGGATTACCTTGTCGCGGATCTGAACGAAGCTGCCATGCCCCGCGCTGTATCACGCTGGGTTGCCGCTGAACACGCGGATTTGCAGGTGTTGATCAACAACGCAGCGGTGATGTTCAACCCGAACCTTCTGTCACCCGAAACAGGGTTTGAGGATGATCTTCACACGGAAATCTCCGTCAATTTGACCGCCCCGATTGCCCTTGCAACGCATCTGTTGCCGGTTCTTGCGGGCAACGGCGACGCGATGGTCGTCAATGTTACCTCCGGGTTGGCGCTGTCGCCAAAGGCGTCCGCCCCGGTTTATTGCGCAACCAAAGCCGGGCTGCGTTCGTTTACCAAGGCTTTGCGCTATCAATGCGAAGATGCGGGTGCTGATATCCACATCGCAGATGCGGTCATGACCCTGGTTGACACCGCCCTGTCCGGCGGCGATCCCGCGAAAAAACTGGCGCCCGATGCCGCCGCGCTGG
>CAYTUW010000101.1:0-10373 GCA_964441435.1 uncultured Rhodobacterales bacterium
CAATCACCGTGATCAGCTGCACTTTGATGTTGCCAAAGGCATGGCGCCAGATCACGGCGCGTTCAGACAGGCCTTTGACACGGGCGGTGGTGATGTATTCGCTGCTGAGCTGTTCAAGCATGAAGCTGCGCGTCATGCGGCTGATATAGGCCAGGGAATAGTAGCCAAGAAGCGACGCGGGCAACACGATATGGGAAAACGCGTTTTTGAACACGTCCCATTCCCCTGCGATGGCGCTGTCGATCAGGATCATGCCGGTGCGCGTGGGCACGATGTCTTCGTAGAAAATATCAAGCCGTCCGGGGCCCCCGACCCAACTCAGGATGCCATAGAATATCAGCAAGCCCATCAGCCCTAGCCAGAAGATCGGCATGGAATACCCCACCAGCGCGACCACGCGGGCGGTCTGGTCGATCCAGCTGCCGCGTTTGACCGCAGCGATCACGCCAAGGGGGACGCCAACGAATATGCCGATCAACGTGCCAAGTGTCGCCAGTTCGAGTGTCGCCGGGAACACCCGTATGATATCGTCGGCAACCGGTCGGGCATTCAACAGCGAGGTGCCGAAATCGCCACGCACCACATCCCAGATATAGCTCGCAAATTGCACGATGATCGGGCGGTCGAGACCAAGCTCGATATAGGTCTGGTCATAGGTCGCCTTGGTTGCGCTTTCGCCAACGATGGCGAGCACCGGATCCACCGGCATAACGCGCCCGATGACAAAGGTTACGAACAAGAGACCAAGCATCGTGATGGCCACGGTGCCGAGCGTTTTGAAAATAGCGAAAAGTGTCAGAAGGAAGGGCGGGATTTCCCGCCCTTCCTGACGTTCTGTTATGTCAGACAATGTGCTGGCCTTATTTCGTCACAGGCCAGTAGCTGACAGCTGTGATCGCAGCACCAACATTCAGGCCCTGAACATTTTCGCGGCGCGCGGTCTGTTCGATCTTCTGGAACATCACGGCAAAGGGCGAGGTCTGCAGGAATTCCCGCTGGATATCGCCATACATCTGCGCTCGCACGTCACGGTCGCCTTCCACCACGGCAGCGGCAACCTGTTCGGTCAGCCCGTCCGTATCCCAGGCGTTCCGCCAGGCCAGAAGGCCTGTTGCGCCTGCTTCAAGGGAGTTGTCGGGGTTATAGGCAAATGTGCCCGCGTTGGTGTGCGGATCCGGATAGTCCGGGCCCCATGCACCCATATACATGTCGAGTTCGCGCGCACGGTAACGGCCCAGAACCTGCTTGGCAGTGCCGACCGTGATGTTGAGCGTGATCCCTGCCTGCGCAAAGGTGTTTTGCAGCGATTGGGCGATTTCGATCCGTTCCTGCGCCTCGCGCACACCGACTTCGATTTCCAGGCCTTCAACACCGGCCTCGGCCAGCAGTTCCTTTGCACGTTCGATGTTCAGGCTGTAAGGCGCATCGTCGATCGCACCGAGGTAGGTCGCCGGGAGGAAGTTCTGGTGGATCGTATACTGACCGTTGAGGAAGGAATTCTGCATGCCTTCGTAATCAACGAGCCATTTGATCGCCTCGCGCACCTCTGGCTTGGACAGCTCCGGGTGGCCCTGATTGAGCGAGATATACATCAGGCGGCCACGCAGGTCGCTGTCGATGGCAATCCCGTCAGCGGCGGAGGCACCGGCGATGTCCTCGGGGTTCAGGTTACGGGCCACGTCGATGTCACCCTGTTCAAGCAGCAGGCGCTGGGTTGCACTTTCCTGCACGTGGCGCACGATCACACGTTCCATTGCGGGCGCACCAAGATAGAAATCAGGGTTTGAAACCAGTGTCACGCTTTCGTTCGGCTTCCAGCTTGAAACCGTATACGCGCCGGAACCGGCGGAATTGGTCGCCAGCCAGGTGTTGCCCATGTCGCCGTCAACTTCGTTTTCCATCACGGTTTTCATGTCAACAATCGAACCGATGGTGGCGGTCAGACAGTTCAGGACAAACGACGTCGCATAACGCTTGTCGGTCGTGATCGACAGCGTGTTGCCGTCCGCGACGATGGTTTCTTCCACGTTTTCCGGGGTAAAACCAAACTGCGTCAGAATGAAGGACGGTGTTTTGTTCAGGATCACCGCGCGGCGCAGCGAAAACTCCGCATCTGCCGCCGTCACCGGGTTGCCGGAATGGAAGGTCACGCCTTCGCGCATGGTGAAGGTGATGGTGCGGCCATCTTCGCTGACCGTCCAGCTTTCGGCGAGATCAGGTTGATAGCCCGCGTCGAAGTCCGCCGGGTCAAAGTTAACAAGCTTGCCATAGACGTTGCGAATGACGTCAGCACCAGCAAATTCAAAGCTCTGCGCCGGGTCAAGTGTGGTGATATCGTCAATGCGGTTGGCAATCACCAGCATGTTGTCGGGTGTTTCCGCCTGCACCGGTGCCACCGCCAACGTGGTGGAAAGCGCGAGCACGGCGCTCATCACTAATGGTTTAAATCGGATCATCTCTCTCTCCCTTTTTCCGATGATAATTTTTTGGACTTATCGCTTTGGCCTATTCCCCCCAGGTGCGTTCCAGCACCCGTTGCCAATTCTTGAAACATAGCTTTTCGATGAGCGAGTCGTCATAGCCGTGATCCTGCATCGCTTTTTGAAGTTTTGGCAAGCCCGCTACATCCGCAAGCGGTGCAGGCACCACCGCGCCATCGAAATCAGAGCCGAGCCCGACGCAATCTTCCCCCGCGACATTCATCATGTGATCTAGATGAGCGAGCATCTGTTCAAATGGCACTTCGGCCAGCATACGTCCGTCTTCGCGCAGGAAGGCGACTGCGTAGTTCAGGCCAGCCATACCGCCGGATTCACCAATCGTGGCAAGCTGTTTGTCCGTCAGGTTACGTGAGTGTGGCGAAAGGGCATGGGCGTTAGAGTGTGTCGCAACCAGCGGGGCATTGCTGTGCCGGGCTACATCCCAGAAACCGGCCTCATTCAGATGACTGAGGTCGATCATGATACCCAGATCATTGCATTTCTTGACGAGCTGAATGCCGTCATCGGTCAGCCCGCCGCCGATATTGCCATCGGACGGAAAGACAAAGGGTACCCCCTCACCAAAGATCGTTGGGCGTGACCAGACCGGGCCAAGCGACCGGAGCCCGGCACCATAGAGTACATCCAGAGCGTGGAAATCGGGGTCAATCGCTTCGGCCCCTTCCATATGCATGATTGCAGCCATCGTGCCTGTTTTCAGCGTCGCGGCCAATTCGGCGGCAGTGCGCACGATTTTCACGGCACCCTGGCGGTCCATCTCGATCAGGATAGCGGCCTGGGCAAGGGCGACGGGTAGCGCGTCTTTTTGCGAGATGGGGTCAGGCAGCGGCAGGCTGTAGCTTGCCTTCTGCATTTCCTCTTCTTTTTCGTCGTAGGGTTCGTCGTTTGGCACATAAATGGCAAAAAAACCGCCACCAAACCCACCGGTCCGTGCGCGTGGGACGTCAATATGCCCTTCGCAGCCCTTAATGAATTTCGGCACGGCAGACAGGCCGCCCATGCGATAAAGTTTCAGCAAGACGTCGTTATGGCCGTCAAAAACGGGGATATTTGGCATGGTTACGCAGCAGCAATCTTTGAAATGTTAAGAATCTTTGGCTGAGTGAAACCGATATTTGCTTCCCCGCCAAGCAAAATTGAACGCTTGATCAGAAAACTGCCGCAAAAACCTTGCCAAGCTTGCCGATCAACTCATCAATATGCGTGTTTTCGTAAATGAATGGCGGGGCAAGCAGGATGTGATCACCTTCCTGCCCGTTGACTGTGCCGCCCATCGGATAGCAGATCAGCCCCGCGTCAAAGGCGGTTGCCTTGATCTTTTTGTGGATCGCAAGCGATGGGTCAAACGGGGTTTTGGTTTCGCGGTCAGCGACAAGTTCCAGCCCCCGGAACATGCCGCGCCCGCGTATGTCACCTACCTGGGGATGCTGGCCAAACGCCTCATGCAGGGCGGCGTTCAGGTTTTCACCCATCTCTGCCGCGCGGGCGACCAGCCCGCCATCGGTCAGCTTTTTCAGAACGGCAAGCCCTGCCGCCGCCGCCATCGGGTGGCCAAGATAGGTATGCCCGTGCTGAAAGAAGCCGCTGCCCTGCTCGATTGCCGCATAAATCCGCGCAGAACACAGCATGGCCCCAATCGGCTGATACCCCCCGCCGAGGCCCTTGGCGATGGCGGTGATATCGGGGGCGATCCCATCCTGTTCACAGGCAAACAGCGTGCCGGTGCGCCCCATGCCGCACATCACCTCATCAAGGATCAGCAACACGCCGTTCCGGTCACAGATGTCGCGGATGCGTTTGAAGTATCCCGGCACCGGGGCCAGCGCCCCTGCCGTGGCCCCGACCACGGGTTCCGCGACAAAGGCCATGACGTTTTCGGCACCTAGGCGGGTGATCTCCGCCTCCAACTCATTGGCAACGCGCTTCCCGTAATCCCCGGCGCTCTCATCCTCGCGCCGGTCCCGATATTCATAGCAGGGGGCGATATGGCTGGTTTCCACCATCAGCGGCGCATAGGGTTCGCGCCGCCACATATTGCCCCCGGTGGCCAGTGCGCCAAGCGTATTGCCGTGATAGCTCTGCCGTCGGGCGATGACACGGTGCCGCGAAGGCTGTCCGGTTTCGATCATATATTGGCGGGCGATCTTCAGCGCTGATTCCATTGCCTCTGATCCTCCGGACAGCAGGTAAACACGATCCAGATCGCCCGGCGCATGGGCGATCAGCTTATCTGCCAACTCCTCTGCAATGTCAGAGGTAAAGAACCCCGTGTGGGCAAACGGCAGTTGATCCGCCTGAGCCTTGATCGCTGCGATGACGTCAGCGTCACCATGACCAAGGCAGGACACCGCCGCACCGCCTGATGCGTCGAGATATTGTTTGCCGCCAGCGTCATAAAGGTAAACACCTTCGCCGCGCAGCGCCGTGGGGGGCAGGGCGCGTGTGTGGCGATGCAAAACATGGGATTTTCCTATGGAACGATCACGGTTGGTCATGCGGTTTCTGATCCTGGCCGATGGGCACCTTATCTGAAACATATGTTTCAACACTTGACAATAGATGAAACGAATGAAACGCTTTCTGAAACATTGAATGGGGGAACCGTGGCTGCCGCCAGTTTCGAAGACCGTCTCGCCGGGGAATATGGCGCGCTCAGCACCAAGTTGCGCGCGGCAGGGGATTTCGTGGCGCAGCACCCGGTGGATGTCGCCACCCGCAGCCTGCGTTCTGTTTCGGCCAGCAGCGGCCTTGCCCCGGCGACCTTTTCGCGCATGGCGCGTGCGCTGGGCTTTGAGACCTATGAAGATCTGCGCGAAACCCTGCGCACATCCGTTGGCCGGCAGGTGTCGAGCTTTTCGGAAAAGGCCACTCGACTTCAGGCGGAGGCCATTGAATCGGGCGCTCCGCCCTTTCTGCAGCGGCAGTCGCGCGCCTGTGCCGCCAATATCGAAGCCATGGCGCGCACCGTGGATCAGGCCAAGCTCGAACGCGTAGCCGATCGGCTACACGCGGCGGACCGGGTGTTGATGCTCGGCACGCTCGGCAGCACCGGGGTTGTTGAATACCTGAGCTACCTTACCAGCTTCTTCACCAGGGATTGGGCGATCGCGGGCCGTATGGGGGCATCGCTTGGGGCCGGGGTGACAGAGCTTGGCCCAAAGGACGCGCTGATTGTTATTACCAAGCCGCCCTTTGCCAAACGCGCGATCCTCGGGGCGGAGGTAGCAGCACAGCGTGGCGCATATGTAGTGGTTATCACCGACACGATGTCCTGCCCGGCGCTGGCACGTGCGGATGACAGTTTTGTTCTGCCCACGGACAGCCCGCAGTTCTTTTCGTCCTATGCGGCGACGCTGGTGCTTTGTGAAACACTGGTCGGAATGCTGGTTGCAAGGAGCGGCCAAAACGCGCAGGATCGGATCAATGATGTTAGCGCGACCAATCACCGTCTTGGCGAGCTTTGGGACGCCTGACTCAATCAAACCCAACATCAACCAGGGAGAGTATGATGTATTCAAAACTGAAATTGACACTAACCGGCGTGGCCCTCGGGGCACTGATGGCACCTGCTGCGATTGCGGAAGAGTTCATCACCATCGGCACCGGCGGTGTGACCGGCGTTTATTATCCGACCGGTGGTGCAATCTGCCGTCTGGTGAACAAGGGGCGCCGCGATCACGGCGTGCGCTGCTCGGTCGAATCAACGGGTGGTTCCGTCTACAACATCAACACCATCCGCGAAGGTGAACTTGAATTCGGTGTGGCGCAGTCCGACTGGCAGTATCATGCCTATCACGGCACCTCGAAGTTTGAGGATGCCGGCGCGTTTGAAGGGCTGCGGGCTGTTTTCTCTGTCCACCCGGAACCGTTTACCGTTGTTGCGCGGGCTGACGCTGGCATCTCCTCGTTTGAGGATCTGCGGGGTAAGCGCGTGAACATTGGCAACCCGGGCTCCGGGCAGCGTGGCACGATGGACGTTGTGCTTGAGGCACTGGGTTGGACAACCGACGATTTCGCGCTGGCAACGGAGTTGAAAGCAGCCGAACAGTCTGCGGCGCTCTGCGACAACCAGATCGACGCTATGATCTACACGGTTGGCCACCCGTCGGGTTCCATACAGGAGGCCACAACCGCCTGTGATTCCGTGCTGGTCAATGTCACTGGCGATGCAATCACCGGGCTGATTGAGAATAACGATTACTACCGGACGGCAACCATTCCGGGCGGCATGTATCGCGGCAATGACGAGGATACCGTCACCTTCGGTGTGGGCGCGACTTTCGTGACCTCCGCCGATGTCAGCGAAGACGTGGTCTACACGCTCGTCAGCTCCGTTTTTGAGAACTTTGATGATTTCAAAAACCTGCACCCGGCCTTTGCAAACCTGACGCCGGAAGAGATGGCAACAGCCGGCCTGTCCGCGCCGCTGCATCCCGGTGCTGCAAAATACTACCGTGAACAGGGCTGGATCGAGTAAGCTCTGAGTCACTAATCAAGATTGCAGGGGGCGGGAAACTGCCCCCTGACCCCTTGGAGGAGGGGGATTTGATAAAGCGATAACGCCGCAAAAGCGGGGCCTTGGGAGGGACAGATGTCAGAGAAAACAGACCAGCGTGAAGGGCTGAGTGAAGAGGAACTTCAGGAACTTGTTGCCTCCACCGATGCAGGGGCACGAAGCCCTGCTGGGGCTGTCGGCACCTTGCTGGCGGTTGTGGCCATTACCTGGTCGCTGTTTCAGGTGCTGCTGGCCTCTCCGGTGTCAAACCTCATATTGCCCGGCGATGTGATCAACAATTCACGGCAGATCCATCTGGCCTTTGCGATTTTTCTTGCCTTCATGGCCTATCCGGCACTGAAGTCTTCTCCCCGCGGCTATATCCCGATCCAGGACTGGATCCTTGGACTGGGGGGCGCTTTTATCGCGCTATACGGGTTCTTCTTTTACGATAAGATCGTGAATTCCGGCGGGCTTGCGGATGATACGGACAAGTGGTTTGCGCTTGCCGGGCTGGTCATCCTTTTTGAAGGGGCACGCCGCGCGCTTGGCCCGGCCATGGCGATCATCGCCACGGTTTTCCTGCTCTATGTATTTTTCGGCTCCTCCGAAGTTGTGCCGGATTCCATCCGTTGGGCCGGTGCATCGCTCAAGAAAGCGATGAGTCATATGTGGATCACAACCGAAGGCGTCTTCGGCATCGCGCTGGGCGTTTCAACGCGGTTCGTGTTCCTGTTCGTTCTCTTTGGCGCGCTGCTCGATAAGGCGGGTGCCGGGAACTATTTCATCAAGATGGCCTTTGGTGCGCTTGGCCACCTGCGCGGTGGTCCGGCAAAGGCGGCTGTGGTTGGCTCCGCAGCGACGGGCCTGATTTCCGGGTCCTCCATCGCCAACGTGGTGACAACCGGCACCTTCACCATCCCGCTGATGAAACGTGTTGGGTTTAGCTCTGAACAGGGGGGCGCGGTAGAGGTGGCTTCCTCCGTCAACGGGCAGATCATGCCGCCGGTGATGGGGGCTGCGGCCTTCCTGATGGTGGAATATGTGAATATTTCCTACCTTGAGGTGATCAAACACGCCTTCCTGCCTGCGGTGATTTCCTACATCGCGCTGGTCTACATCGTGCATCTCGAAGCGGTGAAGCGGAATATGCCGACGCTCGGCAACAAGGTGGTGAACCTGGCGCGCACGATCTTTGGCATGTTCTTCTTCTTTGCGGGTTTCGCCGCCCTTTGCTACGGCGTGCAATATCCGGTCCGCTGGATTGTGAACCTTGTTCCAACCGGGTCCGGATGGCTGCTGTCGCTTCTGGTGTTCCTGGCCTATATTGCGCTCGTGCGCCTCGCTGCCACCACCGAAGATCTGGTCCCCGATGATCCGAACGCCAAGCAGGTTGAACTGCCCGAGATTGCGAAGATCTACAAGTCCGGCCTTTACTACCTGCTGCCCATCATCGTCCTGGTGTATTTCCTCATGATTGAGCAGAAATCACCCGGTCTGTCGGCCTTCTGGGCGACCTTCCTGCTGTTTGGCATCCTGCTGACGCAGAAGCCGCTAAAGGCGATGTTTAGGGGCGAGAGCAATACTACCGAAGCGTTCAAATCCGGCGTGGGCGACCTGCTGGCCGGATTGATTGACGGTGCGCGCAACATGATCGGCATTGGCCTTGCGACAGCAACGGCCGGTGTGATCGTTGGCACTGTGACATTGACCGGCTTTGGTCTTGTGATGGCGGATTTTGTCGAATTCCTCTCCGGCGGCAATCTGATTGCGATGCTGGTGCTGGTGGCGATCCTGTCGCTGATCCTTGGCATGGGGCTGCCGACAACGGCGAACTATATTGTCGTGTCCTCGCTGATGGCCGGTGTGATCGTTGAACTTGGCGCGCAGAACGGGTTGATCGTGCCGCTGATTGCCGTGCACCTCTTTGTGTTCTACTTCGGCATCATGGCGGATGTGACCCCGCCCGTGGGGCTGGCGAGCTTTGCCGCTGCCGCGGTATCCGGTGGGGATGCGATCAAGACGGGTTTCACGGCCTTCTTCTACAGCCTGCGCACGGTGGCCTTGCCGTTTGTGTTCATCTTCAACACCGATCTGTTGTTGATTGATGTGAGCTGGATGCAGGGGATTGTCGTCTTCATAGTCTCAACCATCGCCATTCTGGTCTTTACGGCAGGCACGATGGGCTACTGGCTGACGCGCTCCAAAATCTATGAAAGCGTGACGCTGGTTCTGATCGCCTTCATGCTGTTCAGGCCGGACTTCTTCATGAACCGAATCCAGCCGCCCTTTGCTGATATTGACCCGGCGGCGCTGGTTCAGGCCGTGGGCGAAGCGCCCGCAGGTGGGGAACTGAGGGTGGTCGTGAGCGGCCCGGACTTTGACACGCTTGAAGTGAAGGAAACCACAATCATCGTTCCGATCGGTGAAGAGGAGGGGGGAGAGGCACGCCTTGCCGCACATGGTCTGACCCTGCTTGCGGAAAACGATATGGTGCTGCTTGAGGAACCTTTCCCCGGTACCACCTTCTTTGAAACCCTTGGCACATTCGACTTCTACGGTGATGAGGTCGTAACCATCGCATCTGCGCAGGCGCCAGTCGACCAGATGCCAAAGGAAATCATTTTTATTCCCGCCCTCATCCTGTTGGGGCTGATCGCCCTTATGCAGCGTGCGCGTGTGGGGCGTGAACCGGAAGGAGTAGCAGCATGAGCAGGTCTGTTCTATGTGCCGTGGACATCAGCCAGCCGAAGGTTGAGACCGATGTCCTGAAGAAAGCCGCCCAGCTTGCCGAAATGGAAGGGGCGCGGCTTGATGTGATCACCGTAGTACCTGATTT
This sequence comes from uncultured Rhodobacterales bacterium, assembly GCA_964441435.1. Lineage (GTDB taxonomy): Bacteria > Pseudomonadota > Alphaproteobacteria > Rhodobacterales > Rhodobacteraceae > CAYTUW01. The sequence goes on from CAYTUW010000101.1 coordinate 9,836, forward strand.
CGGGATGAGCATGGTTGGCGGTTTTTTTGATGCCGGCCATGTCGAAAAAGCGGTCGATGCGGCGAAAGGGGCGCTCAATGAGCTTTGCGAAGGGGTGTTTGGGGCCGAGGCAAACGCCAAGGTTTCGCATCTTGTCGCCAATGGGTCCGCCTATGAGGAGATCCTGAAGGCAGCAGCGGCGGTGGGGTCATCGCTGATCGTGATCGGTGCACATAAGCCGGACTTCAAGGATTACCTGCTTGGCCCCAATGCTGCGCGCGTCGTGCGTCATTCCAACTGTTCGGTCTTTGTCGTGCGCTGAGGGCTTGAAAAGCGTCAGCCGAGCAACGTGAGCCAGAACCACGCGGTAAACAGAGTTGCCCCCGTACCAATAAGTACGGCAGAGGCGGCAACGCGCTGGGCATGGCCGTAAAGGCTGGCGAATATATAGGTGTTGATGCCTGGTGCCATGGCAGCGGTCAGTACCGCCGATCGAAACCCTGCCTGATCAAGGTCAAGCCATCTGCCGAGCGCCCAGGTTATGGCCGGATGCAGTATC
>CAYTUW010000102.1:0-10346 GCA_964441435.1 uncultured Rhodobacterales bacterium
CACCAAAAGACAGGGAATTCATCGCCGCCACCGGGCGCGCGCCCATGGTAAAGACATCGCGCAGAATACCGCCCACGCCAGTTGCCGCACCCTGGTAAGGTTCGATGTAGGACGGATGGTTGTGGCTTTCCATCTTGAAGATCACGGCCTGCCCATCGCCTATGTCAACAACGCCTGCGTTTTCACCGGGGCCGCAGATCACCTGGGGGCCATCGGTCGGCAGGGTGCGGAGCCATTTTTTGGAGGATTTATAGGAACAATGTTCGTTCCACATGGCCGAAAAGATGCCAAGTTCGGTGAACGTCGGTTCGCGCCCGATAATGTCGAGAATGACGCCGTATTCATCATCGGTCAGCCCGTGGGCCGTGATCAACTCTTTGGAAATGGCCGGTTCCTGCATTTGCCCGAAATCCCCCGTCTGGCGCGTCTGCGCGCCTTCTAGTGTAACTCCGCGTCAAGGGGAAGAGGCCGGGATATGAAAGGCCCACCCGAACGCGTCAGGCAGGCCCTGTTTTTCAATAGTTGACCCTTAGCGGCCGGTTTGGCCGAAGGCCAGATCAGATCCGTGTCAGGAATTCATTCAGGCGCAGATTAACCCGAAACTGATTGTGGCGGATCTGCCGTGGGCGCGCCTGAATCATCGTGTGGGTTTCGTTGATCCCCAGCGCGTCCGATAGTTGAATGCGGATCCTATAGCTGCCGTTGCCGGCGGGTTCTACATGATCCACGATGCCGATTACCTTGCGATCAGCGCTTAGTACAACCGTTCCAAGCAGTTGATCCTGTGGCACGATATAACCAAGCCCGCCACCGGGCTGAGTGCCACGGGTCACAACCGGGTTGTCCGGGCCACCATCAGGGCCGCCTCCGGGGTTTCCACCACCCCCGCCGGGGATCGGATTATCGCCGCCAGGATCGGTTGCCGCCGATTGTGGGCAGGATGTAAGCACGCCGATGCATGTGCTGACAGCTGTCCCGCCAGGTGTGGTGCCACCGGTTGAAACGCCGGCTTCAACCCCCGCGGTCACGCCACCCCCAGTGCCGCCTACACTGACATCTGCGCCAACCCCAGCGCCACCGACGCCAACATCTGCACCGACATCAACGCCGCCGCCACCCACGCCAACATCGACACCGACATCAACGCCGCCGACACCAACGTCCACGCCCAAATCAAGCGCAATCGCAGGCATAGCACCGCCTATCGCTAGCAATAGCGTTCCCGCCAGGACGTTTCCGCGTGCCGAACCTACAATATTTGTAATGCCACTCATTGTGATCGTTCCTTTCATAACCTCGGTATTCAGCCACCCGCATTATCAAAGGATTCATATATGGTGGGCGCGATACCTATGATTATTCTGGTCGCGGAATTTGTCGGAAATTGGATGTGCGAGAATTGAGCCTGGTGCGACAACCTGCCACACCATATATCAGCAATATTTTCAACACGCTAAGGTGGCGTTCACAAAATGTTACAAGCTAAGGTTGAGCACTAAAGACCGCACAAATTTCGCAACCATGCCATGATTTCGCCACAGACCTTAATGGGCTGCCACCTGTCGGCCAGTGCCAGGTGAGGTGTGCAGGGCAATCCGGCAAAAAAAAAGGCCGAGCACTAAGCTCGGCCGAAGTCCAACAGGGAGGTAAAAACGATGCGAGAGGTCTCAAGCATCATCTTCAGAAGGTGATCTAGGGTTGCCAAACGACTCAATCAAGAAAAAAAAAGCCACATACGCGCATAGCCGCTATGCACACGAAGCATAACGGAAAAGAGTATGCTAAATTAATGAACAAATTCAGCAATTTGTTAGGAAACCCAACACATCTTACCCAGCGGCCTGTTCCCTTTGGTTGCGGCGGAACTGGATGATTTCTTCCTGCACAAAGTCCCGGAAGGCGGAAATGCGTTTGGATTGTCGCAGTTCTTCAGGATAGGCGAGGTACACGGGAATCTCTGATGACCGCGCTTCGGGAAGGACATGAACGAGGTTCGGAAAATCCTCCGTGACGTAGTCGGGCAGGACACCGATGCCAAGATCATGGTTAACCCCCTGAAGCACGCCGAAATAGTTATTGACCGTCATCAGCGACGGAATGTCATAGGTCATCAGATGCTGGACGAAGCCTGACGATGCGCTGACTTGCTGACTGTTGACCCGCTGACAGAGCAGACGGTGACCGCTGAGGTCGCTCAGTCGTTTCGGGGTGCCGCGCCGTTCGAGATAGGCTTCCGTTGCATAAAGTTGCATGGTCACCGTCATGAGACGTTTGCGGATCAGATCGGCCTGGCTCGGCTCTTTCATGCGGATCGCAACGTCAGCCTCACGCATCGGCAGATCAAGCACGCGTTCCTCCAGCATCAGGTCGATATTGAGGTCGGGGTATTTCTGATAAAGCTGGGGCAGGCGCGGGGCGAGCCACATCAGGCCGAAACCAAAGGTTGTGGTCACACGCAATTCGCCAAAGACTTCTTCTTCGCTGTCGCGGATACGGGCGGAGGCCGCGTCAAGCCGCTTTGTCATCGCGCGGGTTGCGTCAAACAGCAACTCGCCCTGTTCGGTCAGAATCAGCCCGCGCGCATGGCGGTGGAACAGCGTGGTGTTCAGGCTCTCTTCGAGTGCGCGAATCTGTCGGCTCACGGCGGATTGGCTCAGGTGAAGCGTATCGCCCGCATGTGTCAGACTGCCAGCATCGGCAACGGCGTGAAAGATTCTTAATTTATCCCAATCCATATCGATCGAATTATTCCCTGTTGGCGCTTATAATTTCGCAGAGTTACCCTAAGCGAATGTGACGCATATGTGCATGTTTTTTGCTTGGTAGGTCACAAATTATGACCTATTATCCGTGCTATGCTCTAGCCTTGGGAGGTGCGCCATGAGCCAGCCAAAAGTAAGCCTGAATGATCGTTTCGACCTCAAAAAATCTCCGGTGTTGCTGAATGGCACGCAGGCGCTGGTGCGCCTGATGCTGGCACAGAAAGAACGGGATCGTGCAGCGGGGCTGAACACAGCAGGTTATGTCACGGGGTATCGCGGCTCCCCCCTGGGTGGGGTCGATCTGAACATGGCGCGGGCCGAAAAGCTGCTGGTTGAAAGCGACGTGCATTTCGAACCCGGCCTGAACGAAGACCTCGCGGCGACCGCGCTCTGGGGCAGCCAGCAGGCAGAATTGCGCGGCGAGGGCAAATATGATGGCGTGTTCGGCCTGTGGTATGGCAAGGGGCCGGGGGTGGACCGCACCGGCGATGTGATGCGGCATGCCAATATGGCGGGCACATCCCCCCATGGCGGTGTGCTGATGGCGATGGGCGATGACCACACTGGTGAAAGCTCCACCACGTTGCATCAGTCCGACTGGGCGCTTCTGGATGCCTATATGCCGATCATGTCCCCCGCAGGTGTGCAGGAAATTCTGGACTACGGGCATTATGGCTGGGCGCTGAGCCGCTTTGCCGGAGTCTGGGTAGGTCTCAAAACCATGAAGGACACTGTTGAGGCGACCGCCGTGGTGGATGGCGATCCGCACCGGATGAAAATTGCCGTGCCGGAGTTCCAGATGCCCAAGGGCGGGTTGAACATCCAACTGGGCGATACGCCACAGGCACAAGAAGCACGGATGATCGACTACAAGCGCTTCGCCGCAGAGGAATTTGCGCGGGTAAACAAAATCAACCACCGGGTCTGGGGCAAGCCCGGCGCAAAGATCGGCTTTGTCGCCGCCGGGAAAAACTGGCTTGATCTTGTTCACGCGCTTGATCTGCTTGGCCTGGACGCTGCTGAATGCGAACGGCTGGGGATCACGACATACAAGGTCGGGCAGGTTTGGCCGCTTGATATGGAAGGGTTCCACGACTGGGCCGAAGGGCTCGACCTGATTGTCGTGGTCGAAGAAAAGCGCAAGCTGATCGAAGTGCAGATCAAAGAGGCGATTTTTGATGATCGCAAGGGCCGCCGGGTTTATGGCTGGCACAAGGGTGGCGGGGCTGGCTCCATGCATGGGGAGGAACTGTTCCCGACCCGTATGGCGCTCGATCCGGTGATGATTGCAACCAAGCTTGGCCAGATCCTGATCGAAGAAGGGCGTGGCACGGATGACGTGAAAAATGCGCTGCAACTTCTTGATGAAGCAACAAAATCTGATAATGCACCAGAGCTCGCGGCGCGCCTGCCGTATTTCTGTTCCGGTTGTCCGCATAATTCCTCGACCCGCCTGCCTGATGGCGCGCGGGCCTATGCGGGGATCGGCTGTCACTACATGGTGCAGTGGATGGACCGCGAAACCACGGGCTTTACCCAAATGGGCGGCGAAGGGGTCAACTGGGTTGGCGAAGCGCCGTTTTCGACCCGTGACCATGTGTTCCAGAACCTCGGCGACGGCACATACAACCATTCCGGTGTGCTGGCGATCCGCGCTGCGCTCGCGGCGGGGACAAACATCACCTACAAGATCCTCTACAATGACGCCGTGGCCATGACTGGCGGGCAGACAAATGAGGGGGAACTCGACGCGCCCCGCATTGCCCGTGAAGTGCTGGCGATGGGGGTCAGAAAGCTGGCCGTCGTCTATGATGAGAAGGAAGATGTGGTTCAGTCGGCCTTTCCGACCGGGATAACATTTCATCCGCGTGAAGAGCTGATGTCTGTCCAAAAGGAAATGAGCGATATCAAAGGTGTATCGGCCATTCTTTACATACAGACCTGTGCCGCTGAAAAGCGTCGCCGCCGCAAGCGCGGGTTGTTCCCGGACCCGGATAAGCGGGTCTTCATCAATTCTGATGTTTGTGAAGGCTGCGGTGACTGCGGGGTGCAGTCCAACTGCGTTTCGATTGTCCCCATGGAAACCGAACTCGGCCGTAAAAGGGCGATTGATCAAAGCTCCTGCAACAAGGATTTTTCCTGCGTGAACGGCTTCTGCCCCTCCTTTGTGACGCTGGAGGGGGCAACGCCGAAAAAACCCGAAACGGCGGAATTCACCATTCCCGACCTGCCGGACCCTGAACTGCCTGCCATCTCCGGCACCCATAATGTGGTGATCACCGGGGTGGGTGGCACCGGGGTTGTCACCATCGGCGCGATCATGGCCCAGGCGGCTCATATCGACGGCAAGGGCGCGGGCATGATGGAAATGGCCGGACTCGCCCAAAAAGGGGGCGCTGTGCATATCCACTGCCGGTTGGCCGAAACCCCCGCCGACATCAGCGCGATCCGTGTCGCCACGGGTGAGGCTGACGCGGTGATCGGCGGTGATCTTGTGACCACCGCGGGGTCAAAAACCATCGGTCTGATGCGCACCGGGCGTACCGGCGCTGTTGTTAACAGCCATGAAATCATCACCGGCGAGTTCACCAAAAACACCGACTTCCGCCTGCCAATGGATCAGCTGGAACTTCAGCTTGAGGCGCGTCTCAAAGGGCGTTTGCAGGTCTTTGATGCCTCTGCCATTGCGGCGCGGCTGATGGGGGATTCCATATTCTCCAACATGATGATGCTTGGCGCTGCCTGGCAAAAGGGGCTGGTGCCGATCAGCAAACAGGCCCTGGTGGAGGCGATCACGCTGAACGGGCAGGCGGTGCCCGGTAACTTGCGCGCCTTTGAGCTTGGCCGCTGGGTGGCCGAATCCCCGGAAGAGGTGGCAAAGCTTGGGGTTGGCGACGTGATCGAAAAGCCAAAGACGCTGGCTGAAAAGATTGCTTTCCGCGAAACCCATCTGACGGCGTATCAAAACACCGCCCTTGCGGCGCGCTACCGTGGGCTGGTCGATCAGGTGCCGGATGGCGCGCTGCGCGAAGCCGTGGCGCTCAGCTATCACAAGCTCTTGTCTTACAAAGATGAATATGAGGTGGCGCGGCTGCTCCTGACCACCGAAACCAAGGCGCGGGAGGCTTTTGACGGACCCTTCAAGCCACGTTTCCACCTCGCCCCACCGATCCTTGGTGGCAAGGATTCCAACGGACGCCCGAAAAAGCGTGAATTTGGCGGTTGGATGCGCATCGCATTCCGCCTGCTGGCCCGGATGAAAGGGCTGCGCGGAACCGTATTTGACCCCTTTGGCCGCACTGCTGAACGACGTATGGAGCGTGCCCTTATCACCCAGTACGAAGCCGATATGGCAGAGGTGCTGCCGCTGCTGTCCCCCGCAACGGAGGAGGCGATCACAGCGCTTGCCCGGCTGCCACTGGATATCAAGGGGTTCGGCCCGGTCAAGGCCGCCAATGAGGCCCGCGCCGCCAAACGGCGCGAGGAACTTCTGGCGCTGATCCGTGCGGGCGGTGAAACAGGCGCTGCGGCGGCACAATAGCTGTCGCAATTCTGCAAAAAATCTGTGACATGATCCGCTATGACAGTTGCAGGATACCCGTCAGCATGAACACCCGACGCGATATCGCCCGCGATATCACCTATGCGGGTTCCGCAGAAACCCGGGCCGGGCGTGCAATGATCCGCTTGATGGAAAACGCGACCGGGCGTATCCGGCTGATCCGCCGCGCCCGGGGGTATGAAAAGGATGTAGAGCGTGGTCGGGATTTCTGGCAGGTGATGCTTGACCGCTTTGGCCTGTCGCTGGATGTGGTCGGCGGCAGCCTTGGTGCAATTCCGGCCAACGGACCGCTGATCCTGGTGGCCAATCACCCCTATGGCATTCTCGATGGTTTGGTCATGGGCCATATCCTGCGGCAGCTGCGTGGCGATTTTCGCATTTTGGCAAATTCGGTTTTCAGCAATGCGCCCGACCTTGACAACCTGGTGCTGCCGATTTCCTTTGACACGACCAAAGAGGCGCTTCAGACCAACCTTACCACCCGCAAAACGGCGCTTCGCTTTCTTAGCGAAGGTGGGGCCATCGGCGTCTTTCCAGGCGGCACGGTGTCGACCGCCCGCACCCCGCTGTCACGCCCGATGGATCCGGTCTGGCGCAGCTTTACCGCCAAGATGATTGCAAAATCCGGGGCGACTGTGGTGCCGATCTACTTTGACGGGCAGAACTCCCGACTTTTTCAGATCGCGTCACATCTTCATGTCACGCTGCGTATGGGGCTTTTGATCAAAGAGTTCCGGAGCCGGGTTGATGAGCCGGTGCGGATGGTCGTGGGGCAGCCAATCCCACAGGCCCGGCTTGATGAATTTAGCACCCACCCCAAAGCCATGATGGATTTCCTGCGCAAATCGACCTATGACCTGTCCCCGACTCATTTGCGTTCAGACGTGCTTGGGTATGAGTTTGAGCAACATCACAGGGCGTAACCCAATGGCGGTTGGTATTTTTGATTCTGGGCTGGGCGGGCTGACGGTGTTGGATGCTGTGCGCGGCCGTATGCCTGATCTGCCGCTTGTCTACTATGCCGACAGTGCTCATTCGCCTTATGGCGTACGGGACGCTGAGGACATCTTTCAGCTCACCCGCGCTGCGGTGACCCATTTGTGGGACAACGGCTGTGATCTGGTGATCCTGGCCTGCAACACGGCCTCTGCGGCTGCGCTTCGCCGCATTCAGGAGGCAGGCGTGCCGGAGGGGAAGCGCGTGCTTGGCGTCTTTGTGCCGTTGATCGAAGCGTTGACCGAACGACAGTGGGGCGACAACTCACCCCCGCGCGAGGTGGATGTGAAACACGTCGCGCTCTTTGCGACACCTGCAACCGTGGCGAGTCGGGCATTTCAGCGGGAACTGGCGTTTCGCGCGATTGGCGTTGACGTTGAAGCCCAGGCCTGTGGCGGTGTGGTTGACGCGCTGGAGGATGGCGATGAAATCCTCGCCGAAGCATTGGTGCGCTCCCATGTCGATGCGTTGAAACGCAAAATGCCGGAGCCGGAGGCAGCGATCCTTGGCTGCACCCATTACCCGCTGATGGAGAAGGTGTTCCAGGCGGCCCTGGGTGCGGATGTGAAGGTGTATTCACAAGCCTCCCTGGTTGCAGAAAGCCTGGCGGATTATCTTGATCGTCATCCCGGAATGGTGGGGCCGGGCAAGACCAATCAGTTCCTGACCACGGGCGATGCACGCCGGGTCAGCGACCATGCGACGCAGTTCCTGCGACGACGGATCGATTTTCAGGCCGCGTGATTGCGCTGCCTTTAACAAACCCTTACATCCGAACGGAACGGACGGTTCACGCAAGTGAACCGGACGGCTTTTAGAAAGCATGAAGACATGACAAAGAAAATCGCGATTCTGGGTGCCTCCGGCTATACGGGTGCCGAACTTGTCCGGCTGATTGCCACCCATCCTGAAATGGACATCGTGGCCCTGTCCGCTGATCGCAAGGCGGGCATGCCCATGGGGGCGGTGTTTCCCTTCCTGCGTCATCTGGATCTGCCGGAGCTGGTAAAGATCGACCAGATTGATTTTGCTGGGGTGGATCTGGTGTTCTGCGCGCTGCCGCATGCCACCAGCCAGGCGGTGATCAAGACCTTGCCGGCACATTTGAAAATCGTTGACCTGTCGGCGGATTTCCGGCTGCGCGATATTGCTGAATATGAAAAATGGTATGGCCAGCCACATGCCGCGCCGGAGTTGCAGGCCGAGGCGGTTTATGGCCTGACGGAATTTTATCGCGACGACATCAAAACCGCGCGCCTTGTTGCGGGCACCGGCTGCAATGCGGCAACGGGTCTGTTTGCGCTTCTCCCGCTGGTCCGTGCCGGGGTGATCGACCTTGATGAGATCATCATCGACCTCAAGACCGGAGTCAGTGGGGCGGGGCGGAGCCTGAAAGAAAACCTGCTGCATGCGGAGCTTAGCGAAGGCACGCACCCCTATGCGATTGGTGGAACACATCGGCATCTGGGCGAATTTGATCAGGAGTTTTCAAAGGCCGCAGGGCGCAGGGTTGCGGTGCAGTTCACGCCACATCTGGTCCCGGCAAATCGTGGCATCCTCGGGACGATCTACGTGAAGGGTGGTGCGGAAGCCATTCATAACACTTTGCAATCCGCCTACGCATCGGAGCCGTTCATCGAAGTTCTTCCCTTTGGCGAAGCGCCATCAACGCGCGCAATCAGGGGGTCGAACCTCTGCCATATCGGGGTCACGGGAGAACGGGAGTCCGGCCGTGCGACGATTTTTGCAACGCTTGATAATCTGACCAAAGGGTCGTCCGGTCAGGCCATGCAGAACGCCAACCTGATGCTTGGCCTACCAGAGGAGATGGGGTTGTCGATGGCCCCGGTGTTTCCCTGATGCGCGGGCTGAAGAAGGCGCGCCGTCTGCAGATCCTTGCGGTGTCGGGCCTGGCGCTGATCGGCGTCATGGTGATCCTGTGGTTCCTGCCAGATGACGCCTTTCAGTTCTTTCGTTCACCGTCGGAGGCGCTGGCGGCGCCACCGGCCGCAACAGAGGTGTTTCGCCTCGGCGGGCTTGTCGAAGAGGGCAGTCTTCTGCGTGGTGAAGGCACAGAGATTTCGTTTAGGGTGACGGACGGCGGGGCGACAATTCCGGTGGTTTACGAAGGGGTTCTGCCCGACCTCTTTGCCGAAGGGCAGGGTGTAATCGGGGCAGGCCGTTTGGTGGATGGAACCTTTCAAGCGACTGAAATCCTCGCCAAACACGACGAAAACTATGTCCCGCGAGAGGTGATCGACGCGCTGAAGGAACAGGGTGTCTATCAGGAACCCTGAGGCAACGCACGCAGCTGTTGCGACCTGTTAATCCAGATCGCTGAGCCTTCCGGCATCGAAATTGCCGGGGGCCAGAATGAAAAGCGCACAACAGATAGCCGAAGAGATCGTCGCCCGCGAAGGCGGCTTCGTGAATGATCCGGATGATCCGGGGGGCGAGACAAACCATGGTGTGACGGTCCATACGATGCGCAGGTTGGGGCTGGACCTCGACGGCAACGGGCGCATTGACGGGCGGGATGTCGCCCGGCTGCGCCGTGAGGATGCTGTGGAAATCTACCTCAAACACTATTACTTGCGCCCGCAGATCAACGCGCTGCCCGAGGCGCTGCAACCCACGGTGTTTGACATGTATGTCAACGCGGGCGCCAATGCGGTGAAAATCCTGCAACGGCTGCTGGGCCAGATGGGGCAGATGGTCACGGTGGACGGGGTGATTGGTCCTGAAACCATCCGTGCCAGTGAAATCGCTGCCGCTGCAGCCCCGGATCACCTGGCCGATGCTTATGGGATTGCGCGGCGGAACTATTACTATCGCCTTGGGGATGAGCGCCCCGCAAGCCGCAAATATGCCCGCCGCCGCGACGGCGGCAAGGGGGGGTGGATCCGGCGGGCGGAGGAATTTATCTCAGAACGCTATCATCTGACAATCGAGGAACACCAGCGGAGGGTTGCCGCATGGGGATGATCGAACGGGTCTTTACGTTGCTGTTTGGCGGCGGACGCAAT
>CAYTUW010000103.1:0-10216 GCA_964441435.1 uncultured Rhodobacterales bacterium
CATCACCGACCTTGACGCGATTGCTGCGCTGGCGGATGCGGCGGCCATTCCGCTGATCGTCGACAACACCTCGGCCACGCCCTACCTGTGCCGCCCGATTGAACATGGCGCAACACTGGTCGTGCATTCGACAACCAAATATCTGACCGGCAATGGCACGGTGACGGGGGGCTGTATTGTTGACAGCGGTAATTTTGACTGGACCGGCGCAGGTAAATTCCCGTCCCTTTCCGAGCCGGAACCCGCCTATCACGGGCTGAAATTCCACGAAACCTTTGGCGCGCTGGCCTTCACCTTCCACGGCATCGCAATCGGGCTGCGCGATCTTGGCATGACGATGAACCCGCAGGCCGCCCATTACACGCTGATGGGGATCGAAACCCTTTCTCTGCGTATGGAACGCCACGTTGAAAACGCCCAGAAAATTGCCGCGTGGCTGGAAACCGATCCCCGGGTCGAGGCTGTGACATATGCCGGCTTGCCCTCAAGCCCCTATCACGACCAGGTTGCCAAAATCTGTCCGCGCGGCGCCGGGGCGCTGTTCACCGTGGCGCTGAAGGGCGGCTATGAGTCCTGCGTGAAATTTGTTGATGCGCTGGAAATCTTTTCCCATGTCGCCAACCTCGGGGACACGCGATCACTGGTCATCCATTCGGCATCCACCACCCACCGACAGCTCACAGCTGAACAGCAGGAAGCCGCAGGCGCCGCGCCCAACGTGGTGCGCCTGTCAATCGGGACAGAGGACGCAAACGACCTGATTGCCGACCTCGATCAGGCACTGAACAAGGCAGGCGGCAAGTAAACGGAAACAGGGCATGCGCCTGCCGCCCGCGGGTCTGGCACATGTTTCGGCCAACTTGTTTCACGCCCGCCTGGGGCGGGCGTGAAACGGATCGCAAGCGATCCGGTTGGCTCCTCATCACTCCGCCGCGATTTCATAGACCATCGTGACCTGAGCAACGATTGAAAGTTCGCCCTCGGCAATCGGCATCACGTCACCGCCACGCATGGCGGATTCCATCATGACCATCGGCTGCGGGTTGTGCCCCCCGGCTTCTGTCAACGTCATCAACGGGCCAAGGCCAACGCCTGCCGCCTCAGCGTAAAGCTCGGCCCGCGCACGGGCGTCGGCCACGGCACGCCGCCGCGCCTCATCACGCGCAGCACTGTCGTCCTGCAGGGTAAACTGCAGCCCCTGGAACTGGTTCGCACCGCTTTCCAGCACCCCGTCAAGCACAACACCAGCCTGATCTAGGTCAAGCAACCTGACGGAAACCGTATTGGTCGCCACATAGCCCGAAATCACCGCCGGCCCGGAGGATCGACTGTCATAACGCGGATGCAGGCTCAGCTGATTGGTCTGCACGTTGGGCCCGTCAATTCCAAGCCCTTCTAGATAAGCAAGCAATGCCGTCATTTTTTCCGATGTTTCGCCCATCGCGGCGGCGGCGGTCTTTGCCTCGCTGGTGACGCCAAGCGTCACCAGCGCCATATCCGGCGCAACATCGACCCGGCCTTCGCCCGAAACTGTGATCAATCGGCGGGACTCCGCCGTTGCAAAAGTGGGCACCGTCAGTGCCGCCACAAGAATTAGTGTCAAGAATCGCATGATATACCCTCCTGAGGTCAGCTATCCCGGTTTTGACGCAGCCCGCCAGCCAATCCTTGGCCTTTTCCTTTTCCTGAGCGATTTCATGCTGTAAGACTCAATAAGCCTGGGAAGGTACCGAACCACTTCTGACTGATTGCCCGAGTCCAATGTGAGATGAAACCAAGTTTCGCTCTGAACCTCAGCCATGAAGGTATCAGCCTTCTGCACCGCACATCCGGCGGGTGGCACCACGTGGGCGAAGCAAAGCTCGACGATTCACAGCTGAGTGAAACCCTTGGGTTTCTCCGGCAAACGGCGATCGAACTGGAACCGGGCGGTTTGACCTCCAAACTGGTTATCCCGGACAGCCAGATCCTTTATTTCGAAACCGACATGCCCGATGAGGCAGAGAACATTCCCGGTGCGATCCGCCAGGCGCTCAGCGGAAAGACACCCTATGCCGTTGATGATCTGGCATTTGATTGGCAGGTGCAGGGCAAGGAGTTGCGGGTTGCCGCTGTGGCACGGGAAACCCTTGCCGAAGCTGAATCATTTGCGCAGGAGCATCGGTTCAACCCGGTCAGCTTTGTTGCGATGCCCGAAGCCGATGCATTTGAGGGCGAACCGTTTTTCGGAACCAGCAGCTGCATCGCGGACATTCTGAATGGTGCGGCGACGGTCGAGCGGGAAGCCTTTGCGATCAAGGTTATCCCCCTCCCGGAGGCAGAGGCACCAGGCGCCACGCTCAGCGAGACGGCAACACCCGACAGCGCATCCGAAGAGGATCCAGGCACATCCGTCATCCCGCCCGACATCACCCCATCCGAAGCCGCCACATCCGATATCATCCCACCGGAAGAGCCCGACGACACCGCCGCCAAAACGACAGAGATGGCAGAAACACCCGACAGCGCATTACCCGAAACGCCACCGGGGGATGATGGGCCGCAACCCGATGCCAAAGGCATTGAGGATCAGGTGGTCCCCGCCTTCACCTCCCGACGCGAAGAGACGCCTTCCGGCGAGAGCAGCGGCAGCCCGACGACACCGCCTGACCTGCCTGCGCCACGGCTGTCTGTTGGTGCCGTGCGCGCCGGAGCCACTGCCGACAATGGCGTGACCGCCGCCATGGCGCCCGACCTCCCCCCCGTACCGGAGAAAGCCCCGTCCCCCCCGCGCAAGGCAGAAATCAGCGCGGATACAACAGCTGGCGGCCCGCCACCCGATACGTCGCCATCCGATGCGACAACGGCCGATACCCCGGCCACAGCGCCGCTGATTGCCCGGCGCGATTCCGTTACCGTCGGTGGCGCAACGGCGAACGGCGCCACCATGCCGTCTGCCCCGCCGTCGGCCACCGCCACACCCACGGACGGGGCAGAGGCCATGACAGTCTTTGGCGCCCGCAAGTCTGACAAAAACCGGCACCCGCGTTATCTTGGCCTCGTCATGACATTCGTTTTGATCCTGGTCATGGCGATTGCGGCAATCTGGTCAACCTTCTTTCAGCCCAATGGGTTGTCATCTCTATTCGGGCCGGGCGCGCCAGAACCAGACCCGATCATCGCCAATTTGAACGGGGGCGACAGCCGCGAAAATCCCGACGGGTTTCGCATCTCCCCTCCTGATCCGACAGCCACACCCATCCCGGACGCAGACACGATGACGACCCTGCCGGCCGCCCCGGCAGATCAGGCACCGCCGCCGCCCGCCGAAACCACCCTGGCCGAGGCAGAAGAAATATTCGCCGATACCGGCATCTGGGTGCGGGCGCCGGACCATGGTGCCCCACCCGGCACACAGACGCTGGATACGATATATATCGCCTCGCCGGACCCGCTGATCACCTCTCATGACGCGCTGGCGTTGCCCGCGTTTGACCCTGCGCCTGCCCTGTCCAAACCATCCGGGCATTTTAATCCGGCGCCCGCCGGAACCGAATATGTGCTGGATGATCGCGGCTTTGTCATCCCGAGCGACGAAGGGACAATGAACCCCGATGGTATCCGCGTCTTTGCGGGCCGCCCCCCTGGTGCAACACCGGTGCGCCCGCGCAATGCGGCCGTTCCGGGCACCGCCGAACTTGATGGGGCCGCACTTGCAGCGCTTGCAGGGTATCGCCCCGCCGCACGGCCCGGCAATTTACAGGAAATTCACGAGCGCGGCCTCTATGGCGGGCTGACACGGGCCGAACTCGCGGCCCGTCGCCCTGCCCCGCGCCCGGCAAGCCCGCAATCCGCCCCGGATGTGGACGCCACCCCCACCGAATTTGCAGTCGCAATATCCGCAATTCCGCCACGCCGGCCCGGCAATATCGACGAACTCGTCGCCGCCGCGCGCACCAATACCGAAAATCAGGAAGTACAAATCGCCAGTGCCGCCGCTGCGGGGGTTTCCGCGGCCCTAGGGCGCGCGCCCGAGATTCCAACCCACGCCTCTGTTGCCCGCGCCGCGACCCAGCCCAACGCAATCAACCTGCGCCGGATCAGCCTGATTGGCGTTTATGGCAGCGCATCAGATCGGCGCGCGCTTATCCGGCTCAGGAACGGGCGCTACGTCAAGGTGGAGGTCGGCGACCGTGTTGACGGCGGGCGGGTTGCGGCGATTGGCGATCATTCACTGCAATACGTCAAAGGCGGGCGCAATGTGACGCTTGCCATGCCCGAGACGTGAAGCGGCCCGCGAACCCGGTGCGGGATTTCCTGCGGGAGGCCCTCGATACGTAACAGCTTAGGGAACGCCACGGCCAGCGCCCCTGGTAACAACAAAACGATTACCTTGGCCGGATTCCCCAGGCAAAACAGGAAGAAAGCCGGAAGCGGGCATTCTCCTTGACCGATGGCTTGGTGACAAACTGCATATCGGATTTACCTACCCGAGAAGGTAATGCCGTATTATCAATTACTTGGCCTTCCCAGAACTGGCTCGGGATACGGTTCTCAGCGAGCAAAGAGCAAAAAACCCCGCCGACCTGTGGCCGACGGGGTCTGTCCTCCCTCAAGGACTCCGCGCGGGGTTACTCGGCGGCTGTGTCCGGCGCTTTGAGTTCCCCGCTTTCGATCTGCTCGCGCTCAATCGATTCAAACAGCGCTTTGAAATTCCCTTCGCCGAAACCATCATCCCCCTTGCGCTGGATAAACTCAAAGAAGATCGGCCCGATCACTGTTTTGGAAAAGATCTGGAGCAGGATCTTGGTCTCGCCACCGTCAACCACACCTTCGCCGTCGATCAGAATGCCGTGTTTCTGCATCCGGTCCATCGGTTCGCTGTGCCCGACAACCCGGTCATGGCTCATCTCATAATAAGTGGCGGGGGGCGGTGGCATGAAGCGCAAGCCCCGATCATGGATCTCATCGGTGGCGCTGTAGATATTCTTTGCCCCGACCGCGATGTGCTGGATGCCTTCGCCGTTGTATTTCTTGAGATAGGCAACGATCTGCCCCTTTTCACCACGATCTTCGTTGATCGGAATGCGAATACGGCCACAGGGGCTGGTCAGCGCGCGGCTCAACAGCCCCGTGAACTTGCCCTCAATGTCGAAAAACCGGATTTCCTTGAAGTTGAACAGATCGCCGTAGAACCGGAACCAGACATCCATATTGCCCTTAAAGACATTGTGCGTCAGGTGATCGAGATAGAAGAAGCCGACGCCTTCGGGATGGGCGGTGCCGATCCAGTCAAATTCTGCGTTGTAGGGGCTTTCATCCCGGTAGCTGTCGATGAAATAGATCAGCGAGCCACCGATGCCCTTGATCGCGGGCACATCCATGGTTTTGTCATCGCCTTCGTAAGGCTCCGCACCCTTGGCGACCGCATGTTTGAACGCGTGATCCGCATCAACAACCCGCCAGGCCATCGACGGGGCACAGGGGCCGTGTTCCTCAACAAAGCGCATGCCAAAGCTGCCGGGTTCCGCGTTCAGCACATAGGTGATGTCGCCCTGCTGCCAAAGTTCGATCGCCTTTGTCTTGTGGTTGGCGACATGGGTGTAACCCATCTTGCTGAAAAGGTCGCGCAGTTCCTGCGGATCGGGATGGGAGAATTCGACAAATTCGAACCCGTCGGTGCCGGCGGGGTTTTCGTCACTGATGGTGGATTGCGGCGCGTCATGTGGGAAGGGGCCCATCGGGAATCTCCTGTTCGTTTCGCGCCGATGATATCGCGCGCGCCCTGCGGTTTATCCGCATTGTCACGCATCAAATGGTATTGTTACGCGGCCATCGCGCGTGTTATGCAACATTTATGCAATTTTCCAGCGCACCCCTTGATGACACCGACTCACGGCTTCTGGCGGCATTACAACAGGATGCCCATCTGACGGCCCAGCAGTTGTCGGAGATGCTGAACCTGTCAGCGAGCCAGATTGGCCGACGTCGGCAACGGCTGGAGGCAGAGGGCTATATCTACGGCTATTCGGCACGGCTCAACCCGCTACGCGTCGGGCTGAACGTGCAGGCCTTCGTGCAGGTGCAGATGGAAAACCATGCGCCAAAAACCGCTGCGAGCTTTGCCCGACTGATTGACCAGCGGACGGAGGTCACCTCCGCCTGGACCCTGACCGGGGAGGCGGACTATCTGCTGCGTGTTTACTGCGCCGACCTCCCCGCGCTGAACCAGCTGATCCATGAGGTGTTGCTGCCGCACCCTTCGGTTGCGCGCGTGCAAAGTCAGATCGTCATGAACCAGTTCAAATCCGACGCGCCCCTGCCGACGTGAAATGACTGTAGCCCGGAATAGCGCGTAGCGCCCGGGCGATCGTCTGCCCGTCCGGCGGGCTGGCGATTTGGCAATGTGAAATACGCAGCGGGATTGGAAAATCGGATTTGACAAGCATAAAGCGCGCTGCGGTTAAGCCGGGATCGCCATCCCACGGGCAGCCGTCTGTCCCGTCCCTCATAGCGGTTAATCCCCCCGCTTATATGTCAACGCCGCCACAATCACCGCGTCAAATTCCGGGGATGGCCCATCCGGGATCAGAACCGCGCGGTTCCCAATGACCCTCAGCACCGACCCAAACCGGGCGCGGGCCTCATCCGCAAGACTGGTCTGACAGATCACAAACAGCGCCGGGGCATCATCCGCCGCCCGGCAAAGACCAAGCCGGAGCGTGCTGCCCCAACCGGTCACCTTCGTCAGATAAGCAGGCTGGCCCCATTTCAGGGTCTCCGTCAGCGGCCCTGCCCCCGTTTCATCCGCCAGCGCAAAAATCCGCGCCCGCGCGTCAAGCAATCGCTGCCGGGGTGCGGACGGGATCTCAGCAAACGCCGCTGCAACATCAGCGGGCATCGTCGGGCCTGTCACTGTCTCCGAGGTCGTCGTCATAGCGCCACCTTACCCCAACCCGCGCCGAGCGGGTTGAGAAATCACGCCAACCCCTTCAGACTGCTGACAGACATAATCGGAGATCACGATGGAAACTTTCCTGTTCCAGGCCACGATTTACCTCAGCGCGGCGGTGATCGCCGTGCCACTGGCAAGCCGCTTCGGCCTTGGATCGGTGCTTGGCTATCTGCTGGCCGGTGTGATCATCGGGCCGATGCTGGGGCTTGTCGGGTCGGAAACCCGCGACTTGCAGCATTTTGCCGAATTCGGCGTGGTAATGATGCTGTTTCTCGTCGGGTTGGAACTGGAGCCACGCACGTTGTGGGACATGCGGCATCGGTTGATTGGGCTGGGTGGCTTGCAGATTCTGCTGACAACCGTTGCCGTCACGGGAATCACCCTCTGGCTTGGCGAACCCTTCAATATGGCGCTGGCGATAGGGCTGACCTTTTCGCTGTCTTCAACCGCAATCGTATTGCAGACCCTAAGTGAAAAAGGCCTGATGCAAAGCCCCGGCGGGCGCAGCGCCTTTTCCGTGCTGCTGACCCAGGACATCGCCGTTATCCCGATGCTGGCACTGGTGCCGCTGCTGGCCATGCCGGGGCTGAACAGCGCCCATGGTGCGGATCACGGCGCGGATCACGGCGCAGAGGTCGCCATGTCCCTGGTCGAAGGGCTACCGGGCTGGGGTGTGACGCTGGTGACGCTTGGCGCCGTGGGCGCGGTGATCCTGATGGGGGTCTTTCTGACACGGCCGCTGTTTCACTACGTCCATATGGCGAAGCTGCGGGAACTCTATGTTGCGGTATCGCTGGCGATTGTTGTCGGCATCGCCATCCTGATGATCATGGTTGGCCTCAGCCCGGCGCTTGGCACCTTCCTGGCGGGTGTCGTTCTTGCCAACTCCGAATTCCGGCATGAGCTGGAAAGCGATATCGAGCCTTTCAAGGGGCTGCTGCTGGGCCTGTTTTTCATCACCGTGGGTGCCGGAATAGACTTCAACATGCTGCTTGCCGCACCAGTGGCAATCGTCGGGCTGACGCTTGGCGTGATGACCGTGAAAGGCGCGGTGCTGTTTGTGATCGGCAGAGCCTTTGGCCTGAAAGGGCGCGACCAATGGCTGTTTGCGCTGGGGCTGGCGCAGGCCGGGGAATTTGGCTTTGTCATGCTGTCCTTTACCGTGCAGCAGGATATCCTGCCGACTGCGCTGGCAGACCGGCTGTTGCTGATTGTTGCACTGTCAATGTTGCTGACGCCGCTTCTGTTCATCCTCTATGAAAAACTTGCCCATAAGGTTTTGCAGGGCAGCGACACGCCGCAACACGATGAAATCGACCAGCAGGGCACGGTGATTGTGGCCGGGGTGGGCCGCTTTGGGCAGATCGTCAACCGATTGGTCACCGCAAGCGGGTTTCAGACCGTTGTGCTTGACCATGATCTGGAAACGGTGAACCTGCTGAAACGCTTCGGGTTCAAGACGTTCTTTGGCGACCCCACACGGCCGGATATGCTGCATGCGGCCGGGCTGCGGGATGCGGCAGCGCTGGTAATCACAGTGGATGACCCCGATGCGGCAATGAAGATCCTGAAAATCGCCAAAGCCGAACGCCCGGATATGCCGGTGATCGTCAGGGCGCGGGATCGGGTCAACGTCTATGAGCTGTACCAGGCGGGCGCGCGCGACATCGTGCGCGAGAGCTTTGACAGTTCGGTGCGTGCCGGGCGCTACACCCTGCAGGCGCTTGGCCTCAGCGAATATGAGGCACGCGCCCAGGCCGATATTTTCTGGGAAATGGACCGCCATGCATTGGCCGATCTTGCGCAATACTGGAAACCTGGCGTGGCGCTTGACAACAACCCGGAGTTCGTCGAACGCGCCAAGGAATTGGCGCGCGACCTTGATGTTGCGCTGATGAATCAACTGGGTGAAATGCGCGCCCCGCCGCCTGAAGATGACGCGGCCACCGATGATGCGGATGGGACCACACAGGGGGCGTAGAAGCCAGCCAAGGAGTTAGCCGCCCGCAACCCCCGCCTCAGCGAAGGTCGCCATACCGGAGTGGCAGGCAATCGCCCCCTTGAGCACACCAATGGCGAGCGCCGCGCCGGACCCTTCGCCAAGCCGCATGTTCATTGCCAGCAGCGGTTCCTTGCCAAGCCGTTGAAGCACTGCGGCATGTGCGCCCTCGGCAGAGACATGGCCGGCCACCGCGTGGTCCAGCAGACCCGCGTCAAGCCGATGCAGCACCGCCGCTGCCGCAGAGCAGATGAACCCGTCCAGAATGACCGGGATGCGCTCCATTCGCGCCCGCGCCATGGCGCCCGCCATCGCAGCGATTTCACGCCCGCCAAGGCAGCGCAGCATCTCCAGCGGGTCGCCAGAGCCATGGCGGGCGACGCCTGCGGCCACCACCTCTGTCTTGTGATCAAGCGTGGCCCCTTCAACCCCGGTGCCGCGCCCGGTCCAGTCGCCCGCAGCACCACCAAAAAGCGCATGAATGATCGCCGCCGCCGCCGTGGTGTTGCCAATCCCCATCTCACCGGTCACCAGAAGGTCAGCCTCGCTGCTGACCGCCTCCCACCCGGCGGCGAGCGCGGCAATGACCTCTGCCTCACTCATGGCCGGGCCTTCGGTGAAATCAGCGGTTGGCACGTCAAGATCGAGCGCGACAACATCCAAATTGGCCCCGAAAGCACCCGCAAGCTGGTTGATCGCCGCGCCGCCCTGTTCGAAATTCGCCACCATCTGATGCGTGACTTCAGGCGGAAACGCCGATACACCGCGCGCCGCCACACCGTGATTTCCCGCAAAAACAATGGCTTGCGGGTGGTCGAGCGTAGGGCGCGGATTACCTTGCCAGCCCGCGAACCAGATCGCCAGATCCTCCAGACGTCCAAGGGCGCCGGGGGGTTTGGTCAAGGTGCCGTTGCGCGCTTCGGCACCTTCAAGCGCCGCTGCTTCGGGCCCGGGCACGTTTTTCATCAGGGTTTGAAACTCTGCCAGACTGGTGAAGGGGGCACTGCTCATCTTGACCTCATTGATTCCTGTTTCAGCTTTGTTTAACGCTTCAGACGCCTTACGTAAGGGAGCGAAGGGCAAAAACATGCCCGGAAACGACAAAATCATCCAGCTCCCTGCCGATCTGTGGGAAGCCTGCGCGTTGCTGACACGTTTGCCCCTGCCCGACCATGCGGCGCGCGGGGCACAGGCGGCCTGGGCCTATCCGCTGGCCGGGGTTGTGATTGGCGTGGTCACCATGGCCCTGGGCTGGATCGCCCTGTTACTGGGCCTGCCCACGC
>CAYTUW010000104.1:0-10083 GCA_964441435.1 uncultured Rhodobacterales bacterium
CACCGTCATCGGTTTTAAGGAAAGCAGCGAGCGCTTCGGCCCGTTTGACAAGCAGCGTAAGGTCATCATTGCTGGGCATGGCAAGGCAGGCGTCGATCACATCGTGGCGGATACCCTGGTCACGCAGGTGGACTTTGAGGCGGTCGTGCAGGAAGGCGAGGAGGTTCGCGAAAGCTAAGTGCCCACCGCGAAGAGCTTTGTGATCTATGCCAAGCCCCGCGAGTTTCTCGATTTGCTCCTCAGTTAGCTCAACGATGCTGGTCTCAGCCACCATTCGCAGCGCATCATGGGATTGGAAGAACGCTTTAGGATCAAAGGCCATTGGCAGATCAAATGCTGAAAAGCCGCCGAGAATCGCATTGACCATAGGAATTCGGCATTCATTCCCCAACACCAACCGAATAACCCCGAGCGCCGCGCGGCGCAGGGCAAAGGGGTCTTTGCTGCCGGTCGGCTTTTCATCAATCGCCCAGAACCCTGTCAGCGTGTCGATTTTATCGGCCAGCGCGACGGCGACGGAGACCGGGGCTGTGGGCACATCGTCTGACGGGCCGAGGGGGGAGTAATGGTCCTGTGCCGCTGCCGCGACCTCCGTGGGCATCCCTGCCGCCTCGGCATAGTAGCGCCCCATAAGCCCCTGCAATTCCGGGAATTCATAGACCATTTCAGAGCTGAGATCGGCCTTGGCGACGGATGCCGCCTGTGCCGCCAGATCCGCGTCCGCACCCACAATCGGGGCAATCTCACGAGCAAGCGCCGTGATACGGTCGATCCGTTCCCGCTGGCTGCCAAGCTTATTGTGGAAGGTGACATTTTCGAGGCTATCAAGCCACGGTGCCATCTTTTCGTCGCGCGCGACGCGCAGGTCGTTTTCCCAGAAGAATTTTGCATCCGACAGCCGCGCGAACAGCACCTTCTGATTGCCCTGAAGGATCGCCTCCCCATTGTCGGCGGTTTCGCGGTTCGCCACGGTGATAAACCGTTCGATCTGTCCCGTTTTCGGATTGCGGACGGAGAAGAATTTCTGATGTTCCTTCATTGAGGTCCGCAAGACCTCCGGCGGCAGGTCGTGAAAGTCCTCCGCAATCTCGCCCATCAACACCACGGGCCATTCGACAAGGCCCGCGACCTCGGCCAAAAGCCCTTTATCCTCAACCACTTCGAGGCCAGCGGCAAAACCCATATTGGTGGCGTCCTGCCAGATATGCCCCGCACGTTCGTCGGCGGACAGAACCACATGGGCGCGTTTCAGCTTGGCTGTGTAGTCGTCAAAACTGCTGACCCTGATTGCGCCCGGGGCCATGAAACGGTGGCCTTCGGTTGTGTCGCCAGCGGTGATCCCGTCTATGTCGAGTGGCACGACGCGCGCGCCTTCCTCATCGCTGAGGATGCAGAGGATTGAATGAAGCGGGCGGACCCAGCGCAGGGTTCCGTTGCCCCAGCGCATGGATTTCGGCCAGGGGAAATTGCGGATCGTGGTTTCAAGCACTTCGGCGACGATCTCGGCGGCGGGGCGGCCTTCACGTTCGATTGCGGCAAACCAGACCTGCCCTTTTTTGTCATCCCGCGCTTCAAGCTGGTCTTTGCTCAGGCCAGTAGACCGCAGGAACCCTTCGAGCGCTTTTTCCGGCGCGTCAACACGCGGGCCTTTGCGATCTTCGCGCACGGCGGGGCTTTCGCCAAGCAGCCCGTCGACGGACAGCACAAGGCGGCGCGGTGTCGAAAACGCCCCGGCAGAGGCATAGGTCAGCCCGGCCTCAACCAGCCCGTTGGTCACGAGTTTCTTTAGATCTTCTGCGGCGCGGGTCTGCATTCGCGCGGGAATTTCCTCGGAAAAGAGTTCGATCAGGAGGTCTGGCACGATGAGTTCTCTGTCTTGTTGCTGCTGGTTTAATGCCAGTCGAGGTTAACCTTGGACAAGGGGTAGCGATCCCCGAGCCGTCGCCTGAGGCCACGAATACGGGCGCGCAGGCGGGCGAATTTCTTTTCATGGGTCTCAGCAACCGTCAGGGTGATATGGTCAAACTGGTTGCGGCGTTCCATTTCTTCGAGCACCGCAACCTCTGCCCCTTCGATATCGAGCTTGAGGAATGCAATTTGAGTACCATCCGCGACTACCCCGTCAATAAAATCCGGGAGCGAGAGCTGCTGAACAGGAATATAACTGTCCGGGTCATGGCTGATTTTGCGCGCACCTTCGACCACAGTGCTGCCCACTGTCCGGCTCAGCGGATCCTTGTGGAAGTTCCGGTTGCGCATCAGATGTACTTCGCCTGCGTCAGCACCTACTGCTGCATGATGGATCGTGACGTTAGCCATTCCGGCGACACGTGCCTGAAGAGCTTCGAACGCCATCGGGTCAGGTTCAAAAGCCTGCACCGTTGCGCCTGTAGCTGCAAGCTGTTCGGTCACCACACCAACATTCGCGCCGCAATCAAGCGCGATATCGCCAGGGCCAAGACGAGAGAGGACCGCGGCCATGATCCGGGTAGCCTCTGCGGTTTTGTGACGCTTGTGCGACCGTGAAATCATATCCCGGTATTGGCGGAAGACATCTGCTATATTGCGCAACATAAGCTAGTGTCCCCGGTCCGGTCGCGGCGGGCAGTTTTCAGGGGCTGGACGGCCTTCCTCAAACACTTCTTTGCCGCAGTGGTTCATCTGGTGCCAGGCATATCCCGCGCCATCCGCCGTCACGGCAACAACCCGGTCAAACCCCCAGATCACATTGGCCTGGCTGAGAAAGGCGAGCGCTGCCCCGCTTTCCAGTGCTGCGCCAATGGCCTGGGCATCAAAGCAGTCAAACCACCCCGGTGCGGTTTTCGGCACGGGGTTTTCATAGGCAATGTAGGTTTCACTAAGCATCGCCTGGCTGTGCGGGGTGGTGAAACAGGCACGATACCGCAGGGGCGAACTGTCGGAATCAATACCCTGAAACGCCTCTGCAAGGATTGGTTCCTCGGTATTGCCCAAAGTGGTCAGCACGACCGGTTCGGAACTGGCATCCACCTCGTCATAATAGGCGTAAACCTGGAGGTAATACATCAGCCCCCCGGCGGCGATGGCGGCGATAACTGTCATGAGTGCAAGAAACTTTCCCATCACGCTACATGCCCGGCAGCATCGGTTTTGACGAAGGCATCGGCGCATTTCTTGGCCAATGCCCGAACGCGGCCGATATAGGCTTGCCGTTCTGTGACCGAAATCACCCCGCGCGCGTCAAGCAGGTTGAACATATGCGAAGCCTTGATGCACTGATCGTAGGCCGGGTGCACCATGATGATGCGTTTACCAGTCTTCGGGTCGACCTCTTCAGCGGCAAGGGCGGCTTCGCATTCGGCCTCCGCCTCTTCGAACTGGCGGAACAGCAGATCGGTGTCAGCGATATCGAAATTCCAGCGGGAAAACTCCTGCTCCGTTTGGCGAAAGACATCGCCATAGGTTAGGGCTATGGGTGATTGAGGGTCGTTGTAAGGCATGTCCATCACGTGATCGACGCCGAGCACATACATCGCCAGCCGTTCAAGCCCATAGTTCAGTTAACCCGAAACCGGGGTTAAATCATGGCCGCCAACCTGTTGGAAATAGGTGAACTGGCTGACTTCCATCCCGTCGCACCAGACTTCCCAGCCAAGCCCCCAGGCACCCAGAGTCGGGCTTTCCCAGTCATCTTCGACAAAGCGGATGTCGTGGCGTTCCATGTCGATGCCGATCGCCTCAAGCGAGCCGAGGTAAAGCGCCTGAAGGTCCGGCGGGCTGGGTTTGATGATGACCTGAAACTGATAGTAATGCTGCAGCCGGTTGGGGTTTTCGCCGTAGCGCCCGTCTGTCGGGCGACGCGAGGGCTGAACATAGGCTGCGGCCCAGGGTTTAGAGCCAAGCGAACGCAGAGTAGTCGCCGGATGAAAGGTGCCGGCGCCGACCTCCATATCGTAAGGCTGCAACACCACGCAGCCCCTGGCCGCCCAATAGGCCTGAAGCCGCAGGATGATCTCCTGAAAACAGGTGGGCTGGTCTGTATTGCGCGCCATGGGTCTGCCTCTTGTCTTCGCGCGTCCTCCATATGCGGCAGGCCCGGCGGGGTCAATTACAACGCTGGTGACAAAACAACGCGATACACCATGAAATTTGCATGCAAAGGCTTTGCACTCTGCTAATTTCACCCGGAAGATTCGGGGAACAACACCTATTGGGGAAGTCATCGGGTATGAAACGACTGGTCGCTCTTGTTTTATTTATCACAACACTGGGGTTTGCCCCTGTTGCCGCGCTGGCACAGAATGCATTTGTCCAGATTGAAGCCCATCCAAGCCTTCAGACCGCGCAAAACCGTATTCGGGCCTATTCGGGGTCCTTTACCGACGTCAACGGTTTCAGGCTTGGCTCCGGGTGGTATGCGGTTGCTCTTGGCCCCTATAGCGAGCAGGACGCAGCAAACAGGATGCAAACGCTGAAAAGCCAGGGCCTTATCCCCAGAGACGCCTACATTGCCTTTGCCCGAGGCTATGCGCAGCAATTCTGGCCTGTTGGTGCAAACGCCCTGAACAGCGCCCCAATCGCGACACCATCGGCGCCCACGACACAAGCTGCCACCGTTGAACCCGAAACGCCCGCACAGCCAATCGTGGACCCGGAAGAAACGCCCCGTCAGGCACGCCGAAGCGAAGGTGAACTCAGCCGCGAACAGCGTGAACAACTGCAAACCGCGCTGCAATGGGAAGGGTTTTACGATTCCGCCATCGACGGTGCCTTTGGCCGGGGCACACGCGCCGCCATGTCTGCCTGGCAAGAGGCCATGGGCTATGAGGTTACAGGTGTGCTGACCACTCGCCAGCGCACATCCCTGATCGAGAGCTACAATGCCGTGCTCGAAGGGTTGGGATTGACCACTGTGGTTAACAGTGACGCCGGGATCGAGGTTCAGATACCCGGCGCGATGGTCGAATATTCCCGGCTTGAACCCCCGTTTGTTCACTATGATTCCAAGACTGATGAAGGGGTCAAACTGCTGTTGATTTCCCAGTCCGGCAACCGTGCTACGCTGCACGGGCTTTATGACATCATGCAGACGCTAGAAATCGTTCCGCGTGAGGGTGATCGGCAAAAGGGCGAGGATGACTTCGTGCTGACCGGGCAAAACAGCGACATTCATTCCTACACCTACGCGACGCATCAGAATGGGCTGGTAAAGGGGTTTACCCTTGTCTGGCCCGCAGGCGATGAAAAGCGTATGAACAGGGTCATCCGTGAAATGCGCAACAGCTTTCAGGGCATTGACGGGGTGGCGCTGGACGACCTCGCCGGGGAACCGGACGAAGATCAGCGAATTGATCTGCTTGCCGGGTTGGAAATCCGTCAGCCGCTCATGTCACGCTCGGGATTTTTTATTGATGATGCGGGCAGTGTACTGACAACCGCAGAATTGGGCGAACAATGCCAGGAAATCACCATCAGCGACGACCAGAAGGTCGAAGTCGTCCTGCGGGATGAGGCGCTGGGGATTGCGGTTTTGCAGCCGGTGACACCGCTCGCCCCCATCGGATTTGCCCGTTTCCGGGAAGGGGTCGCCCGGATCAACTCTCAGGTTGCAACGGCCGGGTTCCCCTTTGGTGGCGTTCTGGATGCGGCTACTCTGAGTTTTGGCGAGCTCGCGGATATTCGTGGGCTTCGTGGCGAAGCGGAATTGCAACGCCTGACCATGACGGTCGAGCCGGGGAATGCCGGCGGGCCGGTCTTTGACATCGGCGGCGCGGTTATCGGCATGCTTCAGTCACATCCTTCCTCTGGCGACACGCAGCTACCAGCGGATGTGAACTTTGCAGCCAAGACCCAGCCCATAATGGACTTGCTTTCAAGCAATGGGATCAGCGTGACCGGCAGCGATGGTGCGTCTGAAATCGCACCGGAGGATCTGACTACACTGGCGATGGATATGACCGTTCTTGTCAACTGCTGGAACTGACGGCGCACCGCCCCTGCCTCAGCCTGATTGATCTATAGCGCTGCTCTGCGTGCCGAAATCAGGCCCTTAGATCAAGCTGCCCTGCTTGGGATCGGATGGGCCGGAGTTTCGTTGCGGTTTGCGTTGGGGGGCATTCGCGGTCGATATACGGCCATCCGAAAACTCAACCTCCAGGGCGCCAGCCTTTGCCGCTGCCGTTGCACTTGTCACCAGAGCCCCATCCGCCCCGCGCACAACCGCGTAGCCGCGCCCCAGCGTTTCGCGGTAGCCAAGCGTCTGACGCAGTCGATCCAGCGCGGTAAGGCGTTCCTTCAACGCTTCAAATCGCTGCGTTAGAATGACAGGCCGCAACCTATCAGCAACCCGCATAAGATGGCGTGCCTCACCGCGGAGCCGTTCACGCAACCCGCCAATCTGCAGGGGCGCGCTCTGCTGTTCCAGCCGCAGACGTTTGGCCTGCACAGCACTGGTCAATCCCGGCCCGAGTTGCAAAGCCGCACGATCCAGCCGCTGGTTTGCGGTTTCAAGCAGGCTTTCGCCGCGTGGCAGCGCACGGGACAGATCCCGCAGGCGTTCCCCCCGGCGCAGCAAACCTTGTGTCAAGGCCCGTGTCAGACGGCTTTCCTGCTCCGCGACCCAGGCAAGTAAATCGCCACGCACAGGCACCGCATGTTCTGCCGCTGCCGTCGGGGTTGGGGCACGCAGATCGGATACAAAATCAATCAGCGTTGTATCGGTTTCATGGCCCACCGCAGAAATCAGCGGTATGTCAGACGCCGCTGCCGCGCGGGCGACGATCTCTTCGTTGAACCCCCAAAGATCCTCGATCGAACCACCCCCGCGCGCCACGACCAGCAGGTCGGGCCGTGGCAAGGCGCCGCCGGGCGTCAATCGGTTGAAACCCTCAATCGCCGCCGCGACCTGCCGGGCGCATTTTTCGCCCTGAACGGCCACAGGCCAGATCAGCACCTTGCGCGGGAATCGGTCACGCAACCGATGCAGAATATCCCGTATCACCGCCCCCTGCGGCGAGGTTATGACGCCAATCACTTCAGGCAGGTAGGGGATTGGTTTCTTGCGGTCTTCGGCAAATAGCCCCTCGGCGGCCAACGCTTTTTTGCGTTTTTCGAGCAACGCCATCAGCGCGCCCTCACCCGCCACCTCAAGCGCATCGACATTGAGCTGATAGCGCGACTGCGGCCCAAAGGTCGTAAGTTTGCCTGAGGCAATGACTTCCATCCCCTCTTCCGGCATTGTGGCAAGGCCCGCCACCTGCCCCTTCCAACTGACCGAGGCGATGACGGAGCGTTCATCCTTAATGTCAAAATAGAGATGCCCGGACCGCGCGAGTGTCACGCGCCCGACCTCCCCGCGCACCCGCAAGCGGCCAAAGGCACCCTCTATGGTTTTCTTGATTGCCCCGGTCAATTCGCTGACCGAAAACTCCGGTGCATTGTCACCAGGCTGGGTGCTGTCATCTTCAAACAGATCGGACATCTTGCCTCGCTTGTCTTGCTGCGCGGGTCACCTTAGAACGCAGGCAACAGAAGGCCAAGGAGGCAGCGCATGAACATTCTGATTTTGGGCAGCGGCGGACGGGAACACAGCCTCGCCTGGGCGGTCAAGCAAAACCCGAAATGTGACCGCCTGATCTGCGCACCTGGCAATGCCGGGATGGCTGCGATTGCAGATTGCGCAGCGCTCGACATCATGGATGGCGGGGCGGTCGTCAGCTTTGCCGAAGAAAACGCCATTGATTTTGTGATCGTGGGGCCAGAGGCACCCCTTGCCGCCGGGGTGGCAGACCGGGTGCGTGCCGCCGGGATCACCTGTTTTGGGCCCTCTGCCGCCGCGGCACGGCTAGAAGCGTCCAAGAGCTTTACCAAGGAAATCTGCGATGCGGCGGGGGCCCCGACAGCCGCCTGGGCCCGGTTCACCGATGCCGTGGCCGCCAAAGCCCATATCCAGGCCGTCGGTGCGCCGATCGTGGTGAAGGCCGATGGGCTAGCGGCGGGCAAAGGTGTGGTTGTCGCGATGGATGAGCCCGAAGCCGAAGCCGCCATCGACATGATGTTTGATGGCGAATTTGGTGACGCGGGCACCGAAGTGGTGATCGAGGAATTTATGGAAGGCGAAGAAGCCTCCTACTTCGTGCTGTGTCATGGCACCCAGGCGTTGGCGATCGGCACGGCACAGGATCACAAGCGGGTTGGTGACGGTGATACAGGCCCGAACACCGGGGGCATGGGCGCCTATAGCCCGGCCCCGGTCCTGACCGATGACATCGCCGCGCACGCCATGGCAGAGATTGTAAAACCAACGCTTGAAGTCATGGCAGCAAAAGGCACCCCGTTTGAAGGTGTGCTCTACGTTGGGCTCATGATCAAAGATGGGAAGCCGAGGCTTGTCGAATACAATGTCCGTTTTGGCGACCCTGAATGTCAGGTCCTGATGATGCGGCTTGGCGCGCAGGCGCTCGACCTGATGCTTGCAACAGCAGAGGGCACGCTTGATACTGCCCGGGTAAACTGGGCTGACGATCATGCAATCACCGTCGTGATGGCGGCCAGGGGCTACCCGGGCGCTTACGAAAAAGGAAGCACAATCAAAGGGGTCGGTGACCTTCCTGAGGACAGCTACAATATGACCTTCCACGCGGGAACCGGGATTGAACACGGTGCGTTGCTGGCCAGCGGTGGCCGGGTTCTGAATGTCACTGCGCGGGGTGCCACACTAAGCGAAGCGCGCGACAGGGCCTATGCAATGGTTGATGCCATCGACTGGCCTGCTGGTTTTTGCCGCCGGGATATCGGCTGGCGCGCCCTCTGATCCAGCGGCCGGGCTGCGCCCGACATCCTTTGTCATTGGGGGTTTTACACCCCCAAACCCCCGCAGGATATTTTCAGACAGATGAAGATTGGATCATCCTCAAAAGATCCACCCCCTGCCCCGGACGGGAAACAGGGGGCTTCACCCGTCACGGCCATCGGCGTCCCCGCCTGTACCGCAACCGTGATTTGGCACGTTAACCTTAACACTCTCTAAAGATCCCTTTCATTCGTCCAGAAATATCCTGGGGGCAGAGCGTGCCCGCACGCTCGGATCGGGGGCAAAGCCCCCGGCAAAACAGACTTGCGCGCAACGCGCGCTCCGTTTGGGTGCGTCAGCGACAGGTGAGCATGTCAGCCAGATCGGCCGGGCCACGGAAGGGAGCAAGATTTCGGAAAGTGAGTGTCCCGCCATCAAATCGGGTGGCAATGATCCGGGTCCAGTCAGCATTGGCGGTCAGGATTTCGGCACCTTCCCCGCAATCACGAATACCACCGGAGATAAAATCCTCGCCAATTCGGTGATTGGTCAGGCCCCTGGCCGCGGCCAGTTCAACCAACGCGCCATCTTCGAAGCGCCAGATGCGCAGGGTTTTGGCCAGATGTGGCCGATCCACATAGGCGATTTCCACCCGCCCGTCCCCATCAAGGTCTGCCGCACCAACCGGGGCGAGCCAACGGTTTGCGCGGCCAATGTAGGGTGTTGTTGCCAGAAGCCCTATCCGCTGATCATCCGGGCTTGCCGAGTAGATCGCAAGCTGCGCGCCCAGCTCCATATGGCTGCGCACAACCAACACATCAAGCAAGCCATCGCCGTCTATATCGGCCAGGCGCGGGGCAATGTCTTCGAACACATGATTTTCATCAAGGTTCACGGTGATCCCGCAAAGAGGCCCCCGCCCGGTCATAACGCCGAGGATCGTTGGCTCAACCGCGTCGCCGAGCACCCCATGGGCATAGCGCGTTGACGCCCCATCAAACCAGGCGCGATAAACCCCGCGCGGGCCTGCTTCCGGGTCATAGACGTTGCTTTCGGGAAAATCCGAAAGAGACGCCGGGTCCGCCGTGCAGGCAAGGGCTGCGCCGGGTAATGCCCCGGCCATCAGTGCCAATGCCCGCAAAAGGCGCATCAGATTTGTTTTTCCGGCATCTGGACAACAAGCCCGTCGAGAGCCTCGCTGACTTTCAGCTGGCAGGTCAGGCGTGATCGTGCCGGATCAGGTTCATAGGCAAAATCGAGCATGTCCTCCTCCATCGCGTCCTTTTCCGGCAGTTTTCCAACCCAATCCGGAT
>CAYTUW010000105.1:0-5382 GCA_964441435.1 uncultured Rhodobacterales bacterium
AGCATGGAGCGTACATAGGCGCGGAAGCTTTCGCGGATCGCCAGCGGATCCTGCGTCCCAACGAGCCGGAAACTCAGCTTGGCCGATGCTTCGGCGGGCAGCACGGTCTTGAACCCGTCCCCGGTATAGCCGCCCCAGATGCCATTCACGTCACAGGTCGGGCGCGACCAGACCATTTCAAGCGGGGTACGCCCTTTTTCGCCCGCTGGTTCAGACAGACCAATATCGCCAAGGAACGCCTCTGCATCGAAATTCAGATTGTCCCAATCCGCACGCATCTGATTTGTCAGCTCTGGCACGCCGTCATAGAAACCGGGAACGGTGATCCGGCCTTCTTCATCGTGCAAACCTTCAATGATGCGCGCCATCACACGGATCGGATTCATGGCGATGCCGCCATACATGCCGGAATGCAGATCGCGGCTGGCGGCTTTGATGGTGAATTCTTCGCCCAGAAGCCCGCGCAGCATCGTCGTGATTGCCGGCGTGTCATGGTCAAAATTGCCGGTGTCGCAAATCAGCGCGATGTCTGAGCGAAGTTCTTCGACGTTTTCCTTCATGGAGGGCACAAGCGAAGGGGAGCCGGATTCTTCCTCTCCCTCAAAGAAAAAGGTGATCCTGGCTGGCAATTTTCCCTCAACCGCAAGAAATGCGCGGCAGGCTTCGACAAAGGTCATAAGCTGCCCCTTGTCGTCAGAAGCACCACGCGCGCGGATCACCTTGCCCTTGGGCGTGTCCTGAATCTCCGGCTCAAACGGTGGCTTGTCCCAGAGATCAAGCGGGTCAACAGGCTGGACGTCGTAGTGGCCGTAAAACGTCAGATGCGGGCCATCGGGGTTGCCGCCATGGGCGATGACCATCGGATGACCGGGGGTTTCGCGTTTGGAGGCATCAAAGCCAAGGCTGTTCAATTCGTTGACCAGCCAGTCCGCGGCGGCGTCACAATCGTCCTTGAACGCAGGGTCTGTTGAAATCGAAGGGATACGCAGCAGATCCATCAGCCGATTGATCGAACTGTCGAGGTTGTCATCAAGATGGGTCAGAACGGCGTCGAGTGTCATTGTCTCTCTCACTGCTGTTGGTATTTGCGATGAACTTGACCTCCGCGCAGTGGGGAGTCCATAGGGGAAGTCATATTCAATAACCAGGGGGCGAACATGCGGGTTTGGTTTGCGGGGATGATGGCAACTGTGCTGGCATCTGGTGCCTTGGCGGATCCATTGGATGGCCGGACCGCCAGGCAGGCGCTGTTTCATCACAAAGGCGGGGAAATCGTGGTTTTTCCACAGGACTTCCTGACGCCGGAACAGGTTGCGCAGCTCAATCTCATGGGCGGGCTGATCCAGTATTACGGCGCGATGGCAATGGCGCCGGACGAAGGGTTCATGTCAGAAGCCAATCAGGCCGCAGCCAATCATCATTCGGTTGAGGCGGCGACAGAGGCGGCGCTTTCGGCCTGTAATGCGGCGCGGTCAAGGGGGCGACCCTGCGTAGTGGTCGCCCATTTCCTGCCGCGTGACTGGGAAGAAGGGCACCCTGTGCAGCTGTCACAGTCCGCAACCGAAGCTTTTCGCCGCGACTATCGGCGCGGTCGTGGTCCAAAGGCCTTTGCGATAAGCGCTGAAACCGGCGCCTTTGCTGTGGAACGGGGCGAAAGCGCAACCGATGCAGCCCTTGCGGCCTGCAATGAAAAGGCAGAGGAACTTGGCGCGACAGATTGTAACATCGTGATTGCAGACTAGGACTCGCCTTTTCTGATCCAGATCAAGTAATGTGTCGATCGACGCGGGTAGGGTTTGCCTGACTCCCGCGCGAAGGGAAAGCAACGCCAGCAGAGGTGCCAGTTGGACTATTCCGCCAGATTGGATGCGGCGCTTAACAGCCTGCATGAAGAGGGGCGTTATCGCACGTTCATTGATATCGAGCGCACGCGCGGCCAATATCCGCATGCGACCTGGACCCGTGAGGATGGCACTCAGAAGCCGGTCACTGTCTGGTGCGGGAATGACTACCTCGGCATGGGGCAGCACCCGGTTGTGCTTGCAGCGATGCATGAGGCGATCGACGCCACCGGTGCAGGATCAGGCGGCACCCGCAACATTTCCGGGACGACAATCTATCACAAACGCCTTGAGGCGGAGATTTCCGATCTTCATCAGAAAGAGGCGGCGCTGCTGTTCACCTCGGCCTATATCGCCAATGACGCAACGCTTTCGACACTGCCAAAACTGTTCCCCGGTCTGATCATCTATTCCGATGAATTGAACCATGCCTCGATGATCGAAGGCATTCGCCGCAATGGCGGGGCGAAACGGGTGTTCCGCCACAATGATCTTGGGCATCTGCGCGCGTTGTTGGAGGCAGACGATCCCGCCGCGCCCAAGCTGATCGCCTTTGAAAGCATCTACTCGATGGATGGGGATTTCGCGCCGATGGCAGAAATCCTTGAGTTGGCCGAAGAATTCAACGCCTTGACCTATCTGGATGAGGTGCATTCGGTCGGCATGTATGGGCCGCGCGGCGCCGGGGTTGCCGCACGCGACGGTTTGATGCACCGGGTGGACATCATCAACGGAACGCTGGCCAAAGCCTATGGTGTGATGGGCGGGTATATTGCCGCCAGCGCACGGATGGTTGACGCAATCCGTTCCTATGCGCCGGGCTTCATTTTCACCACTTCGCTTGCACCGGCAGTGGCTGCTGGCGCGGCGGCATCAGTTCGTTTCCTGAAGGGAGACAATCATCTTAGGGAGGCGCATCAGACGCAGGCCGCCATCCTGAAGCTGCGCCTAAAAGGGCTTGGCCTGCCGATCATTGATCACGGCAGCCATATCGTTCCAGTCCATGTCGGGAATCCCGTCAAATGCAAGATGATTTCGGATATGTTGTTGGAAGACTACGGGATTTACGTCCAACCCATCAACTTTCCCACAGTGCCGCGCGGCACCGAACGGCTACGGTTTACGCCCTCACCGGTGCATGGCCCGAAAGAAATGGACGCTCTGGTTAAAGCAATGGACATGCTTTGGTCGCATTGTGCGCTAAATCGCGCCGAGCTCACCGGGTAATATTCCTTAAGGTGTCGAATCGGTTGCGACATGTTATAGTTTCGTTAAGAGGTCGACACCGCTAGAGAGATCGACCATTTGGGGACGTAACGTGACACATCAGAGGCAGGGGCAATGATCGGACGATTCAAGTCGTCGGATACCATTGATGCACCAGAGCTGAAGAGCTTTGATGACTTCGACCTGCGCCTTGGCGATCTGATGCGCGGGGAACGGGCGACGCTTGGAAAATCCCTTCTGGATGTACAGCGAGAGCTGAAGATCAAGGCCACCTATATAGCGGCAATCGAAAATTGCGATCCCACCTCATTTGAAACTCCGGGCTTTATTGCCGGCTATGTGCGATCTTATGCGCGCTACCTCAACATGGACCCGGAATGGGCGTTCAAAACCTTTTGCGCTGAAAGCGGATTTCAAAAGGCAAGCGGGATGAGCGCCAAGTCATCCGGCAAACGCGAAAAACGTGAAATGATCGTTTCGGCCAAGTCGGCGCGGGATCCGTTGGCTGATCCGAATGCAAGCTTTGTTCCGCGCAGTGAAGCGATCCTCAGTGGGATCGAACCTGGGATGCTTGGCTCCATTGCTGTGCTGGCTGGGCTGATCGGGTTGATCGGCTTTGGCGGTTGGTCGGTCCTGCAAGAGGTTCAGCGTGTGCAGTTCGCACCAGCGGACAGATCAATGGCAGAATCGGCCTTTGACCCCCTGGCCGAACCTGAAGCCGTGGTGATGAACGACGCACAGGCCGAAGCCCTGGATCGCCTTTATCGTCCCAATCCGCTTCGTACTCCTGTGGTGGTCGCGCGTGACGGGCCGATTGCAGCGGTTGACCCGTCGGTCTTCGGCAGCTTCTCTGAGATGAACCCGCATGATGGCGGTACGGCTGCCGAAACCCAACTGGCAGCACCTGTGACACCGGAACCCCCGATTCAGGTAACAGAAGAGGGCAAGCCGGTTATCAAACTCGTGGCGGTGCGCCCGGCCTGGGTCCGGGTGCAGGGGGCGGGCGGAACCGTACTATTTGAAAGCGTGATGAACGCCGGCCAGGAATTCGAATTGCCGCAGGCAGATGAGCCGCCTACGCTCCGTGTAGGTGAATCCGGCGCGGTTTATTTTAGCGTCGGGGGGGAACACTACGGCCCGGCGGGCCCGTCCGGTACCGTGACTGCGGATATCGTTCTGTCTGCTGACGCACTGGCAGAAACCTATACCATTGCCGACCTGGCCGAAGACGACGACCTTGCCCGTGTTGTGGCCGAAGCCACCGCATTGCAGGCCACCGGCGAATAGCCGCATTGCAGGCGGCCGATGGCTCCCCTATCTAAGCCGCAGGACCAAGCCCGAAAACGGAGCCGCGCGTGATGGATCACAATCATATTCGCCCCTGGCGCAATATTGCGCGCCGAAAGTCCCGTCAGATCATGGTTGGCAATGTGCCAGTTGGGGGCGATGCGCCGATTGCGGTGCAGACCATGACGAACACAGATACATCAGACGCTGCAGCGACGATCAAACAGGTGATCGCCTGCGCCGATGTCGGTGCGGATATCGTTCGGGTCAGTGTGCCGGATGAAGCGTCCTCCAAGGCGTTGAAGGAAATCGTGCGCGAAAGCCCTGTGCCAATCGTTGCGGATATCCATTTCCACTACAAACGCGCGATTGAATCCGCCGAAGCCGGGGCGGCCTGCCTGCGGATCAACCCGGGCAATATCGGCGATGAAAAACGCGTAAAAGAAGTCATCAAAGCCGCCCGCGATCACGGCTGTTCGATGCGTATCGGCGTAAATGCCGGAAGTCTGGAAAAACACCTGCTGGAAAAATACGCCGAACCCTGCCCCGAAGCGATGGTTGAAAGCGGGCTGGAACATATCCGTATTCTTGAGGATAATGATTTTCACGAGTTCAAAATCTCGGTCAAAGCCTCGGACGTTTTTCTGACGGCTGCTGCTTATCACGCGCTCGCCGATGCAACGGATGCACCGATTCACCTCGGTGTGACAGAGGCGGGCGGGCTGATGTCCGGGACCGTGAAATCCGCGATTGGTCTTGGCAATCTCCTTTGGGCCGGGATCGGTGATACATTGCGCGTCAGCCTGTCCGCAGACCCGGTCGAAGAGGTAAAGGTCGGCTATGACATTCTGAAAAGCCTTGGCTTGCGCCATCGCGGCGTAAACATTATTTCCTGCCCATCCTGCGCGCGGCAGGGTTTTGACGTGATCGCTACGGTGGCGGAGCTCGAAAAGCGGCTGGAACATGTCAAGACACCCATGAGCCTGTCGATCATCGGGTGCGTGGTAAACGGACCGGGTGAGGCATT
>CAYTUW010000105.1:5392-10005 GCA_964441435.1 uncultured Rhodobacterales bacterium
ATGACGGATATCGGATTCACCGGCGGTGGCAAAGATGCAGGTATGGTCTATCTTGCCGGCAGCCAGAGCCACAAAATGAGCAATGCTGAGATGATTGATCACATTGTTGGCCTGGTGGAGGAACGCGCCGCCCGGATTGAAGCAGAAACTCTGGCGGCGGAATAACAAAAGATTTTTGTTGCCACGGCGCGCGTTTCATGTCAGTTCCGCAGCGCGATTTCTTGATTTCGACCCTGTTTCCCATCGCGGCGCAGCTCTTCGATTTTGCTGATACCGCCAGACCGCTGCACTTCCGCGAGCGGTAACAAACAGGAGAAACACGATGGCCAATGGCACCGTGAAATGGTTCAACTCTACCAAGGGTTTCGGTTTTATTGCCCCCGAAGAAGGCGGCAAAGACGTTTTCGTTCACATTTCTGCAGTTGAGCGTGCAGGTCTGACCGGCCTTGCTGACAACCAGAAAGTGACATTCGACGTGGAAGCAGGCCGTGACGGCCGCGAAAGCGCGACAAACATTCAGTTGGCCTGACGCTTGCTGACATATGTTTTAAGGCGGCCTTCATGGCCGCCTTTTTTGTGTCCGCTGTACTTTTAGGGATCAACCCTCACTGCGGGCCTCTGCAACGATCTTTTGCATCCCGTCGAGTGGGACGTAGCCGCGCAGCATTTGCCCGGCAAGAATGAACGTAGGCGTGCCGGTGATCTGCAGGCGTTGACCAAGCAGACGGGTTTCGGCCATGACAGCTGCTACCTCTTCGCTGTTCATATGTGCCAGGATCGCCTCCCCTTCGAGGCCGAACTCAGCAGCGATCCGCCTCAGGCTCTCTGCATCGACATTACCGCGCATCGTCATCAGTGCGTCGCTGACCAGCTTGTAGGATTCCGGGCCCGCCAGTTGCATGGTGGCAATGGCAAATTGAGAGGCGAGCGTGGATTGTTCGCCAAGGATTGGGAATTCTTTTACAATCAGCCGGATATTTCCGTCGGCGGCGACCAGTTCCGCCACATCGGGATGGGCGCGCTTGCAATAACCGCAGCGATAGTCGAGGAATTCTACAAGGGTGATATCGCCGTCCGGGTTTCCGCCGACATAGGAAAACCCGTCATCAAAAAGGGCGGCTTCGTTAACCTCAACCAACTTCAGATCCCGTTCGGTCTCGGCAACCTGCTGGCGTTCCTCCAGAACGGCGACAGCTTCCATGATCACTTCTGGGTTTTCCAGAAGGTAGGCGCGGACCGCGCTGCGGAAGGCCTGTTCCTCCTCAGCTGACATATTGCTGAGATCGACGGCACTTGCAGGCAGGGTAAGTGCGAAGATCATGGCTCCGGTCAAAAATATCTTGCGGATCATCGGTTTCGTCTCCGTTGGTTTTGCGCAGCTTCGGCCGCAAGTATCACATCCTGTGCCCGGTTCCACCCCGGACTACCGCGCGGCAACTGTGCCTCTGCCCGACGCGCATGGACAAGCGAATCCTCAAACCGGCCGTTCATGGCGTATCGTTCGGCAGTTACGGTGGATGCCATGCCGTTGTTGCCGGACCGGGCATAGGCCACGGCCAGATCCCGAAGCATGCGGGAATTGCGCGCATCGCGTGCATAAGATCGTTCCAATACACGTAAGGCGCGGGCATTTGCATCAGCCGTTGAAAGCGCAAGCAGGGCCTGCCCATAGCCCGCTAGGATCAAAGGGTGGTCCGGGGCAAGCTGCACAGCCCGGCCGTATGCGTTGACGGCGGCCCCGAAATTTCGGCTTTCAAAAAGGATTTGCCCGCGCAATTCATGAACATAGGGATCGCTCCCGCGCCGTCGGACCAGCGCGTCAATATTTTCCAGCGCTTTTGCCACATCCGGGACACGGTGATACGCCACGGCGCGTTGCATCAGGACGATGTCATTCGCCTCTGCGCCGC
Organism: uncultured Rhodobacterales bacterium; assembly: GCA_964441435.1. GTDB lineage: Bacteria > Pseudomonadota > Alphaproteobacteria > Rhodobacterales > Rhodobacteraceae > CAYTUW01. Next base: position 7,303 of record CAYTUW010000105.1, read on the forward strand.
GCAGCTGGCGCAAGGTTCTTCCGGGATTTCCGATAAAGGCACCAAGCTTTCCACGCGCACGCGCAAACCAGTAGGCGCTGTTTTGATCTGCGGTTCCTTGTGCCGGGTAGGCTGCAGCATAGGCCTGCGCCCGGCGCAGACGTTCACGGCTCAGCGGATGGGACAGCGCGTAGGGATCCTGCCGATTGGCTGCCAGTGCCTCCTGGCCCCGGAATATTTCAAGAACGTCAATCATCGCCGCCGGATCTATCCCCGCCCGCGAAAGGTACCTTGCCGCGGATTGATCGGCGGAACTTTCCTGATCACGTGTATGTGCAAGATAGCTGCGTTGTGCCGCGCTGCTGGTCCCTGCGGCGGTGCCCATCGCGGCCTGGGTATTGCCAGACGCCGCAACCGCTGCCGATAACAAGAGGCCCAACCCGGCAAGTGAACGGCTCGCCCTGAGGTTCTGTAACCGCCGCGAAATATGTCCATTGGCAATATGCGCCGCCTCATGGGCGATCACACTCTGAAGCATTTCGGGGCGGTCCAGGCGTTGAATCAGGCCGGAATTGATAAAGATATGCTGTGTGTCGATGATAAAGGCGTTCAGCCGATGATCCTTTATCACCAGTATGCGAATGCGTGCTGGCGACAGACCTGCCGCAATCAGAACAGGGCTGGCGAGCTCGCGCAGCGCATGTTCTATTTCGGCGTCCCGGATCAGCGTCTGCGCCCGCAGGGGGAACGTCAGAGCAACCAACAGGAAGAGCGAAAGTAACAGGCGAAAAACTGTTGGCATTGACCTTCCACTGTCGCACTGGGACAAACATGCCAGCGATGGCCAAGTTTAAAGAGGAAACCGTGCGGATATCAAGACGAAGCGAGGTTGATCCCTTCATTGTGATGGATGTGGTTGAAAAGGCCCGCGCCGCAGAGGAAGCAGGGCGTCACATCATCCACATGGAGGTGGGTCAGCCCGGAACACCGGCGCCGAAGGCCGCGCGTCAGGCACTGGCTCGTGCGCTGGAAAATGACACGCTGGGCTATACTGTCTCTCTTGGGTTGCCAGAGCTTCGACAGGCAATCGCTGATCTTTATCAACGCTGGTATGGCCTGGATATTGATCCTGGCAGAGTTGTTGTGACGGCTGGATCGTCGGCGGCCTTTATTCTGGCGTTTACGGCGTTGTTTGAGGCCGGAGATCGGGTGGCGTTGGGCGCGCCGGGATACCCTTCATACCGTCAGATTTTGAAAGCATTGAGTCTTGTTCCGGTTGAAGTGCGGACCGCGCTGATCAACCGGTTTCAACCAACAGTGGCCGATCTGGCGGACAAGGATATGGATGGGCTGATTATTGCCTCTCCGGCAAACCCCAGTGGTACGATGCTGGACCGGGAGGCGTTGGCTGCATTAATCAGCACCGCCCACGATAAGGCGGCGGCATTTATCTCCGACGAAATCTACCATGGCATCCAGTTTGGGGAACGGGCGATTTCCGCCCTTGAAATCAGTGATGATGTTTATGTCATCAACTCTTTTTCCAAATATTTTTCGATGACGGGATGGCGTGTTGGATGGATGGTTGTACCGATTGATCACGTTCGGCGGATAGAGAGGCTGGCACAGAATATGTTCATATGTGCGCCGCATGCCTCACAGGTGGCGGCACTGGGGGCGCTCGCAAGTACCGGCGAACTTGAACAGAACCTAGCGGTTTACGCCGAAAACCGCCGCCTGATGATTGACGGCCTGAAACGCGCTGGGTTTCACCGGGTGGCCCCACCGGATGGGGCGTTTTACGTTTATGCCGACGTCAGCGGGATAACAGATGATTCGCGCTTATTTGCAGATGAATTGCTGGATCGGGCTGGTGTCGCCGTGACGCCGGGGCATGACTTCGATAGCGCGCGCGGAGCGCAATGGATGCGCTTTTCCTATGCATGCTCCACCGAAGACGTGAGCGAGGGAATGAAACGGCTGTGCCGATATATGTCTGACCGCCCGGACAAATCGGGGTGACGGCGCCCCAACATCAATCTACGTTGCGAAGCGATGAATAGGTTTCTTGTATATCTGATGGCACTTTGCCTGACTGCGCTACCTCTGGTGGGGCAGGAAATGTCCGCACGGGCGCGGCTGATTGCGCAGGAGAGCGGCCTGACAGCCGGGGCAGGTGGCTATGACTTGACTCTGTCACTTAGCCAGGCGGTGCCTTATCGGGCCTTTACCCTAAGCGACCCCAATCGCCTGATACTGGATTTCCGCGAGGTGACCTGGGCAGGGCTTGACCGGTCGGCATTTATGGCGGCAGGCCCGGTCAGTAACGTGCGGGCCGGTCGTTATCAGGCCGGGTGGTCGAGAATTGTCTTTGCGCTGGAGGAGCCATTGGCAATCCGCGAGTTGGGAATGGAAACTGGTGGCGACAACGGCGCGGCGCGGGTCCGGGCCAGGCTGGTTGCAACGGATCAGGACAGCTTTGACAGCAGAACCGGCGCCCCGGCTGCCACGATCTGGGGGGAGCCGGAAGTTGCACAGATCGAAGCACCCATCACACGGCAGGCAGGTGATCGACCGTTCGTCGTGATGATTGATCCGGGCCATGGCGGCATTGATCCGGGAGCAGAGGCAGAGGGTATGAAAGAGGCGGACATAATGCTTCAGTTTGCGCGGACCCTGAAGGAGGAGTTGCTGCGTTCGGGTGGCTTTGAGGTACATTTGACC
>CAYTUW010000106.1:0-9988 GCA_964441435.1 uncultured Rhodobacterales bacterium
CTTCGGCGACTGGCCGACTGCGCGAGATCAGTCTCCGAACGTCCACCGACTCTTTGTGATGCGCAGTTGGCATGGCGGGCTAGGGCTGAACATGCGATATCTTTTGCCAATTCTGCCTCCCTTGTCGGCCCTAATAGCCTGGATGGTTATACGTTTGGTTCGTCAGGGGGCAGGGTGGGGCCCGCTTGTTCTGGCGGGGCTGTTGGGGGCCAGCATCCCTTTTTTCTTGACGGTTTCGGTGCTGGCTCAGGACGCTGTATTGCATCAGACTGTTGCTACCAACCTGTTCCTGACGATTTTTGTGGTGTCGCTGGTTGCCGGTTTCCGGCCCGGCGGCAGGCAGGCGGGCATCAGCCTTGCCGCGATAGGTGTCGGGCTTGGCTATGCGGCATTTCTGATGACGCAGGACATTTCGATGTCACAGGATCGCCGTTCGACAATGGTGGCCAGATCAGAGTCCGCGCTGACCCTGCCGGGGAAGGTGGTGTATTACGGTGCGCTCGTAGGCTATGCCGACGTGCTCTCCAACCCGGAACAACTGTTGGCTTTGCCTGATCGTCTCTCCGGCCAGCTTGATGTGGACTTCCTGACGGCGGCATGCGCGGATGGCTATCGCATTATCCTGCCGCAGGCCTATGTTGATCGAAACGTCTATCTTTCGGGGTGGCTGTTGCCGCTTGTACGGGGTGATGACGTTCCTGACGCGACGGGTATGGCGGAACTAGACTGCCGTTTTGAACACCCCTGAAACACGCCTGGACAGATACTGGTCGCTAAGGTTTGTTGGCAGTATGGCTTTTCAGTTTTTACCTTCGGGGTGGCGATAGGATGACTATCGCTGACGATCCAGTGTCCTGGCTATTGCCTGTAGAATCACAGCGTTTGTATTCAGATCAGAATAGTGATGTGTCGGCTGGCCACTGTCATGAAAGATAGCAGAGGCAAACCCAAGGCCTTCAATCCGGCCACGCGTTCGGGCGTGGTTTTTCAGCAGGGTAGAATAGGGGTGCGGGTGAAGCGCATTCCACAGGTAGGCGCTTTTCGTGCTGATATTGGCAACCGATCTTTTGAACCTATCGGTATCAAAGCGCCTGCGGTCGGATATGACTTCGACCCCCCAACGCTCAGTTTCGGAGCCAAGATTAAGCCCCTGATAGGTGAACCAGGGGCTATGGTTGATAGGGCCCTCGGAAACACAGATCAGATCGCCGGTGCGGGCGTAGGTATGGACCTGTTCACAGAACAGAATATCTGCCAGGTAACGGCTTTGTGGTGACCAGCCCAGTTCTGTCGGTTCCAGCAGCAGCGGTTCAGCCCCTAGAAGCCCGATTTCAGAAACCGTTGTCAGTATCCGCATCTTCCAGTCCGCTTCTTCTGACGGCTCCATTTCGATGTCCAGCGGGCTTTTTGCATCATAACCGAACTGCGCAAATGCCCGCGCAGTGTAATGCGCACATTGGGAAACCGTCAGCGCACGAAGTTGCCCGGAAAGAATGCTATGTGGCTGCCCGTCGATCAAAACGCCGCCCAGTTCCCAGCGTGCCAGCTTATCCATGATCACGGGCTCCAGACCCGGATCGTCACGCAGGATGTGAAAGGCCGACAACAGCCGCCCGGTGTCGCAGACGTTGAAATCCCGCGTATGGGGGGCACCGGTGTCGCTGGCGACCTGGCTGGCGGGCAGTGTTAGCCCGAGGATGTCGACTTCGGGCAGGTTGGTAATGATCTGTTTTGCCCATACCCGGTAACGCGGCCCTGTCAGAAGCCCTAGGGCACGCGCCGCATGTAGCCCAAGCAATAGCGATCCGACATCCCACATTGTGATTCTGTCGTAGGTCACCGGGGTAGTGCCGGTTGCTGTGACCGTGGTTGGAAGCAATCCGCTTGCCTCTTTTCTGAAGGCAGTCAGATAGGTAAAAGCAAGCGCCGCATCTCGCCGGAGAAGGGCCTCTTCGACCCGTGTGGTTTTTTCCTCTGAGCGGGGGCGGAGGGCCGGGCGCAGGTTTGCTTCACGGCGAAATTTGTCGTGTATGGGATCAATCGGGGTAAGCCGGGTCAGGCGCTGCGATAGAGAAACAAGTTGATTTCCGGGGGTATCTGCAAGCCCGCTCAACGCCCGCAACAAGCGATCGGCGGCGGTGTCATCGGGCAAGGCAGCCGATTTGACAAAAATGACCAGATCGCGGGAGGGGCCGGTGTGATCGCTAAAGTGGTCGAACGCATCAGGCCGGTCTAGGGTAACGCTTTGACCAAGGATCAGGTCGCCATCGGGGCCGATGCCTGCGCGCGCGCTGCCAGGGCTTGCCCAGGACCAACGCCAGTCATTTGCCGAACCGATTAATTTGCGCGTCGGAGAGATGGTGCAATCAGGAAGCTGCGCGCCAGGTGTTGGAAACAAATCGGCAATCATACAGGCGGCGGATGCGCCACGGGTTCCGCCCGAACCAGCCTGCAGTTCGATGTGCAACCCGGCGGTTTGGGCGCGACGTAAGAACCGCGCGATTTGCGGGGCCGACAGATGTTCCTGTGGCATATCAAGCACAACGGTGACAAAACGATCACTGTCGGCGCGTTCCGCAAGCGGGAATCTTCCGGGTAATTCCGGTGTGATTCTACTGTTCCCGATCCCTTCCACGATCTCATCGGTCAGTACTTCTGAAACCGATCTCCTGTCAGCGGCGGATATTGTTTCCAATCCATCCACTTTAAAGTTAACAACTGTCGGCTGGCGTCGGCCATGGAGTGCGGCCAGTTGTTGGCGGATCTGCGAAGGGGTCACAGATGCATGCAGGCTGATTCCGCCCCGGAACCAGGTTATATCGCCATCGGGTGTTCCTATCTGCGTGCGTGATGGTGATGTCGGCAGTTGAATAAGGTTACGAAATCCGGCGGGACGCAGCCCGCGGAGCCACTGATTTTCATTCCCTACGCTGTCTGTGATCGTCACCAGACCCTCGGCGATCTGCCCGGTTGCATCATGAGGCGCAAACAGTCTGTAGAATTCTGACCTACCTGACGCTGCCCGCCGCCCTCGGAAATATGTGGTGTTCGCGGTAATGCCTTGAATATGTAACGAAACTTCACAGATTTCGGGGAGTTCACGCGTCAGCCTGGCGATATAGCCAAGCAGCGGTGCCGATTTGTCACCGGGTTGAAATCCCTGTTCGGAAACGTCAATCGGAAGAACGAAGGGGATACTTTTTAGCGCGAACGCGGACAAAAAGTTCCGAAGCGTCGAAAGGGGCATATCAGGGTTGAGGCCCGATAGGACCACAAAGACCGGACCTGGCCGATGTCTGGCGAGAACCGGCCCGGATGCCATGGTTGAAAACAGCCCCGCAGCCCCTGTTTTCAGCACCGACCTGCGGTTGAGCATCGTCATTACCAATCTCTGTCAGCGAAGGTTTTTCGCAGGCCTAAATGGTTAATATGGACACATTTATATTGACCTTGAGGCAAATAGGCACTCAAATTTTTGATTACTATACCCAGAGTTGCGTTTTCGCACTGGCTGGGTGGGGGAAAATTTATGAAGTGTGTTCGGTGGAAGTCCACCCGGGCACCACGCACCCGCATGGACAACCCAAGGCAGGTGTTTGGGGCCAAAACAGTATTGCGTTCTCGCCTCGTTGCGGCTGTCGCGGCGGGCGTTCTGGTATCAACCGTGGCCATGGTGGGCGCGGTGGTGACAGCTGTGGTTGTGGAACATGGCCCGAATGGCGGTCTTTTGATCGCCCATAACACAGAGCCGCGCACCAATGAGGCGTTGTTTGACGTGGAGGTGGGCGCAGATGAGCATGACGGGTATCGGGATCACCGTGTGCCGTCGGTTTCCACTCCAGAAACAGCCCAATGCTCAGATCGACAGCCGGCGGCCGGTACAGGCAGAGAAGTTTACGCTTTTTCCCGAATGAATGCCGAATGGATGGAAATGTCGCTGGCACGGTCGTGCCAGGTCGTAGATGTCCTTATGCCGAACTGGTTTACGCTGGGACGGGACGGGCTGCGATGGGGCAGCCCTTACATGGATATTGAAAATAATCCACAGCATGTTTTATCTCCTTTCCGGCAGGGTTTCGAGTTGTTGCCGGTTGTGCAGCTTTCTGGGCTAGCGATTGACCGTAACTTTTGGCAGGAACCGCTTTGGGCGCGTGAAGTAGCGGCGCAGATGTATGCTACGGTTGACCGCTTGCAGCTGCGGGGGATGTGCCTTGACCTTACGGCCGTGCCGCGGGACCAGTTATCCCGGCTTGAACCGGTTCTGTGGATGGTTGCGCAGATTTTCGGCGAAACCGCAGCGGAAAGTTGCATCATTGCCGATAGCGAAGTGCTGCACCACCTTAGGGAGGACCAGATAGGCCTTTTTGACACAGTGGTCGTGCCTGCTTTCAACCGCCGGATCGCAGCGGATGTACAGCCCCAGCCGCTGGCGTCGCAGGCCTGGTTCGAACAGCTTCTAGAAGAACTCAGCGTCCTTGTTCCGCAAGAAAGGCTCGTTCTTATGCTTGGGGCGGGTGCCTATGAATGGCAGGGTCATGCCACCCTGCCGCGTGAGATGGATTTTGGTACCGCAATTCAGCGGGTCACCCAACGCAACGGAACAGTCCGGTTTTCTGCGCCGCGGGGCAATAGTTTTGCCATTTACCTTGGCGCGGACGGGCAGCGGCACCAAAGTTGGATTCTGGATGCCGCTTCTGCCTACAATCAGATGCTGATCGCCAGGCAACGCGGGGTCGGGCGTATCGGCCTCTGGGGATTAGGGATGGAGGATCCAGCCGTCTGGAAACTGTTCCGATCGCTCCGGTCTGGCAGTGATCTGGCTGTTGTGGATATAGAGGTTGTCGATCTGTCTGAAACCGTTCGCTACATCGGAAGTGGCCCGTTTCTGGATTTTCAGGATCGCGGGCGCGTCGGGTACCGCGAGATTTCCACCGATGGCGGGAGCGGATTAATCAATCGGATCCACTATGCCGAGATGCCGCGCCCGTATTCGGTTAACCGATGGGGATCGGCAGAAGGGCGGGTGATTAGCCTGACGTTTGATGACGGGCCAAGCGCTGAATATACAGGGGCTATTCTTGATATTCTTGCGGCGCGCGGCGTGTCGGCGACATTTTTTCCGGTTGGCTCCCACATGATTGGTGAGACGGGCATTCTGCGCCGTGTTCTTGATGAGGGACATACGCTTGGAGGTCATACATTCCTTCACCCTGATCTGACGGAGATCGGCCCCCGCCGGTTGCTTGCCGAGGTCAAGGCGCAGAGTCATGTGTTTGGCAATCTTCTGGGGGTGCGGCCGGTTCTGTTTCGCGCGCCTTATGTCCGTGGACCTGGCCCGATCCGGGGCGCGGTCGCCGAACAGATGCTGCGAGTTGATGAGCAGGGATACCTGATCGCCGGCAGCGATATCGTGCCGCCAGACTGGGCCATGTCAGACCCTGCGCAGATTGTTCGCTATGTTGTTGATGCGGTCGAGGCAGGGCAGGGACAGGTTATCCTTCTGCATGACGGCGGTGGTGACCGCAATGCCACGGTAGAGGCCCTGCCGCTGATTATTGAGACGCTTGAGGCGCGCGGCTATTCTTTTACTGATCTTGCCGGGCTGGCAGGATTTTCCCATCATGACTTCATGCCGTCGGTGCGTCGTTCTCCTATCCCGATTGAGGCGACACTCGTTACCGGGCTGGGCTGGTTGATGAAAAGCTTTCCGGGTATTCTTTTGCTTGTTGTTGGCCTGCGACTTGCGCGCGGGTTAATCCTGTTTGTGTCTGCGTTGAAGCGAGGTAGGGTGCAGCGGCGGGCGCACCCGCGGTTCCGGCCTGATGTGACCGTTATCGTTCCTGCCTATAACGAAGAAAAGGTGATTGAGCGCACGGTGCGTTCCATTCTTGCGTCCCGTTATCGGAAATTGTCGGTTCTGGTGGTGAATGATGGTTCCAACGATGCCACCGAGGCGGTCGTTCGCAGGGCATTCCGACGGAACAAGCGAGTTCGGGTCATTTCACAGGCCAATCAAGGTAAATGGCGGGCGGCGAACCGCGCGATCCAGGACGTTACGACAGAATTTGTTGTCATGGTCGACGCTGACACGCTTGTGGACCCACAGGCCATTGGTTTCCTCGTGCAGGGACTTGCAGACCCTGAGGTCGGCGCTGTTGCCGGCAATGTCAAAGTCGGGAATGACAAGGGGATCATGACACGGTTGCAGGCGCTAGAATATACCACGGCGCAGAATATTGACCGTCGGGCCTTTGAACTGGTCAACGGGATCATGGTGGTGCCTGGGGCGATTGGTGCCTGGCGAACTGCGGCAATACGGCAGGTCGGACTTTACTCAGGGGATACGCTGACGGAGGATGCAGATCTGACGGTTTCGCTCCTGCGGGCGGGGTTCCGTGTGCGGTTTGATGAGCGCGCTTTTACCTATACTGAGGCGCCTGAAACTGTCTCAATGTTTCTGCGGCAGCGCCTGCGCTGGACGCTGGGTATGATCCAGACCGCCTGGAAGCACAAAGGGAGCTTTGGCCGCCAGGGGGCAATAGGACGTCTGGTACTGCCCGACTTTCTGTTGTTCGGGGTTTTGATGTCATTGCTGACACCGATTGTCGACCTGATCATCATCTGGACGCTTGCCGGGGCGGTTCTGAATCTTCTGGCGGGGGAGGCTATGTTTGGCGCCGACACGTCTGCCTGGGCGCTTGGCTGTTATATTGCTTTACCTCTGTTGGAGGCGATGATGGTTGCCTGCGCGGTGAGGCTTGACGGGCGTGCCAGCTACTGGTGGATGTTGTATCTGCCCTTGCAGCGGCTGGTTTATACTCCCTTACTGACGCTTACACTCTACCGTGCGCTGTGGCGTGCGATGACTGGGCGTCTGGCGAAATGGTCCAAAGCAACACGGGCCGCATCGGTGCGTGCGCCTTTCGCCCCCGCATTCGGCCCGGCTTTGGTAGCGGGGTCTGCTAACCGCGATGCACGGGGCAGCCACTCTCTGTGATCGGGCCTGCGGTCACCGGGTAACCGCGCCGCGGATTGATCCGTAGTTGCTGCAACCCCGTGATGCGCCGCATGCAACTGTCGGCGGCGGCTTCTCCGGCACGGCGACCATCGACGTAGATATCGAGCCAAGGATTGCCCTGATGGCCGGAATGGCAGGGGCCATTCTGGGGCTGGTGCCCGTCACCACAGACATCTTCGACAATCGCGTATTTCTGGAGCCGCGCCAGATAGAAACGTGTCCCGGCCGGATAATCCAGGGTCTGCCTCTGACCGATGATTGTATGGCCGACTGCAATCGTTACCGGATCGTCATAAGTTCCGACGCCTCCGGCCCCGCGGTGGATCACGGGGCGGGCAATCGCCACTGAACCGCGCGGGGTATTATCCCAATAGCTGTACCCGGTGATATAGGCGGTAAAGACCTGTTCTTGATCCAATGAAACAGTTACGGGTTGGCTGATGTCCTCATGTGACAGGCCGGTGGCCGCCGAACGGCTGGTTGTTTCATTGGTTGCACTACAGGCAGAAAGTGCTGCAATAGCCATTGCAAACAGTCCACCCCTTAGAACATTTGTCATTTTCAACCCCTATGTCGTTCACCCAAATAGAGGGGGAATTACGCAGGGGGTTTGGGGCAGGATTAAGACCTGCAGAGGGCTATTTCCGTGCGACAACCTTCAAATTGGCGGAAAATCCAATCAAGTTGGCGTGCGGATCCGATGGCTTTTGTGTCTTGAGAGTTCTCAGCCTGGGCTCATACCACGCAGCCGTTCGGACCGCCGCCGCAGCAATTCCACGGTGGTCAACAACGCAATCGAGATTGCAACAAGTATGGTCGCCACCGCCAGAATCGTTGGGCTGATCTGTTCCCGAAGGCCCGTGAACATCTGCCAGGGCAGGGTTTTTTGGCCAGAGGAGCCGACAAACAGCACCACCACTACCTCATCAAAGGAGGTGATGAAGGCAAACAGCCCGCCCGAAATGACACCCGGAAGGATCAATGGCATCTGTACCCGGAAAAAGGTCGTTACCGGCCCGGCGCCCATATTGGCCGCTGCACGGGTGAGCGAGCGGTCAAAGCCCACAAGTGTCGCGGTTACGGTGATGATGACAAAGGGAATGCCAAGGGCTGCGTGGCTTAACACAACACCCCAATAGGTGCCCTGCAGCCCGATCCGGCTGTAAAAAAAGAACATCCCCGCCGCCGAAATGATCAGCGGCACAATCATCGGGGAAATCAGGATAGCCATGATAGCCCGCCGAAACGGCACGTGATCCTGGCTCAGGCCAATAGCGGCCAGCGTGCCAAAGGACACGGACAGTAACGTCGCCATCGGCGCAATCTTGACGGAGTTCAGGAGCGCATGCTGCCAGTCCGAATTGCTGAAGAAATCCTGGTAGTGTTTCAGCGAATAACCCTCCGGGCTGAGGGCCAACATCTCCGGCGTAAAGGTAAAGAAATCCTGTGCGTTAAAGCTTAGCGGCAGGATCACCAGGATCGGTGCGATCAGAAAGAAAAAAATCAGACCGCAGATGACACGAAAACTATAGTGCCAGGTCTTCTGGCCGGCAGTTGCATAAGGAGGAAGTTTGGCCATCTCAGTTACCCCAGCTTCACGTTGTCAATGCCGACGATCTTGTCATAGGTCCAATAAAGGATCAGGACCGCAAACAGCAGGATCGTTCCAAGCGCCGCGCCAAGCCCCCAGTTGAGCGATGACGAGATGTGATAGGCAATCCGGTTCGAAATAAAGACGCCCTTGGTTCCCCCGACGAGCTCCGGTGTGATGTAGTAGCCGATCGAGAGGATAAAGACGAGGATGCAGCCCGCGCCGATACCCGGCACGCTTTGCGGGAAATAGACACGCCAGAAGGCTGTCCAATCCGTAGCGCCCAGCGATTTGGCAGCGCGAACGTAGCTTGGCGGGATGGTCTGCATCACCGAATAGAGCGGCAGGATCATGAACGGCAACAGGATATGCGTCATGGCGACGATTGTGCCGAACTGGTTGTTGATCATGATCAGACGGGCACCATCATCGACCAGGCCCAGCCAGACCAGCGTATCATTGATGACGCCCTGTTGTTGCAGCAGAACTTTCCAGGCCGAAGTTCGCACCAGAAGCGAGGTCCAGAACGGCAGCAATACAAGGATCAGCAGTATGTTTGAGGTGCGGGCCGACAGGTTGGCCAGCAGAAAGGCAACCGGATAGCCAAGCAGAATACAGCTTCCCATGATCACCAGCGACATGAATATCGTGCGCTTGAACAAGGTGATGTAAATCCGTTCGTCTTCCGGGCGAGATTGCACCCCCTCTGCACCGAGCTGCAGGTCGACGGAGTTCAGAAAGTAGCCGGAGGTCAGGTTCGGGGAAAAGGTTTGGATCGTCTGCCAAAGTTCGACATCCCCCCAATCTTCGTCCACATCGAGAAAACGGTCCCGAAACGGTTCGCCATCGTCAAAATCCCAGCGTTTCACCCGCCGCCCGGTCTTGCGAAGGAGCGAGGAAATCCCCGTCATCTCATAGTTCAGACGCGAACCGAGACGGGTATGGGTCTTTTCCTCCACGGCAATCTGGAGGTCAAGCGCCAGGGCAGCGTAAACGGATTCATCCGGGGCCTCTCCGGAGGTGGCATCCCAATCCGCAAGTGCTGCAACCGTGCGTGGAATCGTCCGTTCGACGATTTTGTTTTCGACAGATCGGAACAGCATGTCGCCGATCGGCAGGATGAAGGTGATCAGGATAAACAGCAAAAGCGGCGCGATCAGTAGAAGGGCGCGAATCTTTTCCCGCCGCAGTGCCTTTGCCAGGCTGCGTTTCAGCGGTGTGCCGTCGGCGGCAAGAACGGGCCCGGTATCAGTTGCGTCGCTCATGATGTTTCCCTGTTGTCCCTTCGGGGTCGGGATGCCCTGTAGGGGCACCCCGGTGCTTTCAGTTCAGCTTACTGGGCAAGCCAAGCCTGGAATTTTGCATCCAGATCGTCACGG
>CAYTUW010000107.1:0-9954 GCA_964441435.1 uncultured Rhodobacterales bacterium
GAAGTTCGAATTCGTCGGCATCAACTACTACGACGGTCAGGGCTTCATGGTTCCGTCCGCTCTTGGTGTGACTTCGGCTAAGGAACTGGACGGTGCAACCGTTTGTATCCAGACCGGGACCACGACCGAGCTGAACCTCGCGGATTTCTTCCGCGCGAACAACATCAGCTATGAGCCGGTTCCGATCGAAACCAACGCCGAAGCGCAGCAGCAGTATCTTGCCGGCGCTTGTGACGTTTACACCACGGACGCATCCGGCCTGGCTGCAACCCGTGCAACCTTTGAAAATCCGGGCGATCACGTTCTGCTGCCTGAGATCATCTCCAAAGAGCCGCTTGGCCCGCTTGTGCGCCATGGCGACAACGAATGGGGTGATATTGCGCGCTGGACTCTGAACGCGCTGATCGCTGCCGAAGAGCTTGGCGTGACCTCCGCAAATATCGGAGAGATGGCCGCAGGCACCGACAACCCGGAAATCAACCGTCTGCTCGGTTCCGAAGGCAACCTTGGTGAAATGCTCGGCCTTGACGCTGACTGGGCCAAGCGCGCAATCGAAGCCGGTGGTAACTACGGTGAGATTTTTGAGAAAAACATCGGTGAAAACACTCCGATCGCTCTGGCCCGTGGCCTGAACGCGCAGTGGACCGATGGTGGTCTCATCTACTCGCCTCCGTTCCGCTAAGACATAAAAACGAAAGGGCGCGGTCGATCCGCGCCCTTTTTCCTATCAGGAACAACGATAACAACAGCCCTGAACCATAAGAGCGCACAAAGCGCCATGCGGTAAATTCAGGGACAACGGGGAAAATCAATGACAACACTGACCGACCCACCGAGGGAGTCGTTCCGTCTGTCCATGCTGATCTATGATACCCGGTATCGGTCGATGACCATTCAGGTTGTTGCGCTGATCGGGTTTCTGCTTTTGGTCGCCTGGCTGGTCTACAACACAAATCAGAACCTTGCGGCGCTGGGCAAGGAGCCGAGCTTTCGGTTCCTGTCAGAGCCTGCGGGCTATGACATCAACCAGCGTCTGCTGGATTACACATCGCAAAGCACCCATCTGAAAGCCGCCTTCGTCGGCCTGCTTAACACACTTGTTGTCGCTCTGCTTGGCTGTATCACGGCGACAATCCTGGGTGTCTTCATCGGGGTGGCGCGGTTGTCAAAGAACTGGCTGATCGCCCGCATCATGACCGTCTATGTGGAAATGTTCCGCAATGTGCCGGTTCTGCTCTGGATCGTCTTTGTGATGGCAATTCTGATTGAAACCCTGCCTGCGCCGCGCGCCTTCAGGGGGGACAATCCCGAAGCTTCGATGATATTGAACGGCAGTGTCGCGGTGACAAATCGCGGGGTCTATATCCCCGAAGCGCTGTTTGCGACCGGGCTTGGCGACTACCCCGTTGGTGCCAGCACCGATAACCCGGCCTGTGCAAGCTATTTCGAAGGGCTAAGCGCGCTGGAGGATGGCACCGCCGTGCCTGAAGCCGGTTGCGGTTCCTTCCAGATCAGCCTTGATCTGGTTGTCATTGTCCTGCTTCTGGCGGCGGTTCTTTATGCCTCTGCACGAATCCGCAAACGGGCGGATCACATTCAGGAAACCACCGGTATCCGGCCAACCACCTGGTATCTGAGGCTGGCCGTCGTGGTCGTGCCTATGGTGCTGCTCCTGTGGGTGCTTGGGTTCCACCTTGGATATCCGGCCCTGAAAGGGTTCAACTTCGCGGGGGGCACGCATCTCAGGAATTCGCTGATCGCGCTGTGGCTCGCGCTGAGCCTTTATACAGCTGCCTTTATCGCGGAAATCGTCCGTGCGGGGATCCTTGCGATCAGCCACGGCCAGACCGAAGCCGCAGGGGCGCTGGGCCTGCGCCCGAAACGCGTCATGGGGCTGGTTGTCCTGCCGCAGGCGCTGCGGGTGATCATTCCGCCGCTCATCTCCAACTACCTGAACCTGACCAAGAACTCCTCGCTCGCCATTGCGGTGGGTTACATGGATATCACCGGCACGCTGATGGGCATCACGCTCAACCAGACGGGGCGGGAACTTGAAACGGTTCTTCTGGGAATGCTGGTCTATCTGGCGCTTTCGCTTAGCATTTCCGCGGTGATGAACTGGTACAACAATCGTGTCAAACTGGTGGAGCGGTAAGATGGCTGATGTTTCTTTCGTAAGAACCGACATGTTGCCGGAACAGGCGCCACCCCCCAGTTCGGTGGGTGTCGTCGGCTGGCTGAGGGAAAACCTGTTCAACGGCTGGCTCAACTCCGCTCTGACGGTTATATGCCTTGCCTTTATCTTTTACGTTCTTTTCGGATTTTTGGGTTGGGCGTGGCAAGGCACGTGGAACGCGACGTCGTTGAATGAATGCCGCGAAATGATGGCTGCTGCCGGCGGCCACGAAGGTGGCGGTCACGGCGGTGGCGCCTGTTGGGGTGTAATCCGGGATCGCTGGGTCCAGCTTCTGTTCGGTTTCTACCCGCCGGAGCTATACTGGCGTCCGATCCTGGCTTTCATCCTGCTGTTCGGGGCGCTGGGACCGGTGCTGTTTTCGGATAAATCACCGCGTTGGCTGATCTATCTGACAGTTGCTTACCCGTTCCTGCTGCCCTGGCTGCTTTGGGGTGGCTCGGTCTGGACACCCATCATGGCGGCGCTTGGTTTTGTCATTGGCTATTTTGTCTACAAGGCCATTTCCGCCGCCGCAGGCAGCCTGTTGGCGATCATCGTATCGGTATTGGCGGCGGTGCTTTGGTGGTTGTTCCTGATGGGGCCGCTGGCCGATGCACTGCATAGTGCATTGGCACTTGGCCTGGAGCCAGTGGAAAGCCGCAAGTTCGGGGGCATGATGCTGTCGGTCACAATCGGGCTGGTGGCGATTGGCTTCAGCCTGCCGATTGGCATCGTGTTGGCGCTTGGTCGTCAGTCTGATCTGCTGATCGTCAAGGCGCTTTGTGTCGGCTTTATTGAGTTCATTCGCGGTGTGCCTTTGATCACGCTGTTGTTTGTGGCCTCGACACTTCTGAACATCTTCATGCCACCGGGTACGGATTTCGACATCATCATGCGGGTGTTCATCATGGTGACGCTCTTTGCGTCGGCCTATATGGCAGAGGTGATCCGCGGCGGGCTCGCAGCGCTTCCGAAGGGGCAGTATGAAGGGGCCGACAGTCTGGGCCTGGATTACTGGCAGTCCCAACGGCTGATCATCATGCCGCAGGCGCTGAAGATTTCCATTCCGGGAATCGTGTCGACCTTTATCGGAGTGTTCAAAGACACGGTGCTGGTGTCGGTTATTGGCCTGCTGGATCCGCTGGGTCTGAGCACAGCCATCCGCGCAGATGCGGCGTGGAACGGGATTGTGTGGGAGCTCTATGGCTTCATCGCGCTTCTGTTCTTTGTCTTCTGTTTCTCCATGTCCCGCTATTCCATGTATCTTGAGCGCAAGCTTAAGACTGGCCACTAAAAAGGAGTTCTGACCATGTCTGAGCTTACAACAGACCGTAAAATTGACCGTTCCAAAATGCAGGTCAGCGATGAAGTCGCAATCCAGATCACAAATATGAACAAGTGGTATGGCGCGTTCCACGTGCTGCGTGACATCAACCTGACCGTCAACCGCGGCGAACGGATCGTGATCGCGGGGCCTTCGGGTTCCGGGAAATCGACGCTGATCCGCTGCATCAACCGGCTGGAGGAACATCAGCAGGGCCAGATTGTCGTGGATGGGACGGAGCTGACGAGTGACCTCAAGAACATCGACAAGATCCGGTCGGAGGTTGGCATGTGCTTTCAGCATTTCAACCTCTTCCCGCATCTGACGATCCTTGAAAATTGCACACTGGCGCCGATCTGGGTCCGTAAGGAGCCGCGCAAAGAGGCGGAGGAAACAGCGATGCACTTCCTCGAAAAGGTGAAGATCCCCGAACAGGCCGACAAATATCCCGGCCAGTTGTCCGGCGGTCAGCAGCAGCGTGTGGCGATTGCGCGTTCGCTTTGCATGAAGCCCAGGATCATGCTCTTTGACGAACCAACCTCGGCGCTTGACCCTGAGATGATCAAAGAGGTGCTCGACACGATGATCGAGCTTGCAGAGGAGGGGATGACCATGCTCTGCGTGACCCATGAGATGGGCTTTGCCCGTCAGGTGGCGAATCGCGTGATCTTTATGGATCAGGGGCAGATCGTGGAACAGAATGAGCCGGAAGAATTCTTCAACAATCCGAAGAGCGACCGGACCAAGCTGTTCCTCAGCCAGATCCTCGGCCACTAGGCGCGGTTGAACATATCAAAGACGCCCCCGAGAAGGCGACAGCCCCCGGCCCATGTGGTCGGGGGTTTCCTTTGGTGCGATCAGTTCAGCGGCGCGCGCGATGCGCGCATTTCTGTTTTGGCGGGGGCTGTCTGCCCCCGATCTGCGCGTATGAATACGCGCAGCCCCCGAGGATATTTCCCGGACGAATGAAGGCTGGATCAGAGCAATTCGCGCGGGGTGATGAAATCAAGCAGGTGGCCGCCGCCTGGTGTGACCGCGCGCCAGTTCGTAGCGTCAAAATCCATCACCGTGGTTGCGGCCGTAGGGTGGCGGGCGAAATCGCCGTGGCCAGGGCGTGTTGCAACCAGCCCTGCGGCGAGCGCGGCTGTGCCGGGATTGTGCCCAAGCATCAGCACCGGAGAGGTATCAGCCGCCTGTAAGACGGAGAGCATATCGCCCGGCGCTGCGTGATAAAGCGCGGAGGTGAATTCGACCCTTGGTACGAAGGCGATGGCCGGGGCGATACCCTGCCATGTTTCCACCGTGCGCCGGGCCGTGGAGCTTAGGATGAGCTTCGGAATATAGCCTTTGTCAGCCAGCCATCTGCCGATGGCCTCTGCCGATTTCTGACCACGCGCGTTCAGGGGGCGGTCATGGTCATCTTGCGCGGGATCGTCCCAGCTGGATTTGGCATGGCGGATCAGGATCAGGCGCAGGGTCATGGGCCGAGAAACGCTTTCATGTGAAATGCGGATTGCTCAGCCAACCTGCCATAGGAAACGCTGACCGGGCAAGCCTGCCGAACGAGACAACCTGTTTCCCGGCAGGGCCGACCGGCATCGGATCGGACATGGGCTTTGCAGGTGGCGACATCGTAACCATCCGCTGTCAACGCGTTGACCGGGCAGGCGGTAAGACAGGGTTTTGTACATGCCGTACAGGGCTTGATCGGTGGTTTGGGCAGGTCCAGCACGGCGGGTAGGATCAAGGCGCCGCGATAGGACACCATCAACCCTGCCCGATCATGGACGAGGATGGTGACTGGCGATTCCCAGCAGCGCGCGCTGGCCTTTGCCCAGGCGATAAACGGCGGGTAAGGCGGCCCGTCCGACGGGAAGACCGCTCTTGCGTCAAACTTCGTAGCCAGTGCATCAATCACCTGCCTGGACCAGCGGTCAAGCGGATCGGGTGCGCCATCCCGATATTCTGGCGACGCGGTGAAGGTGGACCAAAATCCAGGTTCCCTTGGGCCGAGGAGCACCACCGTTTTGCCATCGTCGTGGTGGGTGCCAAACACCGCCAACGCGTGTTCATCTGCGGCTTTCGTGATTACTTCGATCGAAAGGGCAGCCATAGGCTCCACCAGAGTTTGGCCGGGCGTTCATCCTGCCACTTGAGCCCTGTGGTCATCGCATCATGCCCGTCGTTGGGTGCAGCCCGATAGGTGCGGAACAGCCGATCCCAGATCGACAGGGCGAACCCGTAATTCGTGTCATGTTCATCCCGCGCGATCGAATGGTGAATGCGGTGCATGTCGGGTGTTACAAGAAACAGCCGCAAGGGCGCTTCGATCCGGGCAGGTATGCGCAGGTTCGCATGGTTGAACATGGCGGTGCCGTTGAGAAGGATTTCGAAGATCACCACGGCCACGGCAGCAGGGCCAAGCAGATAGACAAGCCCGATTTTCAGGAGCATCGACAGGCCGATCTCAATCGGATGAAAGCGGATCGCGGTTGTGACATCAACATCCCTGTCCGCGTGATGAACCCGATGCAGGCGCCAGAGCACCGGAACCTTATGCATGATCAGATGCTGTGCCCAGATCGCAAAATCGAGGATCAGAACGGCAAGGGTGATTTCTATCCATCCCGGCCAGCCAAGCGCATTGAACAACCCCCAACCCATGGCCTGAGCGTCCATTGCAGCGCCGACGGCGAGCAAGGGTAGCGCCACGGCCATCAGGCGCAGGAACAGCGCATCCAGCAGCACAATCGCCCAGTTGGTGACCCAGCGCAGCTTGCGCGGCTGGGTGCGCGCTTTTCGTGGCAGCAGAAATTCCAGCCCGGCAAACAAGATAAACAGGCAAAGAAAGGCGATCAGACGAATGGCGGCTTCATTCTCCATGCACCATCATCTTCTTTTCTGGACAAATACTCAATTCACGGGCCCGTCATCCCGCGCGAATGATGGATCCTGCGCCGTGATCGGTGAAGAGTTCCAGTAGACAGGCATTGGGCGCGCGCCCGTCAAGGATGACCGCCGCGCGCACGCCCCCCTCAATCGCGGCCAGGCAGGTTTCCGTTTTTGGAATCATGCCACCGGCGATCACGCCATCGCTGGTGAGCGTTCGGATATGATCCGTTGTCAGTTCCGTAACCACTTCGCCAGAGCCATCCCTGACGCCATCAACATCCGTCAGAAGCAGCAGCCGATCGGCCTTCAGCGCGGCGGCAATCGCCCCTGCCACCGTATCGCCGTTGACGTTCAGGGTCTGGCCGTCGCGGCCAACACCAAGCGGCGCAATCACCGGGATGGTATCGGCGTCAAACAGGGTCTGGAGCACGCCGGGGTCAATGTCCGCCGGGGTGCCGACAAAGCCGAGCGCCGGATCGGTGACATCACAGGTCATCAGATTGGCGTCCTTGCCCGACAGACCCACTGCGCGGCCGCCCTGGCTGTTGATCGCCTGCACGATGCGTTTGTTGACGGTGCCCGACAGCACCATTTCAACCACTTCAACCGTTGCGGCGTCTGTCACGCGCTTACCATCCACGAAATCCGACTTGATATCGAGCTTGGCGAGCATTTCATTGATCATCGGCCCGCCGCCGTGCACGATCACCGGGTTGAGGCCGACCTGCTGCATCAACACGACAACGCGGGCAAAGCTTTCCATCGCCGCGTCGTCGCCCATGGCGTGACCGCCAAATATGATGACAACAATCGCCCCGTCATAGCGCTGCAAATAAGGTAGCGCCTCGGATAGGGTGCGGGCGGTGGCGATCCAGTCTCTCTTCATGGCGGTCTGCTTCTTCATGGTCTGGAGTTCTAGCGGGATAGTCGATAGTTTCCAAGTTACCAATATCAGCGGATAAGGTCTTCAGTGTATTTTGATTTCCGCCGTTTCAGCGCCAGTGTTTTCAATGCAGTCGCTGTTCTGGCTACGGTTTCGGCCTTCCCTGTTTCAACCTGGGGAAATGAAGCTTCGCCCCCCTATTTTCCGGCTGGAACCTGGGACTCATACATTCGGGATACGGAGCATCAGACGTGGCAGGTTTCTTTTTATGAAAACTGGTTTGGCGGGCAGCTTCGCGCGATGGGGGAGCCCTCATTATTCGGGCAATCCCTAACCGGGTCCGGCCTTAACCTTCGGATGACTGAGATCCCCACATTTCGGGGCGCATCATCCGTCAGAATTACGCGTGACGATGATCAACAGGCGGTGGCGACATTCACGGTGCTGGATGGGGCGGGCGGATATGCGCCGGGCCATATTTCTCTGCGGCTGCACACCGACGTTGATGAAGAGGCTGTTCTTGCAATCATGGGTGAGTTTGCGGCCCACAAGAGACGTGATCGGTCCGTCATGCCTGACTCAATGTGCCTTGATGGGACAAGTTTTGTTTTTGAGTTTCAGCAGGCAGCGCGCTTTGCCGCTTTCGAACGGCATGAGTGTGCGCTTACCACGCGCGAACGCGCGTTGATAGATATGTTCAAGGCCCTGTTTTTCGCAAGAATTGAGCCTCTATTGCCTGTCGACCCGGCCGAGGATTACTTTTATTTGGGAGCAGAAGAAAAATCGCCAGGTTGCCCGGTTGTAGAGGGGCTTTTTCAGCTTTCCTGTGACTGAATTTAACGTGTGACCTGTGTCATTGTTCCAACCCGGCGATCACGCTGCGCAGGGTTGGGATTCCGTCGCCTTTTTCCGAACTGGTCACGATGATTTCGGGGTAGGCGGCCGGGTGTTTACCAAGTGCCGTGCGCACCTGATCCAGCACCTTTTCGCGCTCTTTCGCCTTTACCTTGTCGGCTTTGGTCAGCACCGCCTGAAAGGTGACCGCAGAACTGTCAAGCAGATGAAGGATGTCCTCATCAACCGCTTTCACCCCGTGGCGTGCGTCAATCAGGACAAAGGCGCGACGCAGGTTGGCACGGCCTGACAGATAGGCCTTGAGCAGGCGTTGCCATTTTTCGACCACCGGAACCGGGGCGTTGGCGAAACCATAACCCGGCAGATCGACAAGGTAGTGGCTGTCCCCTGCGGCAAAAAAGTTGATTTCCTGTGTGCGTCCCGGCGTGTTGGAAGCGCGGGCAAGCCCCTTGCGGCCTGTCAATGCGTTGATGAGGCTTGATTTTCCGACGTTTGAACGGCCCGCGAAACACACCTCCATCCGGTCCGGGGCGGGCAGGCCATCCATCGCAACCACGCCTTTCAGGAAATCAACCGGGCCCGCAAACAGCAGGCGGCCTGCTTCCTTTGAGGGCTGATCCGGTTCCTCAGCCAGGGGAAAGGGCAGGGCTGTCATTGGATGTCGACCGCATCGCCGGCAGCAATCCTGCCGCCTTCGATCACCACGGCGTAGACGCCGAATTCCTGGTGGTTCCAGCCATCACGGAGCGCCCCAAGCGTATCGGCATCACGCCGCCCGGTGTCCGGGTTGGCGGTGGTGGCGGCGCAGCGGGTGATCGGTTCGCGCACCTCAAGCAGGGTTTCACCAATCTTCAGGCGTTTGCCGATCAGGTCGAATTCCTCCCAAAGCGCAAGCCCGTCGAGCCAGAGGTTGCCACGCCAGCGCAGCGGCGACAGATCCTGCCCCAGCTTTTGACCCACCGCACGGTTTGAGGCATGGTTGCAGATCGAGATTGACGGAAAATCACTGTCCGTCATGCCGCGTCCGGGGGCGGAAACCACACGTGTCGAGGCCGCGCGTGTTTCGGGGATCATGCCGCGCGACCAGTCGATCAGGGCCTGCCCCTCGGTATCGGGGTCGAATGTCAGATCCGGGGCATCCGGGTGGGTGAGAGTAAGCAGATGTGCCGCCTCATCCCAATGCGCCTTTATCGCCATCAGCGACGGTGCCTTGGCCCCGCGGGAAAAATTCGCGCAATGCGCCCATGCCCCGCCATCGGTTTTGGCCGCTTCATGGGCCACGGCCCAGTGGCGATCGCGGGGCAGGCATTTGCCGGGCTCCAGCGTGACGTGGTCAAGCAGTTCGGCCCCATGCGCCTTGATCGGGTGGCGGTAGATATCCGCGAGGCGGATCACTTCTCCGCCTCTTTTTCCCCGCGTTTGAAACCCGAAATGATATTGCCGAACACATCGGGTTTGATCCCCTGGCTGCGCATGATCGCATATTGCTGGATGAAGGTGATCGTGTTGTTGGCAATCCAGTAAAGCACGAGGCCCGAGGCAAAGCTGCCCAGCATGAACATGAAGACCCAGGGCATCCAGGCAAAGATCATCTTTTGCGTCGGATCTGTCGGGGCGGGGTTCAGCTTCTGTTGAAGCCACATGGAAATGCCCAGCACCAGCGGCATGATCCCGATGAAGATCAGCGCCATCAGCGACCCGGGTTCAGGCCCGTCAAAGGGCAGGATACCCCAGAGGTTCATGATGGAAGAGGGATCCGGCGCCGACAGATCCCGGATCCAGCCGATCCAGGGGGCGTGACGCAGTTCCAGCGTGACGAAGATC
>CAYTUW010000108.1:0-9844 GCA_964441435.1 uncultured Rhodobacterales bacterium
CCTGAACGCCGTGGCTTTCTCGGCCTTGTTGCTCATCCCCGTGGCGGCGCATTTTGGTGATGAGCCCTATGTTATCACGCTGGCAACCCGCATCGCGGTGCTGGCGTTGGCCGGGGTCGGCCTTAATATCGCGCTTGGGCTGGGCGGGCTGATTTCGCTGGGGCATGCGGCGTTTTTCGGCATTGGCGGCTATGCGATGGGCATTCTGGCGAGCCATGCGCAAAGCTATACACCGCTGATGGAAGCCCCGTTCCTGATCAACGGCACGAAATCCATGCTGGTGATCTGGGTCGTTGCGATGCTGATGAGCGCGCTGGCCGCACTGGTCATCGGGGCGCTTTCCTTACGCACGTCCGGCGCCTATTTCATTATGATCACGCTGGCCTTTGGGCAGATGTTGTTTTTCTTTGCAATCTCATGGCCCGCCTACGGGGGAGAGGACGGGCTGTCCATCTATGTCAGGAACAGCTTTCCGGGCCTCAACACTCTGATACCGTTCCAGTTCTTTGCAGTGTGTTTTGGGCTGCTGACGCTCGCGCTGATCTTCTCCGCCCGGCTTGCCCGTTCACCCTTTGGCATGGCGCTAAGCGCCGCGCGTCAATCCGAGGCCCGCGCCCGCGCGGTTGGACTTACCCCCTATCAGCTGCGCCTCCTGGCCTTTGTCATTTCGGGGATGATTACGGGGCTTGCAGGCGCGCTCTTTGCCGATCTCAACCGCTTTGTCAGCCCGGTGATGTTTTCCTGGCACACCAGCGGCGAAATCATGATTTTTGTCATTCTCGGTGGCGTCGGGCGGCTGTTTGCGCCCGTCGTTGGCGCGGCAATTTACATCCTGCTTGAACATTTCCTTGGCGGGGTTAGCGACTATTGGCAGGTGTTCCTTGGCCTGTTGCTGCTGCTTGTTGTGTTGTTTGCCCGTGGCGGGATTATCGGCCTCATTGCCGGGCGGGAGCGTGCAGATGGCTGATCCGATCCTCGACATCCGCAATATTTCCAAGAGTTTCGGCGCATTGAAAGCGAGCGATGACGTGTCACTGACGCTGAACCCCGGTGAAATCCATGCGCTGATCGGGCCGAACGGCGCCGGTAAATCGACGCTGATTGCCCAAATCTCAGGCGCGCTGAAACCCGACAGCGGGCAGGTGCTGTTTGCGGGGGAGGACGTCACCGCCATGCCCCAGCCTGCACGTGCGCGAATGGGTCTGGCACGCACATTTCAGGTCTCCGCCATCGCACCGGAATTCACCGTTCTGCAAAATACGGTCCTGGGCGCCATCGGGGCAAGCCGCCGCCCGTTCCGCCTGTTTACCCGCGCGATGAAAGACCCGGTGCTGCAGCAAACCGCACAAACCGCGTTGGAGCGTGTCGGTCTCTTTGATCGTTCTGAAGCGCGGGCCTCCGATATTTCGCATGGTGAGCGGCGCCAGCTGGAGGTGGCGATTGCACTGACACTCACCCCGCGCGCCTTCCTTATGGATGAACCAATGGCTGGGCTTGGGGCGGGTGGATCGGCACGGTTGACCGGGTTCCTGCAGGAATTGAAAGCCGAAGCCCCCATCCTGCTGGTTGAACATGATATGGACGCGGTTTTCGCCCTTGCGGACCGGATCAGCGTGCTTGTCTATGGCCGTGTGATCGCGCAAGGCACACCCGCCGAAATCCGCGCCAACAAGGACGTGCGCGACGCTTATCTGGGGGATGCGGCATGAGCCTGCTATCCGCTTCCGGCCTCACAGCCTATTACGGCGCATCCCAGGCGCTGCACGGCGTTGATCTTACCGTTGACGAAGGCGAAGTCGTCGCTCTGATGGGGCGCAACGGCATGGGTAAGACGACGACCATCCGCACCATCTGCCGCATGCTGCGCCACCGCGACGGGCAGTTGGCGTTCGCCGGCGAAACCCTGGATCGGCTGCCATCGCATAAGGTGGCGCGGCTTGGTATCGGGCTGGTGCCCGAAGGGCGACGTTGTTTTCCGAACCTCACGGTTGGCGAAAACCTGATCGCCGCGGCACGCCCCGGCCACTGGACATTGGGCACCGTCGGGGATTTCTTTCCACGCCTTGCAGAACGTGAGGGGCAGATGGCGGCAACCCTGTCCGGTGGGGAGCAGCAGATGCTGGCCATTGGCCGCGCCCTGATGACCAACCCGCGCCTTTTGATCCTTGATGAGGCGACAGAGGGGCTGGCCCCTGTCGTGCGTCAGGACATCTGGGCCGCCATCCGACGCCTGAAGGCGGAAACCGGGTTGGCCATTCTGCTGGTCGACAAAAGCCTTTCAGAGCTGGCGACGGTCGCGGATCGCGCGGTGATCCTTGAGAAAGGGAAAACGGTCTGGACCGGGGACATGTCGGCGCTGACGCCTGACCTCACTGATCGTTACCTGGGAGTGTGAGCATGAGTTTTGAACGAACCGAAACCATCCTCTTTCGCCATTGCGACCCGGCCGGGATCGTCTTTTATCCGCGCTATTTCGAGATGATCAACGACACGGTGGAAGCCTGGTTTGCCGATGTCATCGGCCTGCCGTTTTCCGAGATACACAAACGCGGCGCCGTCCCTACGGCGGAAATCACAACCCGCTTCACCGCGCCGTCGCGCCTCGGAGATCAGCTGATCTTTAGCTTGTGCGTTCTGAAGGTCGGGCAGAGCAGCCTGTCGCTTGACCTGACGGCCCATTGCGGGCAGGAACAGCGTCTCAGTGCCCGCACTACGCTGGTGCAGGTCGGTCTTGATGGCCGCCCCGAACCCTGGTCCGGACAGGTGCGCCCCACCCTTTTAGAAGAACAGAAGAAAGCAGAGCAGAATGCCACATAAAATCATTCAACCCGATGGATGGGCGCCCGCCAAAGGCTATGCCAACGGCGTGCTGGCCAAGGGGGGTATCCTTTATATTGGCGGGCAGATCGGCTGGAACAGCCAACAGGTGTTTGAACACCATGATTTCATCGGCCAGGTGCATCAGGCACTGGCCAATATCGTCGACGTGGTGAAGGCCGCAGGCGGCACCCCGGCCGACATCACACGGCTGACCTGGTATGTGACGGACAAGCGGGAATATATGGCCAAACAGCGCGAGGTTGGTGAAGCCTATCGCGAAGCGCTGGGCCGTCATTTCCCGGCGATGACGCTGGTGGTGGTTGCTGGATTGCTTGAGGATGAAGCGTTGGTGGAAATTGAGGCAACCGCCGTGCTTTCCGACAAGCCGGATTGAGTATTTTACAGAAAAGAAGGGTGGTTAAGACTTGATGAACCGCCCCGGTTCGGTGGCTGGGCAACGCGGTGCCGTGCCTGGGCCAGCCCGGCGGGCTCAAACTGGAAAGGGCGGGGAAGTCTCCGCCGTTGTCTTTACTGTCACACATGGAAATCCCTGAATGTCCCAGCAATGACACTTTCTTAATTTTCGTGAAGCAATTTTGAAATTGCCGTTTTCCACTCGGCATAGGCCTGATCTGCGGCAGCTATCCCCAGCCTCGGTTCAAACCGCTTATCAAGCGCCCAGCTTTTGGCAAACCCTGCCGGTTCCGGACATAGACCGGCCTGCAACCCCGCAAGATAGGCAGCCCCCAGCGCCGTAGTCTCTGTCACAACGGGCCGATCCACTGGCGCCATGAGCTGATCCGACAGCGCCTGCATGGTCCAGTCACTCGCCGTCATGCCGCCATCGACACGCAGCACCGTGTCTGCAGCGCCTTCCCAATCCGCCTTCATCGCCTCAATCAGGTCGCGGGTCTGGAAAGCAATGCTTTCAAGCGCCGCTTTGGCGATGTCTTCCGGCCCGGTGTTCCGCGTGAGATTGAAAATAGCGCCCCGACACTCCGCATTCCAGTAGGGTGCCCCAAGTCCGGTGAAGGCCGGCACAAAAATCACGTTTTCCGCCGGGTTGGCCTTTTCTGCCATCGGCTGGGTTTCTGCCGCGTCACGGATGATCCTGATGCCATCGCGCAGCCATTGAACCACGGAGCCTGCAACAAAGATCGACCCTTCAAGCGCGTAGGTCGACTTGCCGTCAAGCTGATAGGCGATGGTTGTCAGCATCCGGCTTTGTGAAAAAACCGGCACTGAACCAGTGTTCAGCAGTGCAAAACACCCCGTACCATAGGTGGATTTCATCATGCCCGGCGCAAAACAGGCCTGACCAACGGTTGCCGCCTGCTGATCCCCCGCGACACCGCGGATAGGTACCCGCGCACCGCCAAAGAGGT
This sequence comes from uncultured Rhodobacterales bacterium, assembly GCA_964441435.1. Lineage (GTDB taxonomy): Bacteria > Pseudomonadota > Alphaproteobacteria > Rhodobacterales > Rhodobacteraceae > CAYTUW01. Next base: position 4,206 of record CAYTUW010000108.1, read on the forward strand.
CCGGTTGGGTGACGCCGAATTCCGCCGCGCTGTCCCTGACCTCCGGCAGCATGGAGGCAGGGATATCAAACAGCTTCAGGAGATCGGCATCCCATTCCCCAGCGTGGATGTTGTAAAGCATCGTGCGCGCCGCGTTGGTGGCGTCTGTCACATGGCTCTCCCCACCGGTCAGCCGCCAGATCAAAAAGCTGTCCACCGTGCCAAAAAGCAGCTCTCCCGCCTCTGCCTTCGCACGTGCGCCTTCGACATTGTCGAGGATCCAGGCAAGTTTTGTTGCGCTGAAATAGGGGTCGAGCAGCAGGCCGGTCTTTTCGGCAACCATTGGTTCATGGCCCGCCTCTTTCAGGGTCTTGCATATGTCCGCTGTGCGCCTGTCCTGCCACACAATCGCATTGTATATGGCGCGACCTGTGACCCGGTCCCAGACAACCGTAGTTTCCCGCTGATTGGTTATGCCGATCGCCGCAAGGTCTTTAGCAGATACCTGCGCCAGCGCCAGAGCCTGATGACACATGGCTGTTGTGGTCGACCAGATATCGTCCGGATCATGTTCCACCCAGCCAGATTGTGGAAAATGCTGTGAAAACTCCTCCTGCCCGGTGGCAAGTGGTTTGAGGGAGGCATCAAAGACAATGGCGCGGCTTGATGTCGTGCCCTGGTCAATCGCAAGGATATAGGTGCTCATTCAGACCTTCCAGAAACAGAATCCGAGCCAGAGGATCGCCAAAACTATTGGTTCCTACAAGGGGGGCCGGTCAGTTTGCGCCTCACAATCGCAGCGACAGAGATTTCTTTTGCATCGTCCCCCATGCTTTTGCCTGCTGTGTTGACGCGGCATTCACATGAACATAAAGGAACGCCATTTGAAGGTTTTCTTTGGCTTTTTGGTTTCGTTGTCCGCATATTGCACAAGCAGAAAACCGGCATGTGAAACCGGAGGAGAGAATGGAACTCAGCGAACGACAGGAACAGATCCTGGCAATGATCCGGCGCAAAGGCCGGGTGGATGTCGAAGGCTTGGCACGCGATTTCAGTGTGACCAGCCAGACCGTGCGCCGCGACCTTTCCGAACTATGCGAACGTGGTCTGGCCGCCCGCACCCATGGCGGCGCCCGGCGCATGATATCCGTTTCAAATCTGGGATATGAGGACCGCCGCCGTACAGCCAGCGCAGAGAAAGAGGCGATAGGCATCGCCGCCGCGAATCTGATCCCCAACGATTGTTCCGTGACCCTCAATATCGGCACGACAACCGAACAGGTGGCCCGCGCCCTGACGGCCCATGAGGGGCTTGTTGTGATTTCCAACAACATCAACATCATCCATGGGCTGATCGGCGCAAAGATGCGCGAACTGATCCTGGTTGGCGGGGCGGTTCGCCCTACTGACGGGGCGATTGTCGGGGATGAAGCGGTGGAGTTCATATCCCGCTACAAGACAGATTTCGCGGTGGTTGGAGCCTCTTCGCTTGATGAGGACGGCGCGATACTCGATTTTGATGCCCGCGAAGTCTCCGTAGCGCGGGCGATATTAAAGAATGCGCGCACTCGTATCCTCGTCTGTGACTCCACAAAATTCGAACGCAATGCGCCGGTACGCATTTGCGACATCGGGGACGTTGACTATTTCGTCACCGATCACCCCCCTTCCGCCAAATTCGCACAGGCAGCGGAACGTGGTGACACCCGCATCCTGATCGCAAGTGCGGCCCATGGACACTGAGCCGTCCAATGGCCCGGCGGATATGAACGGTGGCGTCATTGACCTGCTGGTCATCGGGGGCGGCGTCAATGGGTGTGGGATCGCACGCGACGCGGCAGGGCGGGGCCTGAGCGTTGTCCTGTGCGAAAAAGATGATCTGGCGCAGGCGACGTCCTCCGCCTCGACGAAATTGTTCCACGGCGGTTTGCGTTACCTTGAATATTTCGAGTTCCGCCTTGTCAGAGAAGCCTTAAAAGAACGCGAAACCCTGCTTTGTGCCATGCCACATATCAGTTGGCCCTTGCGGTTTGTCCTGCCGATTGATCCTGACCTTCGTTATCCTGACGATCGTTCAGCGCTTAGCAAGCTTCTGAAATGGACCATGCCGTTTTTGCGCGGGCGGCGGCCGGGCTGGCTGATCCGGGCGGGACTGTTTGTCTACGATCATCTGGGGGGGCGCAGGATACTACCTGCAACCCGTACGCTTGACTTGCGGCGTCACGCAGCGGGAAAGTCGCTCCACCCGAAGTTCAGAAAGGCGTTTGAATATTCGGACTGCTGGATCGAGGATTCACGCCTCGTTGTGCTGAACGCGCGGGATGCCGCTGACAAAGGTGCCAGCATCCTGACCCGAACGATCTGCGAGGCGGCGGAACGGCGAGAGAACATCTGGGTCGCCAGGTTACGGGATCAGCAGACCGGGCAGGTGCACAGCATCCGCGCCCGCGGCATCGTCAACGCGGGCGGGCCGTGGGTCGAAGACATTCTCAACGAAAAACTGCGTCAGAGTTCCACAAGTCGCGTTCGCCTGGTACGGGGCAGCCATATCGTTACGAGACAACTCTTTGACCACGACCAGCCATATTTCTTTCAACTTGATGACGGGCGCATTATCTTCGCCATCCCGTACGAACAGGATTTCACCCTGATCGGCACCACCGAGTTTGATCATGAAGGCGACCCTGGCAATCCGGCCTGCTCAGTAGCCGAACGCGACTATCTGATTGATGCGGCTAAAAAATTCTTCAGCATCGCACTGACGCCAGAGGATGTCGTCTGGACTTATTCCGGTGTGCGCCCGCTATACGATGACAACGCCAACACTGCCACGGCCGCAACGCGCGACTATGTGCTGAAGGTCGGCGATAAGGATGGCCAGGCACCACTGCTGAATGTCTTTGGCGGCAAAATCACCACCTATCGCCGCCTCGCCGAAAGCGCGATGGCAAAGCTTGCACCATATTATGAAGATCTTGGCGGTGACTGGACGGCAGGCGTGCCGCTTCCTGGCGGGGATTTCCCGCATGTCGGCGTTCAGGCCTTGATCACGAGGTTGCGGGATAGCTATCCGTTCCTTGAAGAAAAGCGCGCGCGTCGCCTGATCCGGGCGTATGGCACGGACGCTTTCGATTGGCTTGGCGATGCCGGAACAGCCGCTGAGCTCGGCCGTGATTTCGGTTCGGGCCTGACGGAAGCCGAAGTTGACTGGCTGATGTCGCGCGAATGGGCGTGCTGCGCTGACGACATCCTGTGGCGCAGGTCAAAGCTGGGGCTGCGCCTGACAAAGACGCAGGCCGCAGCACTTGATCAATATATCGGCAGCAGACAGAAAAATATTCCCAGTCAGCACCATGGCCAGGAATCCAGTCATTCAAGTTGATAGCCTGCACCTGCTGCCCGCCAGCCCCCCAACCATGTAGACGCCCCTGTCTGCGGACGGTTTAATCCGATAATGTCCCGGAAGATTCGCCAGGAACACCGACCAGAAAACCGTGACTGACATGACCCTGACCATCGAAGGCAAAACCATCGGCCCAGACAGCAAGGCCCTTCTTATTGCGGAGGTCAGCGCCAACCATGACCGCGATCTTGATCAGGCCCTGGCGCTGGTCGATATTGCGGCGGATGCGGGCTGGGATTGCCTGAAGCTACAAACCTATTCCGCCGAAACACTGACCATCCGTTCAAACCATCCGTCAATGAAGGTTGACCCAATCTGGGGCAAAGAAAACCTCTATGACTTGTATCAATCCGCCGGTATGCCGATGGAATTTCACGCCCCCCTGTTTGAACGCGCCCGGGAACGCGGGCTGCTGCCGTTCACCTCCATCTATGACCCAAAAGATCTGGAGTTCATCGAGGGGCTGAATTGCCCGATTTACAAAATCGCATCCTTTGAGATGACGTTTGACGATCTGCTGGAGGCCGTCGCAAGCACCGGAAAACCGATCATCCTGTCAACCGGAATGGCAACCCTAAAGGAGGTTGCACATGCGCTCGATATATTGGATCGGGCAAATTCAGGCCCGGTTGTCCTGCTCCATTGCTGTTCCAGTTACCCGGCCCCGCTTGATCAGATCAATCTAAACGCGATGGTCGATATGGGGCAGGAATTTGGCCGCATGACCGGGTTTTCCGACCACACCATTGGCGCGATCGGCCCCTTGGCCGCGATTGCAATGGGGGCCGTGGCGATCGAAAAACACTATACGAATGACCCAAACAGAAGCGGACCGGACCACCGCTTTTCCGCGACACCGGATATTATGCGTGACATCGCCGACGGGGCGCAGGACATTCACATGCTCAAGGGCACGGCGCAGAAGGCCACCACGGAGGCTGAACAGATCTCCAAATCCATCGGCCGAAGGTCCGCCTTTGCCATTCGGGATCTTGAGGCGGGAACTGAGCTGACAGACGATGATTTCAGGTTTATCCGGCCCAATGCCGGCGTCGCCCCGACCGACCGGGCCCTTGTACGCGGCGGGCGTTTGAAAAAGGCGGTGAAACGGGGTGATCCCATCACCTATGATGATCTTGCCTAATTCGCCCGAACCGTTCCCCAAATCCCTGCTGTTGCGCCTGACCGCCCTGCTCTATCAGCTTTTGTTGCATCTGGCGGCCCCGCTTCTGATGCTGTTGATGCTGATCCGAAGCCGCCGCGAACCGCGCTATCGCGCGCATCTGGCGGATCGGTTTGGTCTGGGGAAACCTGCGCCGGAAAACTGCGTTTGGATCTTTGCTGCCTCGCTGGGGGAAACGCGCGCGGTCAGCCCGCTTGTGCGCGATCTTCTGGCCGAAGGCCACCATGTGTTGATGACCCATTCCACACCCGCAGGCCTGGCGGAAAGCGAAGTCCTGTTTGCCCGTGAGATTTCAGAAGGCCGGGTGACACAGGGCTATATGGCGGCAGATTTCTTCTGGGCTGTTCGCCTGTTTCTCAGACGGCAGCGCCCGGCGGTCGGGCTGGTTGTCGAAAGCGAGCTGTGGCCAGGCATGTTATTGGAAGCGCATCGGGCCGGGATTCCTGTGGTTCAGGTAAACGGAAACCTGCTGGACCGGACGGTTGAACGTGATGCCAAGATTCTTGGCGGCGTCAGGCTTCAGCTTTTTGGAGGTTTCAGCAGGGTTCTGACCAAATCCCCGGAACACGTGGCGCGCTACCTGCATGCTGGCGTCACGGAACCCCGCATCCGGCGGGTTGGTGAGTTGAAATTCGACCAGAAAATCGACCCCGCTCACCTTCGCCGCGCTGCTGAAATCCGCGCGGGTTGGGACACCCGCCCAACATTGATGATTGCCAGCTCCGTCCTTGGGGAGGAAGACCAGCTTTGCCGGATGATCACCGACCTCGCAAGGCTTCCAACCCGCCCACGTTTTATCTGGGTTCCACGCAGCCCACAGCGCTTTGATGCAGTTGCTGAGCGCGTGGAACAAACCGGGCTGCGCATGCGCCGGCGGGGTGAAGTTCTGGCCCCGGATCTGGCCGGAAAAATATCCGATGATTTCGACGTTCTGATCGGTGATTCACTTGGGGAAATGAACTTCTACTACCCGCTGTCGGATCTTGTTTTTGTCGGCGCCACACTTGTCGATCATGGCGGGCACAATATTGTCGAGCCGCTCGCCCTGGGCCGGCCGGTTGTCGTCGGGCCGAG
>CAYTUW010000109.1:0-3546 GCA_964441435.1 uncultured Rhodobacterales bacterium
TTGATCTGCTGACGGTGCTGACGGTCTGTGACATCCGCGGCGTTGGCCCCGGCACCTGGAACAACTGGAAGGCTATGCTGCTGCGCGAGCTCTACGCAGCAACCCGGCTGGCGCTTGAAGAAGGGATCGAAGCGGTCAATATCGGGGTGCGCGAAGCAGAAGCCAAACGCAAGTTGCGCGAACGGCTGAACACCTGGGATAAGAAACGCCTGCGGCGTGAAACCCAGCGCCACTACGGACCATATTGGCAAGGGCTGCGCACGCGGGAACAAGAGTCATTCGCCCGGCTGCTGGATGGCATTGGCGAAGGCGAGGTGCGCATCGACATGATCCCCGACAAGGACCACGATGCCACCCGCGTCTGTTTCGCGCTTGCGGATCATCCGGGTATTTTTTCGCGCCTTGCAGGGGCCTTGTCGCTGGTCAGCGCCAATGTGGTTGATGCCCGCACCTATACATCCAAGGATGGCTACGCCACCGCCGTATTCTGGATACAGGACAGCGAAGGCCACCCCTATCAGACCGACCGCCTGCCGCGCCTGCGCAAGATGATCAGCCGCACGCTCCATGGCGAAATCATCGCCCGCGAAGAATTCAGGACCCGCGACAAACTGAAAAAACGTGAACGCTCCTTCCGCGTACCGACAAACATTACCTTCGACAACGAAGGGTCTGAAATTTATACGATAATCGAGGTCGATACCCGCGATCGGCCTGGCCTGCTTTATGATCTGACGCGGACCCTGGCCGAAAACAACGTCTATATCGCCTCCGCCGTCATTGCGACCTATGGGGAACAGGTCGTGGACACCTTCTATGTAAAGGATATGTTCGGATTGAAGTATTATTCCGACGCCAAGCAGAAGCTGCTCGAAAAGCGGCTGGTTACGGCGATCAAGGAAGGTGCAGAAAGGGCGAAGGCATAACATGGCGCGGGGTTTCTTTACGGTCGGTGTCTGGACGTTCCTGAGCCGCATCCTCGGTTTTCTGCGCGATGTGCTGATCGCGGCCTATCTTGGCACCGGTGCCGCGCATCAGGCCTTTGTAGCGGCCTTCACCTTGCCCAATCTCTTTCGCCGCTTCTTTGCCGAAGGGGCGTTCAACATGGCGTTCGTGCCGATGTTCGCCAAGAAACTCGAGGCAGACGACGATCCGCGTGGCTTTGCCTCGGACGCCTTTGCGATGCTCGCGCTGATCCTGATTGTCCTGTCGGTGATTGCTCATATTTTCATGCCCTGGCTGATCCTTGCCCAGGTTGCAGGGTTTCAGGGAACAGAGAAGTTCACGCTCGCCACGGATTTCGGGCGGATTGCTTTTCCCTATATCATCTTCATCTCACTGGCGGCGCTGCTTTCTGGCGTGCTGAATGCCACCCGCCGATTTGCCGCGGCGGCTGCCGCCCCGGTGCTGCTGAATGTGTTGTTCATCGGTGCGATCCTGCTGGCAGCCGATAGAGGTTGGGATGTTGCCCGGGCGATGGTCTGGACGGTGCCGCTTGCAGGTATCGCGCAGCTGGCGCTTGTCTGGTGGGCAGCGGTGCGTGCAGGGTTCGCCATCCGGTTCCGCTGGCCGCGCATGACCCCGGACCTCAAACGCCTCGCCATTATCGCCGCCCCTGCGGCACTGGCGGGTGGGGTTGTGCAGATCAACCTCATTGTTGGCCGACAGGTCGCAAGCCAGTTCGACAGCGCAGTGTCCTGGCTTTACAATGCCGACCGGTTGTATCAACTGCCCCTCGGCGTGGTTGGCATCGCAATCGGTATCGTCCTGCTGCCAGAACTGTCGCGGCGATTGCAGGCGCGCGATGCGCAGGGCGGGCAGGATGCTCTTTCTCGTGCAGGCGAGATGGCGCTGGCGCTCACCCTGCCTTCTGCTGTGGCGCTGATGGTCGTGCCCTTGCCACTGGTGGCGGTCCTGTTCGAGCGCGGCGCGTTCACTGCCGAGGACACCGACGCCACGGCAATCGCTGTCGCGATCTACGGGGCGGGCCTGCCGGCCTTTGTGCTCCAGAAGGTGCTTCAGCCGCTCTATTTCGCCCGCGAAGATACAAGGACACCGTTCAGGTTCGCCCTGATCGCCATGGTTGTGAACGTCGCGCTGGCGATCGGGCTGGCCTTTGTGATCGGCTACGTCGCGGCTGCCGTGGCTACGACGATTGCAGGCTGGGTGATGTATCTGCTGCTGCTGGGGGGGGCACGGCGGCTGGGGCCGGAGGCACGGTTTGACGCGGGGTTCAAACGCCGCGCTGGTCGGATCATCGCAGCATCGGCACTTATGGGGCTCTGGCTAAAACTCACTGAAATCGTGATCGGCCCGATGTTTGGAGCCGATGGCTGGCGCTATCTTGCGCTGGTCATCCTTGTGGCCAGCGGCATGGCATCCTATGCGATACTTGGTCAGCTTCTGGGCGCCTTTCGCCTGCGCGACTTTCGTAGCAACCTTCGCCGGGGATGACGCTTTTCAAGCCCTGTCCGGGCTTTCAGCGCGAAGAAGGCCAAGGGCTGATGAGCGCCCCTAGCGTTGCCGCAGCCGGGCCAGGACCTGTTGCCAACCACCCGGACTGATGACAAAACTCAGGCCAAACCCAGTGGCAAATCCGGCAAGTTCCGCAACCCAGTCAAACCCAATGGATGCCGCGCCATAGATCAGCGCCGCAAGGCCCGCAAAAACCACCCGAAACAGCAGCAGCATGCCGATCAGCAGAAAGGCACGCGCCCGGTTCGCCCCATGCGCCCCAAGCCGCGCCCAGAGGATATAGGTAAACGCCCCTACAAACCCAAAAACCGCCGGGTAGCCACCGATCAGCGGTTGTCGCACCTCAAGCAGCCCATAGGCCAGCGCCCCGACAATAGCGGCAACAAAAAACACCGCAAGAACAGCCCAGGCGCGAAACACCTCGCCCACAAATTTGCCAAGCGCCAGTGTGAACACCACGGCAAAAATCATGTGGGTGAAACTGGCGTGTACAAAGGGATAGGTCAGATAACGCATCAGGTAATCAGCCGGGAAATATCCGTTATCACGCATCACCGCCAACAGGTTTCCCGGAATGGCGAAACGGTCCAGAAGGTCGATGCGCCAGCCAACCGCCTGGGGTCCGCCCACTATTCCATTGGCGCCGAGCCATAACACTGCCTCCACTGCGAACATCAGCAAGGCCAGAACAAGCACGACGGGTGGGATCGGGTTGATCGGTAAAGGGTCCTGCGGGTTGCTCAAACTCATGCCTCCTGTTGACGGGCCTTGCCTGCATGGGTAAGCGAGCGCGAGCAAAATATCCAGCCGGAGCGTCGAAATGACCGAGACAGCCCATACGCCACGCATCTTTTCGGGTATCCAGCCGACAGGTGACCTGCACCTTGGCAATTACCTCGGCGCGATCCGGCGTTGGGTCGAGATGCAGCAAGACGGCCCCGAGGCTATCTATTGCATGGTGGATCTGCACGCCATCACAGCGGGGCTGCAAAACCCGGACGAGTTGCGCAATGCCACGCGGGAACTGTGCGCGGGCTTCATTGCCGCAGGAATTGACGCCGAAAAATCCAT